>JAUQPW010000006.1:0-71468 GCA_030550175.1 bacterium
TCTGCTGGATCCAGAAATTGAAAAAATCCTATTGGGACGTTCCTCTCTTACAGAAGAAAAGGGAAAAATAGACCTGGATGAAGACACGTGTGATAAAATTTTAGAGGCCGTACGCGTTGAGATTGGAAGACCTCGTCCTTATCCATCGACTTCGGTTCCGGTTATATTAACCACGATTGATGTACGTCCTCATCTACGTAAAGTTATTGCTCTCGAATTTCCTCGACTTTCCGTACTTTCTTACCAGGAACTTGCATCTGATCTCAATATTCAACCCATTGCCAGGATCTCACTCTACTAAACATTTCCCGGCCTAATAACTCTCTTTAGGCTTATCTAAGGTTTTCAACCGCCTTTCATCAAAGGAAAAAATCTTTAACTTTTATCCAAAGATTAAATTTGTACTTTAGATCTCACGGAAAAGGTATTGACAAGCAGACAAATCAACTGTAAAACCTAGAATTGACAGTTATGATTTTTACAATTCCAGAACAATTTGACAATAGGGAGATTAAATGATGAAACCGATTCGATTGGTAATCCTTTCTCTTTTAACTTGTTTTCTCATGGTCTCCGGAACCCGGCTCTGGGCAGAGCAAAAGTCCATAAAGATAGGGGTTCAGGCTCCTTTGAGTGGAGAGCGAGCTCCCATTGGACGGATTATCAAAAACAGTGTTGAGATGGCCGTTGAGGATTTGAATAAAAAGGGTGGAATTAATGGGGCCTCTCTAGAGGTTGTTTATGAAGATGACCAGGATACAGAGCAGGGAGCCGTTGAAGCTATAAAGAAGCTTGTCCAGGATCCTCAAATGGTCGCGGTAATTGGAGAACTCTTCAGTCGTTTCGTTATGGCCAGTAAGGATCTTGTGGAGCAACAGGGGATTCCCTATCTTACAGGGGGGACCAGTCCCAGGACCACAGAGAATGCAAAGTGGATCTTCCGGGTAGGAGCCAGCGATAGCCTTCTTACCAACCTTATAGCTCGATATGTGGTGGAGGATTTAAAGTTAAAGAATCTGGCGGTCCTTCACGATAGCACAGGCATTCATAATACAAGAGCCGAGATGGTCGTCAAGATTCTCCAGGAAAGGTATGGAATTACCCCTCTGGTTCGCGAATCCTGGAAGCCGGGTGATAAAGATTTCAAGCCTCAACTCGAAAAAGTTAAGTCCAGTCCTGTACAGGCCATTATTGCACTGGGCGAGACTGCCGAAGGAGGGCCCTTCCTCAAGCAGGTAAAGGCTCTAGGTATTCAAGTTCCCATTGTTGCCCACAGAGACTTCGGTGTAAAAAAAGTTCTCGAGGAAGCCGGGGAAGCTGCCAATGGCGTTTTAATTGTAACCGAGTACATGCCGGCACTTCAAGAGCCGCAACGTCAGGTCTGGACCATGGATTATCAAAAACGTTATGGGACTGAACCCAACGTCATCGCGGCTCAATATTTCGACGCAGTTCTTCTTTTGGCTGAAGCTGCAAAAAAAGGTGGAGCTAATAGAGAGGGAATCAAAACCGGATTAAAACAACTGAAAGGTTTCCCAGGGGTTATGGCCGATTATACCTTCGACGAGAAAAATAACGGAGTCCATCGGTTTTATGTGGCCAGAATCGAAGGAGGAAAGCCGACCCTGGTAACCGTGCTCGAGGAGAAATAGTAACCCCTGGAGGTATAAAGACACAAGGAAAACACTACCTACGAAGGACTACGAAGAGTATGGAAGTATGGGAGTGTGGGAGTATGGGGGTGTAGAAGTATGGGAATGGGGGAGATAAAACTCCCATACTTCCATACTCCCATACCCCCCTATATCCCATACTTTTAGTGGTCCTGCGTGGAAAATTTTGGGTACCTTACAATCTCTATGGTCAGATATGAACTGAGAAGGTTCTTGAAGGTGAGATGGATACTTTTGCTTATGCTTTTGGTTTTTTTACTAATCCTGCAAATTCCAGGTTTTGCCGGAGATAAAAAAGAAATGATCAAGGAAAAGGTAAGCGATGCCTGGATCACAGCTAAAGTTAAAGCAGCTTTATGGAATGACAAAAGGATTATGTCCAGGTATATCGGTATCCATACCGAAGAAGGGGTTGTCACCCTCAGTGGAGCCGTTAAATCTCAAGAGGAAAAAGACCTTATCTTAAGCACGGTAACTTCCATTAAAGGGGTAACAGGCGTTCGAGATATCTTACTTATCTACAAAGAACTGGGAGAGGATTGTTCTCATCTTCGTTATTCGGATCACCTGAAAGACGCTCTGATCACGGCTAAGGTTAGAACTATCCTGACAGTTGATAAGATTGAAAGCTTAAGAACTTTATCGGTTGTTAACGTGGACACTTGCAACGGTGTTGTATTGGTGGTGGGTAAGGTCAGATCTGAAAGGGAAAAAGAAATGGCCATCAAATTAGTTGAAAAAATTGAGGATGTGGTTAAGGTCATCGATCTCATTTCGATTCTTCCGGTTGAAATCTAATGAAGGCGGTAAATTAGGGGAACCAGACAAGATTGGTCCCCCTGACTCCCAGGGTTTGAAATTGGCTTCCGTCGGTTTTTATCATCCATATCTCGCCTCCCTTATGGACCTTCTTGATGAGGAAAGGATTAGAAGTTTTTTCAAGTTCTTCTCTGGAAAAGCGCTCGAAGGCAATCCATCGATCGTCAGGTGACCAGGCAGGGTGTTCGTCACTATAGGAGGATGGTTCTCCAGAAGGTAGAAGAGTGGATAAGTTCTGCCGGTTTTTACTCTCTAAATCCAACAATTCCAGATGATATATTTTAACTCCGTTGGCGACTTTCACTCCTGCTGCATAAACAATTTTGGTAGGGTATCGGTTGGCAAAGCGGGGATCCATGTTATCGAAGGAAGAATCTGAAATTTCTTTAACCTCCCCTGTAGACGGCTGAATGAGGATTTTCCCTTTTAATTCTGGATCCTCCGGTTTTACATCTACAAAAGCGATTTGATCCCCCCTCGCATTAAAGTTGCTAACTTCCAGATAAGGCCCTAAAATGGTTATACTATCTTTAGTAAGCGTCACCAGACTGAAATCACCAACCTTATCCCGTAAAACCAGGGCGTTTCCATCTGGAGAAAATCGAAAGCTATCTTGCTTCAGATGAACGGTAACAATGGATTTTATCAAAGCCTCTATGATCAAACCGGAGGCCGCCGCCTGATTTATTTCTCGACCAACGTCAGATTTGACAGCTTGCAGAGAGGATTCTCCTAAGTTAGCCAAATAAACCTCCCAATTTGAGGATGTGGACCCGTTTTGAGTGATCATCCCGGTAAATCCAAGTAAGCCCCTCCCCCAGGAACTTTCAGTACGATTGGAACGTTCAAGGTTATGGGAATATCGGGCATCGGGTGAAAATTGCGGGGTGGAAATTTCAATGGTTTTTGAGCCTGGATATTGGGTACCATCGGAGGGTTTAGTGGTATTAGGGTCGTTTAAGATAACCGAAATTTCCTGTTTTTCCCCACTTTCCAGATTTTTTAAGTAAAGTTTATCCGATTGAGAGGGATCCTGGGCTTTTACTACATAAGCCAGGATTTTTCCGTCGGATGATACATCAAAGGCCTTGACAGGCTCATTTGGCTCGGTCAGAGGCCATTTTTCCCCACTACCCGGATGAATACGGTAAATCTGCCCGGTCTCTCCTCCCTCCATGCTTAAATAAGCCAGATATTGTTTTTTAGTACGAAACCGGAGTGTAAAATCTTTCTGCATTTCCCTTCCTCCCAAATCCTTAGCGGTTTTTTGGAGGGTCAGGGTATAGGCCGTTTCAGAAGTAAGGCTATATTTAGGTGTGAAGGCGAATCTTCGCCCAACTGCGCTGTAATAGCCTTCTACCGGTGGATTCAAGTTAAAACTGTTTTCAATACTTTTAGCATCAACCGGGCGATTAAAGAGGATCGTAATCTGACTATTGATGGGAACCTCCTGGCTTCCATCGGCGGGGCTCACTTCCAGAATCTCCAGATGGGTCTGATCTCCTGAGGCGATCAGAAGAAGGATGAGAAGTGCTAAGAGTCCAATGGTGGCTAAAATGAATCGATCAAAATTCAAGATAGGATCCAGGGTCTGGAGTCCGGGGTCCGCTGGAAAGGAAAAAATGAGGGATCACGGACATGGACCCGTACTGATTAATAAAGGTACGGTTGGGCCGGACGTTGGGTTTTAACGACTTGAACAGGACGAATAAAATTCGTCCGTTTACCGGCAAGTTCTCCCACATCCCAGGTACCCTGAACCTCCACCCAACTCCCTTCCTCCAGTTCTTGATGGGCGTCATAGCGTACCGGAAGGCCAATGGGTCTGGCATCCACAGCACAACAGGTTACAACAAATCGAGAGAGCAGAAACGAATCTTTTGGGAGATTATCATCTCGACGGAAGACAAATCCGATGACTTTAACCTTTTTTCCCACGTGGTGCTGCGGTTCCGGGTCTGTATTAAACAACTTAATCCAGTCTTTAATCGTAAACTCTTCAGTATTTCGATAGAACTGAACTGTTTTGCCTTCATCACGGGAAATAGTCAGATTATTAAAATCAACTCCCCGCTGATTAGCTGTAGCCAGACTGAGGGGTTGTGGGGGCAGGAGAAAACCCATCGCCAACGGGAGTAAAATCAACAGATAAGCCACTCCAGAACGTAGAGAATCTTCTGATTCCGGGTGATGAGGATCGAGTTCATCTGCCGCACCGGCATGATTCCAGGTAAGCCCCAGGATTACTACCCCTACCAGAAAGATCCCTGCCCAAAGCGTTAAAGTAAAGTAAGAAGGGTGAATGTAAAACTGTAAGATCTGCGTGAAATACCCGTAGATTAGATAAACCCCGTATCCTCCCAAAATTAAGAAATCAATTCGGTGTTTGGTAAAAAACGGTTTCATGATCGTCCGTTACCTGGTGTCCGTAGTATTATATAAAAAACAACGGACAACAGACAGGAATTACCCAATCCTGAGATTTAAAAACAAAGTCAAGAGAAGGGTCAGTTGGGCGCTTAAAATTATGATCCATATCACGGTTTTTACTTTAAAGGTCGTCAACATCATCAGAGTGCTTTTGATATCCATCATCGGTCCGAAAACTAAGAAGGCAAGTAGAGAGCCGTTGGTAAACGTATTTGCATAGGAGAGTGCAAAAAAGGCATCTACGGTAGAGCAAATCGAAATAACGAAGGCTAAAATCATCAAGGAAATAATAGAGAGTATGGGACCCTGACCGAGTTTAAGGAGGACTTCTCTGGGAACCAAGGTCTGGGTAAGTGCCGCGATGGCAGCTCCCAGAACAAGAATCTGACCCATCTCAAAAAATTCCGTGTAAATAATATGGAGCGCCCGACTCATTTTCTCCTTAAAACTCTTAGAGGAAGTAAAATTTCCAGAGTGCTCACAAAGCAAAAGGGTTTCTTCCTGAAGAAACTCTTCTTGTTTACGATTGAAGCTAAATAAAAATCCTACCGTTACGGCAATCAGCAGGGTAAAACCAAAGCGATAGAATACAATCCGGGTATCAAAACTAAAGGCTGCCCAGGTGGATAGAAGTACCACCGGGTTAATAACCGGCGCTGCCAGGAGGAATGTAATTGCTCCGGCGACCGGGAGACCTTTAAGGATAAGTCTTCGGGCCACCGGGATATTGCCGCACTCACAAACCGGAAAAACAGCTCCTATGAAACTCAGCAGGATGAGCAAGAGAAATCGATTTCTGGGTAAATACTTAAGAAGCACCTCTTCTTTCACATAAACCCCCATCAGAGCTGAGACCACAACACCGAGAAGAAGAAAGGGGACAGCTTCGATCATAATCCCCAGAAAGATGGTTACTCCATCCTGGGCCCTCAGAAGTATCTCTCTGGTCCAACCCTGGGTTGGAAGAATATTTATAAAACCGAGGAGTCGGATGCCGAGGAGGGGTATGATAAGGGATAAAAGTACTTTAAGAAAAGTATGACTTCTTTGTATAGAGGAGCTGGAAGCAATCATGGTAATCTGAACACAGGGAGGCCAGAATAAGCTCTCATGTGTATCGAATGAGAGATAAAAACTCTCTTCTTACTTAAATAGAGAACAAATAAAACTCTTTATTTTAATAATATACTCAAGCACGGGGATGAGTCCAGAGTTAGTTTTCTGAACTATCCCCGTGTTTGAATCCACAACCTCTTCTACAGAAGAGGGTTTTTCTCTGATAGCCGGGCCTTACCTCCGCAAGGAATTTACACTATAGGGCTTCGTCAAAATTGTTATCACTCCTTGCAAGGGTAAACTGGGCAGGATAAATTCAGTGGATTTCTATTGTTCACCTACCCCTTTAACCCCTTTGCTTTTAATGGCGATAGCCCGTGCGATTCCTCCGCTTCCATCCACGATTTTAGCATGAAGGCTGATGAAGTAAGCACCACGGGCTGGAAGTTTTCCCAGGTTGGTGCAGAGTTCGGTCCAGCTCATTCCATATTTCAAACCGGCCACGTGGGTAGGCTGGCCGGCTTCGACAGGTCCCATGCTGGGTCCATCTGTTGCCACATGCCATACTCCTTTGCTATGGAGATATTCCATAACTTCTGGAGTTGGAGCAGGCCAACCCGGAGCGGTCTTGGTGATTAAAGGATCAAAGGCCAATCGGTTTCCTTCAGGGAAAGGTTTATAATACTTATCGCTATAACTGCTGTAAAAGGCAACCACTTCACCCGGTTTAATCTCTCCATTCTTCTTCTCCCAGTCTTTAATCATATCCACAGTGATGGCGGGGCTTTTTCCATTTTCGGCTTTATCCAGAATGCTTCGAACATCGATAACATCCATGGGCCCCATCTGGCGCTCCAGGGGATAGTTTGAACCGGTCAGGGAACCTGCTTCTCCCTCAAAGGGGAGACCACTTCCCTTGGGTGGAATGAAGTGCGCCGGGAAGTCGATTTGAGTTCCCGTATGCTCATCGATGACCACTCTTTGGCCGTAGTAAGGAAACACGCTTTGGGCTAAATTGTTTTCATACTTCCCCTTGATAGGTTGGAACCAGTTGAAGGTCCATCTTTGGAACTGGTTATGGGTCGGCCAGTGTGCGGGGTAATTCTCTGCGATAAGAACGGTCAAATCTACAATCTCGCCGTTGGCAATAGCCGCTGCAATGGCTTCACCTGCAGACATCTCTGCAGCAAAAGACGATGAATTGATCATGGAAAAACTTAAAACCATCATGAGACCGATTAAGCTTGAGAGAATTTTTTTTCGATTCATAGGGAAACCTCCTTCAGGTTTATCTCAAAGGGTTGGTGATTGATAGACTAAACTGAAAGGTTAAGTGCCTGACTGGTAAAATACCAGTCAAAATCCAGCTTATGCAGGTAAGAGGAGTTCTGTCAATAAAAATTTCTTCTGAATTGTTCCACTTCCTTTGCGCTCTTGGGTTTATAGGTTTTTAGAATAGGAAGAGTTTTTTATTGTCTCAAGGCATAGATAATTCCGCCTATAACTCCCTGAAAAAGTACCATGCCAAAGGTAATCCAGGTAAATGCAATAGCCTGAGCGGGGGTTACCTGAAACTGTCCCAGGAAAAATATATAGACAGCTTCCCGGGCACCTATTCCGTTAATAAAAACAGGTAGTAAAAGAACTACCGTGATAACCGGGATAATGAGGAAATAATATAGCAGGGGAACCGGGAGGTTTAGGGCAAACGAAAGGAAGTAAAAGTGGAAAATAACATTGATCTGAAGAAGAACGGCCAAAAAGAATGCTATTACCAAAACTCGCTTGTTCTGTTGATAAATGGAGAGGGTTCCCAATAGTTTTTTTAATTTCTCTGTGATTTTATTTAAAAAAGGGTACCGGGTAAAAAAATGTTGTAAAGTCCCTACATTCTCAGGTTCTAGAAAGGTATTGATAAATTTGTGGACACGGGGATGAAGGGCCGCCATAAATATTACAAATAAAATAAGCAAAACACTGAGAGCCAGCCAGACCATGGGTATTTGTGTAAAGACCGAAAAGCCGAAGAACAGAGCAACCAGGGCAAAAAGTCCAAGGGCAAACATTCCTGTCAAACGCTCGACCATGACGATGGTTAAGGATTTGGTTCCGGAGTGGGTGAAGGGAATGGTATCATAAGCCCGAACCACGTCCCCACCTATGGTAGATGGCAAGAAATTATTAAAAAAGATGCCAACCAGGTAAGATTTTATTAGAAATTCCAGGGGAACTTTAGCACCCTGAGCTTCAAGGAGAATTTGCCAGCGGTAGGCGCTGAGCAGGAAACCGATGATATGCAGTAAAAAGGCGGCTATAACCCAGAATGGATTCGCCGACTTAAGAGCAGATCCAATAAGAGTTAAGTCTGTTTTATATAACAGGAAGGAAAGGAGCAGGAAGCTAATAATACATTTGAGTATTAACACGAGAGTAGGGGGGTAGGAGTCTGAGGTAATGGGAGAATATGTCTTCCATTCTCCTATTCTCCCACACTTCTTTTTACCTCAAAGCCATCCCTGAGCCTTATACCAATTCAGGGTCGTTCGAATCCCAGTTCTTAAGTCTACCTTGGGCTCAAACCCTAGAAATTCTCTGGCTTTTGAGATATCGAAGGATTGATTCTTTAAAAAGAAGTCAAGTCGTCGGTGATGGATAGGAGGCTGTAAGTGAGTCCATTTAAATACTTTTTCACAAACCGACGCCGCAAATCGAGCCAACCAGACGGGGATTTTGAGTCTGGGGACTTTCACATTTAACTCTTTGGCGATGGTATCCACGAGTTGATGGAGTGTGACGGATTGAGCTCCGGCTATGATAAAGACCTCCCCTACAGCAGCCGGATGTTGAGCACAGAGTTTAAGCCCCTGAACCACGTCCTCTACATAAACCGGATGAACAAGGGTTTCTCCGGTTCCGATCATAAGAAAGACACGTTTCGCAATGGCATGAAAAAGCTTATAGGTACGTCGGTCTCCAGGTCCGTAGATCCAGGCAGGTCTTATAATTGAGACCGGTAATTCATATTTCTCGGCATATTCTAAAGCGAGGAGTTCTGCCTGGTATTTGCTTCTCCCGTAAACATTATCTGCTGCACAGGGAGAAGTCTCGCGGGATGGAATTTCAGAGAGAGTTCCCATAACCCCTACGCTACTGCAATGGACAAGGGCCCTTAAACCAGCATAACGACAGGCTTCCAGTAAATTCTGAGTACCCTGATAGTTAATATCCCAATACAGGGAATTTGAAACATTTACCGGCGTCAGTATACTGGCAAGATGAAAAACTACTTCTACATTACGCCCGATTTTTAAAGCCCTCTCAATAGATCCTTTATCCCGAATATCACCATAAACTACTTCGGTGTCCATTTTTCGGAGTTCTTCCATGTTACTGGTCGGTCGAACAAAGGAAATAACTTCATGCCCATCGGCCAGTAAACTCCGCACGAGATGTTTACCTAGAAAACCTGATGCACCTGTAACCAGAATTTTCATATGGCAAGAATTCAGAAATCAGAAACCAGGAGCTAGAGTAAGAGATTCTGATTTCTGACTCCTGGTTCTTAAGCCTTCTTTGCCGAAACCATTAAAATATAGCCGGGTGTAAAGGAAATAAATTCATCTAACCGTGAAATAGCCCCCAGAACCGGATAAACTAAAGAGTAGAGCTTGAAGGACTTCTGATGCTGCTTTAGATCTTCTGGGGAGGAAGGCGCTATACCCCCTTTCAGGCTCCCCTTATTCTGGCCCTTGTTGAGAATAAACATATAACTATAATTAACCAAAAGTTCGATAAATTCCGAAAAAAACCTTGAGAAGGTGGTATACCCAGTTACTTTAAAGCCCCCTTTTTCCAACTTTGCGCGTAAATCTTCCAGGGAGTATCCCTTTCGTACATGCCCATAATCTGAAGGTTTGAAGCCGAGCCACCATCGGAGCCGATTCAGGATTAGGTCTTTTCCCCCTCGGGTATGAGGTACGGTTACATACAGGCTTCCAGAAGGCTTAAGAACCCGATAAATTTCCCTAATAAATTCCTGATCTGTTTCGATATGCTCCAGAAAGTCTATAACCGCCACACAATCAAAGGTCGCATCTGCAAAATTTAAGCTTCTTCCATCTGTTAAAAAGACCGTATCTCCAACCAGCTTTCGAGCAATCTCTACTTTTTTTTTATCCCCATCTACGCTTATCCAATCACCTCCCCGCTTCCTAAGAAAATAACTGGTCACCCCGGTATCACATCCAATCTCCAGGCATTTTTTTCCTGAAGTCGATTCAAGAAACGTATCGATTGCTCTAAGTTTACTTTGCTTCTTCAGAGATTTTTTTGCAACTTCCAATTGCCAGACTTTTTCCATTTCCATAGGATGAACCAGAGGGCCAGGAGAATATGCCAGATTCTTCTTATCCCTTGTATCCCAACACGCTTTCTTTGAGAAAGGTTTTCATGTTTAAAGTCGGAACGCCTAAAAAGGTTTTTCTTTTAATCATATCACAACCAGAGCAGGGAGAAAGATTGTGGCCCCGGCCTTCTTTCATGAGCCTTCTAAGTTCCATCATGGGAGCCGAATTCCAGATTTCCTTGATCGAAGATTTATTGACATCTCCCATATCTAAGTCACCATAAAAATCCTGGGGACAAGGCGCTACTTTCCCGTTCCAAAAAATAACCAAGGCGTACCAGGGAAAAGTGCAAGGAGAAGAATAATCTGTATAATAACTTGGAACATGGTCTTTTATCTCATAGCTTCCAGCCCAGTTGTGGGGTTCTTTAATAATGAGTTGATCCAAAGGAAGACCTGCAAACTGCGCCCGGAATTTCTTCTGCCTTTCTGCATCTCTGGCTTCACCGGAAAAATCAATGACCTCAAAGATCGTATACGGCGTAGTCTGACCCAACTTTTTTTTCAAATGCAAGAAATTAAGGATATTCCCTAAGGTCTCATCAAAATCCGATCGTACCCGAATTTTCTCGTATTCTTCTTTTTCATAACCGTCAAAAGAAAAAGAAATAAGATCTAACCCTGAGGTCAGTAACGCTCGGGCGCGCTCTTCATTGAGCAGGGTGGCATTGGTATGGAGGCGGGTATAAATACCGCTTTCCTTGGCATATCGAATCATCTCCGGGAGCCGGGGGTGAAGGGTAGGTTCGCCGGTATGATGAAGATTCACATCATAAACAAACGTTTTCGCTTCATCGATAATCTTCTTAAACAGGGAAAACTCCATGTATCCCTTGGCAAAGCGCCTTCCAAAACTTTGAGGACACATTATACAACGCAAATTACAGACACTGGTAGGTTCCACCCAAAGGCGCATGGGGAGATAATCCGGTTTCACCTTCCGAATCCAGTAATTCCAGGCCATACGACCCAAGGTAACATAGCGAGTAAATTTAGTCATAAATGGGTCCCTTGTTCGTTGTCCCTAGTAGCCACACAAATGCAGAGAACACGGAGACAAACCTTTGTTTCATTTCGCCTTGTGTTTTCTGTATCTCTGTGGCAAAGAACAACAGACAACGGGGAACGGACAACCTACAGATACCGCTGATGCCACATTTCAAAAACCATCAAAGCCCACAACCGATGACTATGATTTTCTCTCCCGTGGAGATGCTCTTGAATCCATCGGTCTATATATTTCCAGTTAAAATAACCCCTTTTTTGGATCCGCGTCTCGGACAGGAGATCCAAAAGAAGAGGTTTTAGCTCAGCCCGTAACCAGTTTTTGATGGGAATACTAAAACCCTGCTTCTTCTTGTAAATAACTTCCTTGGGGAGGAATTTTGCCATAGTTTTCTTGAGGATATATTTGGTCGTAAAACCCCTTAATTTTAGTTCGCTGGGAATCTTAAATGCAAATTCTACCACCTTATGATCCAACAAAGGTACTCTGGCCTCTAAAGACGTAGCCATACTCATACGATCCACCTTGGTGAGGATATCGTCGGGCAGGTACGTTTTTAAATCTACGTATTGCTGACGGGCCAGAGGATCCAGAAATCCTGGAGTCTGAGGGTTCCGGAGTTGAGTTTGATCAAAATAATGTTGAAGATACTTATCGGTAGCCTCGCCTGCCAGTTCTTTTTTGAAGAAGTCGGTATAAAGCCGGGATTTTTCTTCCGGCTTTAGAAAGGTCATCCAGCGGACATGCATTAAAGATCGGGGAAGTTCCGCTCCTTCTACAAAACGTTTGACCAGGTTAATGATCCCTTTCTTTTTTTGGGATGGGGGAATAAGATGAAGCCATCGGGCTATAAGGTGGTTACGGAGAAAACCAGGAAATTTTTCGTAATATTCTCCTATGCGGTTTGCAAGATACGTATCGTAACCGGCAAAAAGCTCATCGCCTCCATCTCCAGAGAGGGCGACGGTTACCTGCTCCCGGGCCATTTTAGAAACCAGATAGGTGGGAAAAATGGAAAAATCACCCAAAGGTTCATCCAGATAATCCATCAGGGTCATGGCCAGATCTTCAATATCCGGTTTTAGAATAAATTCATGATGATCCGTCCCAAAATGCCTGGCTACTTTTCTGGCATAATCGAGTTCGTTATAGGATTGATCCTCAAATCCAATGGAGAAAGTTTTTACCGGACGATCTGACATCTGGCTCATCAGAGCTACCACGGAACTCGAGTCAATCCCCCCACTGAGGAAAGCTCCCAGAGGAACGTCACTGATCAGTTCCAGTTTCACCGACTCTTTTAACACCGCATAAAGCTGTTGGGCATATTCCTCCTCTTTTTTGGAGGGTGCAGAAGTAAGGGGATAAGATGGAGAAACACCCTCAAGACCCTGCCCCTGAATGATCTCTGGATCCTTACTCTCCCACTCTATATCCCAATATGGCTTAATCTTCAACCCCTTATCTGACCAAACCAATATATGTGCCGGGGGGAGTTTATAGATTTTCTGAAAGATGGTCTCAGGAGCAAAAATGTATTCAAAAGTCAGATAGCGGTCCAAGGCTTTAAAATTAAGCTCACGAGAAACTCCTTTGCAGGTTAAAATAGATTTTATTTCGGAGCCAAAAATCAGCTTTTCGGCATCCAGATAGTAATGAAGAGGCTTGATTCCCAGGGGATCCCGTGCGAGGATCAATTTTTTTTTCCTTTTATCCCACAGAGCAAAACCGAACATTCCCCGAAAGTGTTTTACACACTCCTCTCCATACGCCTTGTAGCTATACAGGATGACTTCGGTATCACTTCGAGTTCGGAAGCGATAGCCTTTCTTTTCTAACTCTCTTCGAATTTCTTGAAAATTGTAGATTTCCCCGTTGAACACTACCCATAGGGATTGATCTTCATCGGACATGGGCTGATGTCCTCCTTCGAGGTCAATAATACTCAAACGGCGCATTCCGAGTCCTATGGGGTATTCCAGGTAAAAGCCCTCGTCATCCGGGCCACGGTGGCGAATGACCTCACACATCCTCTGGAGATCTCTGTTCTCGATATTATATCGAGGGTTTAGACTTACTATGCCTGCAATCCCGCACAATTTAGTAGGATAATGAAGTGATGAAGGATGAGTCCATTTACAGCTCATTCATCGCTTTGAATTCATCAGGATATAGTTATATACTTCGGCCGTTCGGGAGAGGTAGACTTGGTAGCTGTACTTTGTTTTACTTAATTTGAGGGCATTTTGACCTAATCTAGCTCTGAGGGAAGGATCTTGAATGAGTTTAAGAATTCCCCTGGCAAAATCCTCCGGATTGGGTTCCGTCAATATGGCTACCTCTGGATTAAGAGCCTGAGTATGGGTTAGAAGATTTGTGGCAACGATAGGTTTACCGGAGCTGAGATAGGTATAAATTTTAAGGGGCGTGTTTGTTCCCGTTTTTCGAGGTGACACCAGAATATCTGCCAACTGGATAAAGCTGGGCATTTCTTCAACAGGTCTCTGTCCTGTGAACAGGACCGATTCTCGCACACCGAGAGAGTCGGCCAACTCCAGTAACGTTTTCATTTGATCTTCGGTCCCCCCTACCAAAAGAAACTTAACATCTTTAAAATGTCGGGTAACATAGCGGGCACTCTCCAAGAGAAGATCAATTCCTTGATAGGTCTCCAGAGTTCCTGTATAAAGAATAACCAGTTGATGTTCCAGACTCAACTCTTTCCTTAACTTTTTAACTTCCTCATCCTTTCCCAAGAAAGCATCTTCCGTTAAGTTAGGAATGTTTTCGATGAGGACCGTCTTCTTATCCGGCATGATCCGACCTATTTTTTCCTGTAAATAGGGGCAGATGGCAATGACGATACTGGAGTATTTTAGAGCCCAACGCTCGAATAACTCCAGATACCGAATAATCCGATGTGAACGGATAATCCCAAAATTAAGAAATTGTTCCGGTAAACTGGAATGCATATCATAGACGTGGGGATACTTAAAAATCCTGTTTAAAACGGCTCCCAGAAAAGTTCCTTCTTCATGGGTATGGATACAGTCGTACTTCTTCTTCATCAGCAGGGCCGTTGCTTTGATAAACAAAAAAATATCTAAAATCGGCTTTAGGAGGGACGGACCGATTTTTACACCTTTTACAAAAGGAGGCTTCCAGGAGCGATAAATCTCAACTTGATCTATGAAAACATCCTTACCCAGGGGATAAGTAACCAGGTCTACCTGATGACCCAGCTTAGAAAGGGCTTCCAAACGGTGATACACACTAAAAGGGGTCCCTCTCGGCTGAAAAAAGGGCTCTGGTGCAACCATGAGAATCTTCATAGACTTTAGGCTTATGTAGAAGAGTGGCTCAAAGGAGCTTTTCGTCCGGCTATCTGGTTAAAAACCTCTTTTTAACCCCAGGTATCTTCTTTTCACGATGTTAGAAATTAACCCGGCCGGAGCTCAATGTCAAGAAGAAAATAGGCGTATGAAAGGAAATTTCCACGTCGCAACGCCTATGAAAGGATTAGGGATTCCCGCAGGAGCAGAAAAAAGCAGAAAGAGCGACCTACCGAAGATGGGTACGTCTATATAGTCAACAAAATAGATGAATTCCGCTTGCCGGTATTACCCAATCCCTCGGAGAGGAATCGGTCTACTGATCAATCTTTTCTATTTGGCGAAATACATTAAAAATCCTCTTCATTCTTGTGAGGTAAAAGGGCGAGTTGTAGAGCATCTTGATAAACAAACGGTATATCCTGGTATCGAAAGTATCAAAACCCGGCCTGTAAGTTCATTTTTAGTTGAGTCCTTTAAGAACTTCTAGCCTGAAGGATAAATGCTTCAATGGCCGGTGCCGGACATGCCCCAGTAGTACGGGCTGCCTCTCGACTCCAGATAAAGACGCCTCACCTAAACCTAAAGAAAGTATATTCAAGGATCACTCAATTTTTGGGACAGCATGTCATAATTTTATGACATAATACCTCAAAGACTCTAAAAGGCTTCGAAACCGCTATATAAACAGTTTTGTAAACTATGACCTTTCTTCCAACCGTCATTTTTCTACGACAGATTCGCCTGGACTTATCGGTGGTTGTCGCCTTAAAGGGATTAGAAGATCCTGATTTCCCGCTTGAGACCTTAGGGATCCGCCTTTGGCACCAAGTTTGTAAGACTAAAAAAAGAACCTCCTAGATTTAATAGATCCTGGGTAACTTTCCTGAAGAAGAAGTTACCTGGGACTTGTTTTCAAATATTTCAAAGAAGGTGAGGTATACTCCCTGAAAAGTTAAAAAAGGTTTTTATTAGAACACCAAGCGTGTAAGGATTGTGGCTTGAAAGAAAAGCCACACCCTGTTCGCCCTGGGTTTGTCGAAAGGCAAGTCCTTTACTATCATCTCTAGCTAATCCCGAAGAGTTCCTCAGCTTAATAAACCCACCATAAACCTCAACAAACCCGGGGCGAACTATATACTTTCTCTTATTTCTCCATGATTTGGAAGACCTGGCTCTCCCCGCTCAACACTCTGTCGGGAGTTAAAATTTTTATTCGATAGCTCCCTTCGGGTAGATTTTCAGGAATATGCCAGCAGTAATTAAACCCCGATACATGCGTGGTAACCTGGGAAACTAAGCTTCCATCTGGTTTATAAAGCTCTATATCGTATTTAAAAAAGGCAGGGTTACGTAAGCGTCGTGTAATCCTGGGATCTAAAGACCATTCAATAGTAGCGGCCTGGCAGGGTAAGCCTTTAGACCATATCGCTCCCCCGCCCGGTTTATTGACAATAATGGACTGGTTTCCTAACCCATAAATTTGAGCTACTAAAACGGGAAACAGAAGCAGAAATTTAAGTTGATTCATAATCAAACCTCCCGATCTGCTAAATTCACACCACAACCGATCAACCGTCCCGAATACCCCGACTTAACCGGTTTATCAGGTTTATTTTATAGAAGCCTCCAGATCTGGATGGCCATCTATAGATTTCAGATTAAATTTGAACTTAAATCAAAACCATGTATTTAAGAAGGGGAATATTCACAGCCGTAAAAATTTTATTCTTATCTGGTTCAAATATAGTTGCTTCTTTAAAGGGACAACAATCATAAATCTTCAAAAAGATCTTGCATAACGACTTTACTTTGTATAGCATCTGGGTCACCCGGCAAACATTAAGATTTTCTCAATCGATCTATAAGAAATCTATAAAATAGGGTGGATTAAACATGAAACCCCATTCGATTATCGTTCAGAGTATCCTGATTCATCTGAATGCGCATGGTTAAGGCCTGCCCAAAGGTGCGTTCAAAGAGATTCAAGTTGCCTATGGGGATTTATTTCAATTCACTCCAAGTCGAAATGCAATGAAATCCGTTATTTTAGCAGCCCATCTTAGCCCGAAAGGCGAAGAGTTATTGCTCAATTGCTTTGGGGTAGAATATATGAGCATCTGCTCCAATCTTTTGACATTGGAATGGCTTCATTCGCAGAAAGTTATCGGAAACTTACAAAAAGCCTTCGATGTAAAGCTTTAAGCTTTTAGCCGATTTGGTGAGCTTGAAAATATCTCGACAATGTTAAATGAGGTTTTAACCATAAGAACTCCGTAGCGATAGGATCGAGATATTTTTTGGCATACCTTCATCCATTTTCTCTCCGGATATCCGGTTTTACCTATATTCTTGACAGAAAAATCCAGGGCAGGTATCTTTCTTATAAGTGTCCTGGACGAGACCAGATAACCGATAATATAATATCGGCCATTTACTAAAGCAAAGGCCATAAAGTTATGAAATGCCCTAGCTGCGGTACGGAAATTTCAGATCGTGTGGAGGCGTGTCCTGATTGCCATTTTACTTTGGCCCTTCTGGATTCTCGACTTCCTCCTCCGCCGGTTCGATCTGGTTATGTCAATGACTTTGCAAGGGTTCTTTCCAAGGAGGAGGTCCTTCGAATTGAGCAGCGTTGCCATGAAATATTCTTAAAGACCCAGGCCGAGTTGATAGTGGTTACGGTTCTCAGGACAAAGCCCGTTAAGCCTTCGGAATATGTTTTCTGGCTTGCCAATCGATGGGACATGGGAGGGACAGAGAATCGGGGGATCATGATTCTGCTCGCTTTGGAAGAGCGTCGGATTGAGAGCGAAGTAGGTTATTCCCTGGAGCCTGTGATCACCGATGAAGAATCTTTTCAGATCTTGCAAAGGCATGTAGTTCCCTTTTTACAGAAGGGGAATTACGGTGAAGGGCTCTACCAGGCAGTGAATATTTTAGGTCAGATTATTGAAGGGACTCAAAAAGCACGAGAACTTAAATGGTGGAAAAAACTGTTTTAAGCTTCCTCTGTTTACTCGGCTGGGTTCTTATTTTACCGATCCAAGCTCAGATTCAATATCCTGAACCTCAAGGCTGGGTCAGTGATTTTGCCAACGTTTTAACCCCCCAGGTCCGAGAGGAACTGAATAACCTTATTACAGAGGTGGAAAAGCGAACCACTGCCGAGATTGCAGTGGTGACGGTGGAGAGTACTGCTCCTTTAACTCCTAAACAGTATGCCACGGAGCTTTTGAATCGATGGAAAGTTGGTAAGAAGGGAAAGGATAATGGCGTTCTGATTTTATTGGCTGTGAAGGACCGACGGATTGAGATTGAGACAGGGTATGGAGTAGAAGGGATCCTTCCAGACGGAAAGGTAGGGGAGATTATCCGCACTTACATGGTTCCTTATTTTAAGAATAATCGTTGGGGAGAGGGATTGATAACCGGAACCCAACAGATCGCCCGGGTTATTCTGGAAGACACCCAAACTTCTCCTACTTCCTCAAAAAAAGTCGAGCGCTGGTTACCAACGGGCGGATTTCTTTACCTGATCGGTTGGATTTACTTTATCTTTTGGATCTTCTACCTGGTGATTCAGAATTTACGAAATCGAGCTCTACCCTTAGGTATTTTAGCCTTGCTTACCCTGCCTGGGCTTTTCTATTTGTTTTTTGCTTTTTTTCCTTTCATTATTCCTTTTATTCCAGGTGCATGGGCATCCATTCAGAATTTGAGAAATCGATGTCCTCGATGTGGGAATCGGATGTTGGTCCAGAAGAATACGCTCCGACCTGCATCTTATGCAAGTATGGGACTTCGTGAGGTTGTTTATACGTGTCCGGTATGTGGATATCATGAGGTAAAGATGGAAACAACACCCAGGCTGACTCGTACCTCTTATTACGGGTCATACGGTGGAGGCTCTTTTGGCAGATTTGGAGGATCTGGCCGAAGTTCTGGCGGTTCTTTCGGAGGTTTTGGAGGAGGCTCCAGTGGGGGCGGGGGTGCCGGGTCGAGTTTTTAATAACGACAGGAGAGAGTTATGCTTCGACGGCCTTACACTTTCTATAAAAAAACTTTCTGGTTACTTTTGCTTACTTTATCGGTCTCAGGATGTGGTTACAATACCCTGGTGGAATTGGATCAGCGGGTTAATTCTGCCTGGGCTCAGGTAGAAAATCAATTGCAACGTCGGTCTGATCTGATTCCGAATCTGGTTAATATTGTTAAAGGTTATGCCGGTCATGAAAAGGAGATTTTTCAAAATATTGCCAATGCGCGAGCTGCCATGATGAACGCGAAAAGTATCCCAGAGAAAATAGATGCCTCCAATCAAATGGAAACAAGCCTTCGGCAACTCCTGGCCGTCGTGGAAAACTATCCTCAACTTAAAGCAGATGCCACCTTTGCCAGACTTATGGATGAGGTTGCAGGGACGGAGAATCGCATCGCGGTGGAGCGAATGCGATACAACCAGGCTGTAGAAGCCTATAACAGTTATGCCCGAAAAATCCCCGTGATTTATACGGTCAAAATTTTTGGATTCGATAAGGAGAAGCCTTATTTTAAGGCTGCTGAAGGGGCTCAAACCGCTCCTCAGATTAATTTTAATAGATAAAAAGGAGTCCTAACATGGGTCGAGCTTTCTCGGTAATTTGTATAGGTGTGGGAACCTTCCTGGCCATCATCGGAGCCTTTTATACAATCGGTCTTTTCTTCCAGTTTGATAAATCCCAGGAACATTTTGCCGTTGACTTGATCGGGCTCCTTGCTTTCGGATTGGCTCCTCTGGGAATCGGTCTGTTGGGAATAGGATATGGGATTTATCAAATTATTCGGGCTAAACAGGCTGAGAAGGCAAAACGCGATGCGGAACTTGAGAACAGAATCCTTGAACTGGCAAAGTCTAACCCCCAGGGATTGGCCACCGGGGAGTTTGCTGCCAATAGTCCATTCACCTTACAAGAAGTGGAAGAGAAGGTAGGTAATCTCTACGTTCAAGGAGTTTTGGATATGGAGGTAACCGAGGAAGGTACGATAGTTTATAAACTTCGAACCCCTCTTAAATAGGAGAATGGAAGACCAGGAGAGGAGAGATCTTCGGCCCTCTCCCGGTCTTCCATTCTTTTTAGTTCATTAACGCCTGTAATCGGACTTTAGCCCGATGGGCTAAACTATAATCCGGTCGTATTTCGAGGGCTTTTGTATATTCTTCGATGGCTTCGTACCATTTACCCTTTTTCTCCCAAACTCGTCCTAAATTGTAGTGGGGATAGTGATAGGCTTCGTATCGCTTTGCCACCATGGCTTTTTTTAGATAGGGAATCGCTTCATCATAACGCCCTAATTCGATTAAGTAAGCACCAATGTCATTATAAGGATTTCCAAAATCCGGATCTGTCTCGATAGCCTTTTCGCACTCCTCAATAGCCTCTTCGTACCGTCTCATAAAACTATAGGTCCATCCCAGAAAGGTATAAGCTTCCGCAGTCGGATAAACTTCGATGGACTGCTTGTAGTAATCGATGGCCATTTCTAATTCCCCTTTCATCTGGTACTCATAGGCTATTTCGAAGAGTTCCATGGCTCTCTCTCGATCCTCCATTTCAATCCATCTCCTCCCTGTTCTAAGGAATGTTCAAGGAATAGTGCCAGGTACTATTTCGTGATTTATCTTACGAAATAGCCCTTTGCACTATATCCTGTAAGCTTTACAAGAGGCTTTTGAGTATTTTGTTTTCCTGGGTAAGCTGTTTAATAATTTTATAAGCCTGATTCAATCGCTGAGAGAGTTCTTTATTTTTATCTGTTAATTTACTAATGGTCTGATTACTTCCCTGAATCCGATTGGATAAGGTTTTGATGAGCGCAAGGGCTATTTCAGGTTTTTTCTGAATATAATCGGGTAAAGTTTCTTTGGTCATTACTTGGACCTGGGTAAAGCCTCTGGCTATTGCCGTCATCGATCTCGGCTTATCGGCAAACAGGGCCATCTCTCCAAAAAAATCCCCCTTTTGATAAACTGCGAGAACTTCCTTTTCCAACTCACCCAATTGAACAATCTCCATCTTCCCTGATTCAATATAATACATCTTATCTCCAGGGTCTCCCTTTTCAAAGATAATATCGCCGTCTTGATAATAGGTAGAAGGAAGTGGCTCACTGTCTGAGGAAAGAAGAAGATCGATACCTTTCGTACTTCCCCAGAGGCCTTCCTTATCATCTCCTAAAATATAGTCTGAGAATTCTTGTCGGGAAGGTGCAAGGGTCCCCTGGGGAGTAGGGGAGGTAGATAGGGGGGGCTTACCTTGGGTCTGCCGCAGCCGTATTTCAATATTTTGAATGGCTAAGGATGATATAACCTCGAAGGCTTCTAAGACCCCTTTACCTTCCCGGGCTACAGATTCGAAGTAAGGTAAGTTACCCGGATTCAAATCCCGATTCAACTCTTCCAGGGTAAGAATGCCGTCCAGGTCTCTTTTGTTGTATTGAAACACCAGGGGAATGTCCTCCAACCGTCGGTTATATCCGGCTAAGTTAAACTTCAAATTCTCAAGACCCAAAATATTCGTCTTTCGACGGGCTCTTTGTGAATCGGCCACAAAAACAATGGCATCCACTCCCTGAAGAACCGCTTTTCGTGTATTATTATACTTCACCTGACCGGGAACCGTATAGACCTGAAATCTAAGATCAAAATCCTGAACCTTTCCCACCTGAAGGGGGAGAAGTTCAAAGTAAATCGTTTGATCATCCTCTGTAGCCAGAAAAAATAGCTCACCCCTCCGCTCCGGAATGACATGTTCATGAATATATTGCAAAGAAGTCGTTTTTCCTCCCAATCCAGGCCCGTAATAAACAATTTTGCCTATAACCTCTTTGGTTTTATAGTTGAAGATAGCCATAACTATTCCCCTTGGGATTAGAAGGGATCTGGCTCTCCCCCAAAAGCCCATTTGGCAAAATGATCATACCAGAGTTCTCGAATCTCAGGACAACTCTTCAAGGCCTCTTGCAATTCATCATCGGGTAAAACATGAAGCTTCGCAAACAGATCCCTTAAATTCTCCTCGCTTAGATTCTTCACCTCGTTTTCCAAGATTTTTAGATTAAACTTATCCCGGAGCTTCTCCCACTCTTTTTGGTCTTGAGGAGAAGAATCTAACTGAGTGAGAAACTTTTCAAGATCTTCTGCTTTAACAATAATGCGGGTCTTTTTCATAAAAGGCTCCTTAACCCTAAATTAATAATTAACTCCTGGGTTTTTTATAGAAAAGATCAAACAGGAAAAAATTCAGTAAATAGACCGTATCAAAAAAAGTTTTAGCTGGCAAGCAAATTTTTCTCGTTTCCAGGCCTCAACCTCAATGCTATTGACTTAAGAACGAGTAAAAAAGTTCCAACAGGTGATGGCGTTCGGAGGTTTTTAAATTCCATAATAGCTATACACAGGACACCTCGCCATTGAAGCCTCCACCTGACAACGAGGTGGGGACGAAAATGTTCTGTCACGGGATCCTGGCTATAGGGGATAAACCTGAGGATTCCCTTAACTTCTTGCCATTTTATTCCTACCTCTTTCTATCATCACATCAGGCCTACGCAAAAGCCCTTCCACTTTCTTACTCCATGGGGGAAGGAATGATACCCTCTTTCGAATCTTCCGCTTTGTAGACCGGCTCCCCTTCAACGGCCCGGTCTTTAAAGTAAGTTATTTTTTCATGGGTCTTCCTTTAAAGTTCTATCTGCCGTTGGGTTCTTTCTCTTTCTGTTGAGAGTCCAACGGAGTGGATATCACGGGTTCTGGCTCATAATCGTAGTGCCGCAAGGCCGGGAAGAAGATCATAATACCTATAACGGCCAGGATAGCGCCGATGCCTCCACTCACAATGGAAAATACTACCCCAAACCCTTGGGCTACCACTCCTGCTTCGAACTCCCCCAGTTGAGGTCCACCCATAAAAAAGATCATATTTACGGAGATCATTCGCCCACGCAGGTGGTCGGGGGTGTGGAGTTGACGAATAGTCCCCCGGATGACCATGCTGACCGTATCGGCTGCTCCGGTCAGGAATAGAAAGATGAAGGATAAGGCAAATGTCCTGGAGAGGCCAAAAGCTATCGTGGCTAACCCATAGATAGCCACACTTCCTAAGATGAGAGGCCCTTGCTTTCTAATCCGACCGAATAAAGAAAGAATGGCTCCCGTGGTAACAGCCCCAATGGCAGGAGCGGTATATAACAGACCATAGCCCTTCGGGCCTATATGGAGAATTTCCTTGGCAAATAGAGGCAGCAGGGTTTCTGCCGACGCAAAGAAGGTTGCAAAGAAGTCCAACAGCATGGTAGATAGAATCATCGGAGAGCGACGAACAAACCGTAACCCCTCCAGCATGGCCTGTAAGCTAATCTCCCCGCGCAGACTATGGGTGGTATATGCCGGTAAATTCATGCGTAACAGGGCAACAATAACTGTGAAAAACGAGATTGCATTGATCAAATAAATAACGGCAACATGGCTAACCGACAATACGACTCCGGTTAGGGAAGGTCCTACAATAGAAGCTATCTGAAGCACGATAGAGTTTAGACTGATGGCATTGGATAGATGTTCTCTGGGAACCAGAGCAGGTATCAGGGCCTGACGTGCCGGATTATCAAAAGCGACGGCTGAAGCCAATAAAGCGGAGATTAAATAAATAAGCCAAACCCTATCCCAGCCTGAGAAGGTTAATATAGCCAAAACACCGGCCAACAAGGCCATAATGCTCTGGGTCAGGAGCATCAATCGCCGCCGATCTACAACATCTGCAACAACGCCACCCATTAAAGAGAAAAGTAAAACAGGGATTAATCGGGAGGCACCAACCCCTCCAAGGGCCAGAGGGGATTCAGTGAGTTCAGAAATATGCCACAAGATCGCCGCTGCTTGCATTTGAGACCCGATCCACGAGATGAGTTGCCCCAGCCACAAAAGACGGAAATCACGATATTGTAAAGCAACGAATCGGGTCCGTTGAGAGGCTTTCATCATGAGGGTCAATTTACCAGGGAGGAGGTATTCCGTCAAGTTACAGTTGCGAAATTTTAACGATTCGGCATGGGTAAACCTGTGGAACGGTTTATTTTCTATTTGTTAAAGAAGGGAGGGGGGAATGGGAGAATGAAAGATTAACTCTGCTATTGAATGCCTATTCTCCCATTCGCCAATTCATCTGCTTTTAATTACTTATCTGCCGGTCGAACCTCGAAGAGGATCAGTTGGGTTTCTTTGTTCTTATCGCCTTCGACTCTGGCCATGTGGGTTCCGGCCGGTTCGAAGTAATATTGGCCTTCCTTGTAAGTATCGGTTTTACCCGTGGTGATTGACAGGCTTCCGGAGGCAACCCATCTTATACCGGGGCCTTGATGGGTATGTTCTCCAATGAATCCCCCAGGTGCTATTTTTAAGCTGACCAATATCATTTTATACTTTCCGGCGGTCAATCCATCAACCTCTTGTTCTAGCATGGTCTTGGAGGTGATTCCCTTTTTTTCTTGAGCAGCCTGGGTTTTGGTCTCTCCCAGAGGGAGTATCTCGAAAACTAAAATTTTTACAGGGTCTTTACCCTCATTTTTATAACTGTGATGAACTTGAGGGGTTTCGGCAAAGGCTTGACCGGCCGTATAGGTTTTAGTCTGACCATCTTCTTTAGAGGTAAGGGTCCCGGAGATTATATAACGAGCTCCAGGACCTCCATGGGTATGTTCACTCATGAAACCCCCGGGTTCAACGGTCATTTCTACCGCACGCATTTTATACTTTCCCTCGGTTAAGCCGTCCACAACGGCTTCCAATAAAACCTGCCGACTTACCCCTTGGGCTTCTACAGCGTCAGCACTCCGTGGATTAACAGATAAAATCCACAGGGATAAAAATACGTTCAAAACCATCAGTTGCGTGACAATTTGTTTTGACATCATCCACCTCCTTGAAGGATTCAGGGGTTAATGAGAAAAATTTTTGAACTCTCCTTGAGAACCATTGGGAATTATAACATATATTGTAAATAGAACGAGGGCCTGTCAACTGGAAATTTCAGGAGAAAGGTATGGAGCAAAAAAATTTACCCTGCCGGGAGTTTAAAAAAATTATCCAGACTATTTCTAATCAAATGTATCCCAGCCTACACTTCATCCTGAAAGCAAGTTCCGGAATTCAGTTGCCCGGTCAGAACTTAGGTGTTTTCTCAGCTTCTTTTAATCCTCCCACCATCACCCATGTAGAACTGATTCAAAAAGCCCGTCAAATCTTTAACTTACCTGAGGTCTTACTTTTAGCCAGTCCTAGAAATGCTGACAAGACAAGCTATGAGGCTTCTTTGGAAGACCGTTTACAGATGCTGCTCCAGGTATTCTCATCCCACTCCAAAGTTTCCGTCGGGGTCTGCAGCCATCCTTATTTTATCGATATGCTTCAGGCTATTCAGGCTTGTTATCCTGAAAGAACCGAAATTTATTTTATCGTGGGATATGATACCCTGGAGCGAATCTTAGACAGAGAGGGTAAATATTACCCTCGTTACTATAAGAAGTACACAACCCGAGAAGAGCCGCTCAGAGATTTGTTTGCTGCCGGCTATTTTATTGTAGGAGGTGGAAAAACTAGCTTAACTGCGTTGAGAGAATCACTGGCAAAAGAAATGGACCCAAGTCTACTGGCTAAAATCCATTACCTGGAGTTGCCCGATTCCTATCCTCGGGCCACGGATGTACGAAACCGTAGAAAACAGGGACTTTCCATAGAAAGATTAGTTCCTCCAGAAGTTCAATGCTATCTCGAAGAAACCGGCTTATATCACGGGGAGTAAAGGATTAAGTAGTTGGTCATCTCTACCTGGGAACGGAGTTATAAGAATACCTTAGCTTTAAGTCAAGCTTCCTGAAGAGCAATTTGTTTTAACAAATTGCTCTTGACTTGTACCTATTCTTAAAATCTTAGATCTGTCTTATGGAGTCTTTATCTTTCTCTCTCCTACCGTTCTCCGTCGGCTAGGTTTTAGCTCCTAAGATGCTAACTGTCAGATCGTCAAACTGGACAATGGAATTTTTTCTGGTCCATAAACCTATTTTGCCTTTGTTAAAAGTAGAATCTTGCGCTTTAATATAAAGTTTCTCGTCCAGATATCCTTCGAACTGGTCGCCTTTGCATTGAATTCTAAGGGTATGCCATTCGTTAGGAGTAATCTTTACCGTTTTACTGGCGATCAGGACCGGTTTTCCCCTGGTAAATCGATAGAGGCTATAGTTATTTTTTAAAGCATCGGCCCGGATTACATAGTAATTATTAGGATCCTGATAACGAACTACAATCCCACCGGCTTGGGCTGTTTTTCCAGATTCCGATTTAAACTTTACGGTTACCTCCAGATCCTGATAATCTCCTTCATCTAACAGAAGAAGTTGAAACTGGGCATCGGTTTTCCCAGTGTATTGGGGGGTAAGCACCCAGTTTTGATTAGATGTGGAGGAATCTTTTATAACCACCCATTTAACTTGAGAACCTCGACCGGTTCGAAAAGCAGAAAACCCCTGAGGAGAATCTCCTTCTTTACCTGCATCAAATCGATAAGTTAAGGTTTTGTTGCCATCGGTGTTTTTAACTGCCGGAGTCTCTGCATGAAGATCTCTTGTTGGGGGATTCGGTAGAGTAGAATTGGTTACGGTATCCGATGGCTGTTGAGGTTTGGTATCTCCAGAAGTCTGGGTTTCTCCAGAGGGCTTTTCCAGAGGCGTGCCTTTTTGGCCTGATGCTGTCTCATTACCCGGAACTTTTTCAGATTGAGGGGGTGGATTTAACTGGATCTGTGGATTAACCGGGCTGGTTTCAGTCTTTCCCGACAGATTAACCGGGCTTTCGGTTTCAGTCTTTCCCACAGTTTTACTTTTTTCATGAGAAAAATCGGGTATTTGTGGAGACTTGTTGAATAACAAGAATAATCCCCAGGCACATAAGGGGGTAATCAAAATAAACAAAATCCATTTATTCATGGTCCTCATGGAACAAAACTCCTTTTTCTCAAAGGTCTTTATGATTCGGATCTAAGATCCGAAATAACTAGCTTTATAACCAATTTCCCGCAAAGAGTATGCAAAAAATGATATCTTCAAAAGTTTGATCATCTTTTTATAACTTAAAGTATGGTTTTTAATTTTACTAGATAATTTTTGCTGGTAGAAGTAACCTGTCCAATCGACTTTTTGTTCATCAGAGGGGAGCCGACATAGGCATCCAGCTAAAAAGGGGAAAAGCCTTATTTTCGACCTGAACACCCTCCCGGCTCCATACGCGCCTGGATAAGAAGGTTAGCCCCGGCGGGGCAACCTGTTAAACAAGCTGCTCCTCCGGAGCTTGAAAAAATTCTGAATGACTGAATCCCCCGACTTGCGTCGGGGGTTATCCACTGTTCGCCCCTGACGGAGCTTTTCAGCTTAACCTGCTGCGTATAGGGCCAGGGGATGTTCAGGTCGAAAATAAGGCTTTTCCCCTTTTTAGCTGGATGCCTATGTCGGCTCCCCTCTGATGAACAAAAAGTTAATTCGGGTAACTGTAACAATTTAGTAGGTGTCCCTTTTTCTGTCTGAACACCCCCCTGGCCCCCCCCTCTAATCCCCCGTATACGGGGGGAAGGGGGGAGGCCAGGGGGGTGTTTCTTTTTCCACCTACTAAATTGATATGGATACCTTAAAAAACATATCCTTGACGGTAGAAAAAAGATCTGGCAAAATAAAAATATGGAAAAGTTGCTCGGTCCTTTATTAAAATATCCCAGGCTTGCCTTGATCATCCTTCTGCTTCCGACCCTTATATTTGCTTTCTATGCCTGGCATGTTACCGCGGATCCTTCCAACGAGTCTCTACTCCCTCAAGATGATATAACCGTTGAATACTTAAAAGAATTTAACCGCACATTTGGTAGCGATGAGGTTATTGTCATTGCCTTACATTCTTCCCAGCTTTTTACAGAAGAAAACTTTGCTTTACTTTCGGCGTTAACAGATAGAATTTCGCAGATTCCTTACGTAACCCAGGTGGTTAGCCTGGTTAATTTCAAGGATGTTCGAAGTGATATCTTTGGACCGGCTTTAAGAGTTCCTTTTGAAGAGGTCCTTTCCGGTAAAAAAACTCTCCAGGATTTTGCCTCCGAGGTAGCTCAGAACCCCCTCACGCAAAACCTCCTCCTATCCAAGGATGGAAAGACTGCGGCCATTTTAGTAGATATAACCCCTCGGGAAGGAGATCCCTTTTACCGAAGGAAGATCGTAGAAAAAATTCGAGAGATAATAACAGAAGCCGGAAGTCAAGAGTCAGGGGTTGGGGATCAGAAAGATAAAGTAAAACCCTCCTCCGGGCTTGATTTTTATGTTGCCGGTATTCCGGTTGAGGTAACCGATTTAGCCGAGTATATCCGCCGAGACCAGAAGGTCTTCCTCCCCCTTATATTTCTGATCATTACCCTTGCCTTGAGTTTAACTTACTCTACCATCCTAGAAGTCCTTTTACCCCTCCTGGCCATGTTCTTGAGCCTTATCTGGACCATTGGATTATACGGTTTACAGGGAAAAGCTTTGAATGCCATTACTACCTTACTAACTCCCATTGTCATGGTAACCTCCGTTGAAAATGTTATTCACTTTCTGAACCGGTATCGAGAAGATTTTTATAATCTGGGAGATCCGCAGAAAGCTCTGGTGAGAAGTTTCTCCATTATTGCGATTCCCTGCTTTCTTACCAGTTTTACAACGGCTATTGGTTTCGCTTCGCTCATGGTAAACCCCATTCCGGCCGTCCAGGATTTTGGTATTTACGCATCCCTGGGAGCTACCTTCGCTTATTTCCTGGCCATGACCCTTGTGCCTCTCACGATCATACAGGTTAAGGTTGGAAAGTTAGATTCCTGGATAGGTAAAAAATGGGACTACCCAGAAAAGCTTTTACCATATCTGGAAGAGATCATCCTTTCTAAGAAAAGTTGGGTTTTGTCCATCACGGGAATTTTATTGCTTGTTTCTTTCATAGGTCTATTTCGTATTAAAATAACGACCGATATCATCCGTTCCTTTAAATCTACAGCCCCCTTGTATCAGGCAACTCAGTTCATCGATGAACATCTAACCGGAGTAAACTCCCTGGAGATTACCGTTCGGGGGCCAAAGCGATATCCTGAGTCGGTTGAAGGATCCAGCGTTCAAAGCCCGGAATCCGAAGTTCCCAGTTCCAGGATCACCTTAAAAACCTTGAAAAAAATAGAAGAGCTTCAACAATTCCTGGATACCTTTCCCGAGATAGTTAAAACCCTATCTCTGGTAGATCTGATCAAAAGACTTTATCAGGCGGATCATGAGGACGACCCGGCTTTTTATCGATTGCCGGAGGATGAATCGGACCTTGAAGAATATCTGGACTTCCTGGCTACCTCTAAAGATCGGGAATATCTCCGGTTTATCACAGAAGACCTTTCCCTTGTCCGAATTTCTTGCCGCGTGAAAGCCGTAGGAACCGATCGTTCCCAGCAAATGCTTCACCAGATTCAGGCTTATATTAACACGGCTTTCCGGGAGGGAGAGGAAATTCGCATTACGGGAAGCATGTTGGTATTATCCAATATGTCCACTTACCTGGTCCGTAACCAAATCAAAAGTATGGCCACTGCTCTGCCTTTGATTTTAATTTCCATGGGGTTACTTTATCGATCTACTTTTATCGGCCTCATGAGTGCGATTCCCAACCTGATTCCCATTCTGATGGTGTATGGTTTCATGGGCTGGATCGGGATCGAGTTAAGCGTCCCAACGGCCATGATATCCAGCATTGTCATCGGATTAGCCATCAATAACACCATTTACTTCCTCTCACGGTTTAAACTCGAATTTCCAAAGTTAAAGGATTACGCCCGTGCCATTCAGGCCACCCTTAAAAATACAGGAAGAGCCATGATCGCCTCATCGCTGATCCTGGTGCTCGGTTTCTGGGTCGGTATTTTCGGAAGTTTTAAGCCTTCTATTTACTTTGCCCTGCTGACTGGAATGACCCTCTTATTGGCTTTGATCAGTAATCTGATTATCCTTCCTTTAACCCTCATTATTTTTAAACCTTTGAAATAGGAGGTCAGCTATGAAGGGAAAAATTATTTTTTATTTTTTGAGTAGCTTAAGCCTGATCGGGTTCCTTTTACCCATTCCTTCAGGTTATACAATGGTAGACAGTCGTTTACTGTTTACTTTAAAAGATCAGCTAGATCGGGAAGATTCTCTTATCAATTATAAGGGAAATGTGGTGGTGCTTCTGGCAGCCGGAAATGGGAAGACCCTGAGGAGGATCAAATCCTGGGAGGAAACCCTGAGGAAAAGATATGGGGAAACCCTCAAAGTTCTTCGGGTTGCCAATGCCGAGGAGGCTAAAGATAAAACCCCCGAAGAGGTAAAAAAAAAACCTCCGGGAGCATGTACCTGAAAAGATCTCCTTGCTTATCGATTGGAACGGTCAGGTCATCCGATCCTTTAACCTCAATCGTCGAGATGTGAATGTGGTTATTTTTAATAAGGACCTGGATATTATTTATACCGACTCCGGAAAAGTCGAAGATCGTAAAGAGAAAGTTTTCCAGGTATTGGATAAGTTGTTAAGATCGAATTAAAAGGCTCTCCGGGTACAGAAGAGGTCTAAGACCATTTCTACGTTGAAACGTCGCCTAAACTGTAAGGGCAGCCCTTTGTGGCTGCCCTGTCTAATTATCAAATCGTTGCCGGATTTAAGAAATTCAACGATTACGTTCTGGAATGTGAAAAGAAGATATTTCCTGTATTCTTAAAGATTGTAATGCCTCTTCGTCTGTTGATGGCGCGGATCGTCAAAGTGGAACATATCCGGGTTGGTTCCTTTGGCCAGCGCAAAATAATAACGGAATAACTGCAAGGGTACTACATACACCAGAGGGGTCAATGCTTCCATCATTTTAGGTAAGGTAATCGTATGAGTTGCAATCTCTGCCAGGTTTTGATCCTCCTCTTCTACCAGTGAACGGTAGTAGCTCCAATGGTATTGGCAACTTTCACGATTTCAAGGCAACGTGAATAAGCTAGGTCCTGGGGGAGCAATAACCCACACCGCCATTTTATCACTGAGCCCTGCCACAGGTCCATGAAGGAATTGCTCCACCTGGAAGCCCTCACAGGGTGTACGGCGTGAGAAGGACCAATCCCGCAGAAATACCAGTTTCCAGGCCGTTTTAGAAACTCAACAGCCTGGTTCAGTTGTAAGGTATTAGCCCGCAATACTTCAGAAATTAAGGTAGGTTGTGCTTGAATGGCTTCATACATGTGATAGGGATGTGCATTACGTCGGTTTAATTCTGCTAGAGTCATTGGATTCGTCATCATGATTTCCCCCCCGGTCAATATAAACTTCCAGACCCTTTTTCGCAATTTTGTATTCTTTTAAGTCGATGTTTTACCTGTAAAGTGAAACCCCTGGATGAGCAAAGCAGGTACTACACAGGCCCCTATTTCAGAACCCCAGAATCCTATCCGGTGACGCTCGCGGGAGATCTTTTTTACCCGAGAGAACGCATCCAGAATCCCTTCGGTGAATCGAAGATTTTGAATGGGTTTTTTTATCTTTCCTTCCTCAACAAGAAAGGTTCCATCCCGGGTCATTCCGGTCATAAGAGCTCGTCGAGTATCCAGCAAACCATTTACATAATGGAAGCGAGTGATTAAAAGACCTCGCTCTATTGAAGCCAGCATTTCCGAAAAACTTGCTTCTCCGGGCTCCATAAATAGATTCAAAGGAGCCGGTTCTCCACCATGGAACCCTCCTGAAAGCATGGCATGCCCCGTAGACGGTTTATGATCGCGAGCTCCTGTTAAGGTATCATACAAGACGTTGGCTGCAACTCCCTTATCAATCAAGATAACTTTTTTCTTCCGAACTCCTTCGGCATCGAAGGTGATGGGGACACCGGCAAGGTCCCAACCGTCATCATAGATGGTTATAAATGAGCTGGTGATTCTTTCTCCCAATCGACCTGATAAAAAACTTCGTCCTTCTTGAAAACTTTTAGCTCCAAATCCGATATGTCCCATCCATTGCAGGAGAATACTTACTGCGGGAGGTTCCAGAATCACATCATAAAATCCTGGTTCCAGTGGAAAGGGATTTCGACTGTTCGAACATTTCTCCAAGGCCGTTTCTATAAGTTGGGAGAAATCTATCTGTTGGATATTTCGAGAAGTATCGGTGGCATAGCCGGAGCCATCAGAGGTTAAAGCGGTTATATTAAAACGAACTTGGGTGTAAGGCTGATAAACCGAAAGGCCCCGTGAGTTAACCACGGCCATTTCTCCCTCTCCCGTAGCCAGGGCTCCGGCAACTCTAAACCCATAAGAATCTGCTCGTTGAATGGCCTGCCGGATAATCTCAGCCCGTTGTTGAGGAGAGTAAGCTGCCGTCTCGGGATAATAAGTCTGAAGATCTGGTATTTCCTCCGGAGCCGGAAAGGATTCAAAATAAGGATTTTCCTTTTGAAGTCGAGCTATTTGTAGGGCGCTCTGCAAAGATTTTTTAAGGTCCTCCAGATTCAGAGAATTCACAGAAGCTATTCCCAACTTTTTTCCCAGGGCAACCCGAAAGATCACCCTTATGTTGGATTCTATCATACTCTGGTGAATAACCGACTCTCCAAACCGGGTTAATCCTTCTGAATTTCCAACCAGTACCGCTTCTGTTTGATCTGCCTCGGATTTACGGACAATGTCGGTAAGTATCTTCAGCGCTTTATCTTTTCCCAGCATCTTGGTTTGTAGTCTATTATCCATAGTCCGCATTATCTTTCTTCTATTTTAACCATGAACAACGGACAACGGGCAATGGACGAGATTATTTTCTCACACCGACCTGAACGCGATGGAATCGGGCCGGAGCTGTGCCGTGACCTACGTGGGCGGCCTGCATGGGTTCTCCTTTTCCGCAATTGGGAGTTCCCCAGATGTGCCAGAAGTTTCTATTGCAAACTGCATCGCAAGAGCCCCAAAACTGAGGCGTGATACCGGTATAAACAGGGTTTTTAAAAATTCTTCCCAGCTTACCGTGCTTGATTTCCTGGGCCATTTCACATCCGAACTGGAAGTTGAGGCGTAAATCATCGATACTCCAGCTTTTAAGGGTACTCAGGTAAAGTCCGTCGGCTGTATCGGCAATAAGCTCTTCCAGACTCGGCTCGCCGGGTTCTAAATTAATGTTAACCATCCGAATAAGAGGAATCCGGTTCCAACCGTCTGCCCGCATGGTTCCATTACTTTTCTGCCCCAAAACCACGGCGGTCTCTCGGGAGGTTAGATAGCCAACAAAAATTCCCTCTCGAATAATGTCCGTTCGCTGAGCTTTAACCCCTTCGTCATCATACCCAAAACTACCTAAGCCTCCTTCCAGGGTAGCGTCAGCCGTGATATGAACCGAACGGGAGCCGTACCGAAATTTCCCCAATTTATCCAGAGTCAGAAAGCTCCCCCCGGCCAGGCTGATTTCGGTTCCCAGTACCCGATCTAACTCAATGGGATGTCCACAAGACTCATGAACCTGGATGGCTACCTGAGATCCTTCCAGAATTAAAGTTTTTTCGCCTGAAGGACACTCTGGAGCCCGGAGTAATTCCAGAGCTTCCGTCCGAATCCTCTCCGCCTCTTTAATCAGGTCCATTCCAAGGATGAATTCGTATCCCCGGGTAGCATAATCTCCGTGATAGGATTGGGGATAAGACCGCTGCTGGACTTCTGAACCTTCCACGGCTATCACCGAAATGCCCCCACCACTTTCCCAAACAGTTTGTTCAATAAAGGCCCCCTCGGTACTGGCAAAGATTTTGTCGATACGATTAAATCCCATAATCCCTTGAGCAACTTTAATTCGCGGATCTTTCCGAAGGACTTCATCGGCCTGGAGCAGGAGATTGATTTTCTCGTCTAGAGAAACCTGAAAGGGGTCTATCTCGATTCGAGTTCGGTAGGTATCGATGCAAGGCTCGACTTCGGCTAATTGGACTTTTCGCTTGTTAACCCGGGCACTGGCCTGGGCAATTTCCACGGCCTGATCCGCTACCCGCTTCATTTCCTCTTCGGTTAAGGTCGAACTGGCTGCAAATCCCCAAGAACCCTTGACCAGGACCCGGATCCCAAATCCCTGATCCAGATCTTCCAGAAGGTTCTCCACCATACCGTTTTTAACTTCCAAGCTCTGACGGGTCGTATGAACCTGGCGAATATCCCCATAGTCTACCCCTTTCTGTTTCAGGTAAGTTACCGTTTCTTTAAGAAAGTCTTTTGTATTCATGGGCAGGGATTAATTCTACCATAAAGACACAAAGATACGAAGGATCAGTCGGATGCTCAACGACTTTTTACTACCTTCTCTCCTTTTTGGATCCATTGTATCTTGTGATTTTCGTGTTTATCTTAATTCAGAATTTATCCGGCGTTTTGCTTTTGTTCAGCCATGATTTAATGGCTTTTAAGAAACTCTCTGTGCTCAAAATCAAAGGATCGGACAGGCCCGGCAAAAATAAGCTCCCCTTGGATAGGAGAAAATAAAGTGAAAGCAGAGGATTTTTATTTGAAATAATACTGAAGGAGAGTCCAAGGGTCAAGCAAAAATCGTTGGATCAAGTACAAAACTTGACTCAACTGAAACAACATTATAGCCTCAGAAGGGAGGAAACTTACCTAAATTGGATTAAAAGATTTATTCTTTCCACGGAAAACACTATCCTATGGAGAAAAATAAGTATAGAACCTATCTCTGGTTTTGCGGGGACAAAAAGGATATAGATTTCGGAGCCGACCGTTGAGGTTTTTTCCTCAAGATACTATTTATAATATGAAGGTTGTCGTAATGCTCAGCAGGATGAGAGGATAAAATGATTTAATTTAAGAGCCTCACCGGCTTAGAAGGAGACTATTTATATGGCAACTCAACTTCTGGAGACGTCGTCTTCACCCATTCGACTTACCGAACAACAAATTGCCTTTTATCATGAAAACGGTTACCTGGTCATCGAAAGGGTCATAGATGAAGAGAGGCTGATCGCTTTGCGGGAGGTTACAGATCGAATTGTTGAGGGAGCGCGAGGATTGACCCAACATACCGAGGTATATGATCTGGAAGATTCCCACACACCAGATGAGCCGCGGGTTCGACGGATTAAAAACCCTTCCAAAGTACACCCTCTCTATTGGGAATTATCCAGGGATAAAACTATCCTCGGCATTGTAGCTCAATTGATCGGCCCTAATATCCGGTTTCACAGCGAAAAACTGAATATGAAATCGGCCGGTTATGGAGCCCCGGTCGAGTGGCATCAAGATTGGGCTTTTTATCCCCATACCAACGATGATATATTGGCGGTAGGTATTTTGTTGGATGATAGTATCCCGGATAATGGACCTCTCATGGTCATTCCGGGATCTCATAGGGGGCCTGTCTACGATCACCATGCAAACGGTCGATTTTGTGGAGCTATCCATCCCTCCTGTAAGGTAAATTACGAAGATGCTGTACCTTTGTTATGTAGCGCGGGAGGAATGACGATTCATCACGTTCGGGCCGTTCATGGCTCGGCACCTAATTACTCTGATAAACCGCGTCGATTACTTCTATTTGCCTATGCTGCTGCTGATGCCTGGCCTCTAATGGGTATGAGTCAATCCGGGGCCAAAACCTATGAAGAGTTCAATGAACTCATCGTCGCCGGCGAAGCTACCAATCAGCCACGTCTTATTCCCGTACCGGTTCGTATGCCGTTACCCCCGGCATTGTATGGCGGTTCCATTTACGAAAATCAGAAAGGAAAAATCAGCAGCTACTTCCAGAACTAAGTAACAAGCCTCTGTAAGGGAGACGCCGGTAAAGAGTAATTCAAAGGGGGCCAATCCGGTCAGAGGACCATTCCTTTAAGGTCCCTATACCGTTGACCCATCTCCCGCGATCGTGGTCCGATGCATGACCCGCCGGTATTTGGATGTATCCCAGGGTCTGCCTCGATGTAAGCAGCGACGATTGTCCCACATAACGAGATCTTTGGGTCGCCACTTATGGCGATAAACGAACTGAGGCTGGGTCGCCCATTCCAGTAACTCTTTCAGTAAGGCCCGGCCTTCCTCGATTGGCCAGCCGACGATATGGGAGGCATGTGAGCCGATAAAAAGTGCCTTCTCGCCGGTCTCCGGAATAGTTCGTACCAGGATTTGCTTTACCGGTGGTACTTCATTTTTAAAGGCCTCATCCATCAGGTCCGGAGAAATCAAACTCCGGGAGTAGGCCAGGCTATGTACGGCAACAAGACCTTCTAGCATGGCTTTTTTCTCATCCGGTAACGCATCATAAGCGGCCCGCGTGCTGGCATATTCGGTTTCTCCCCCTTCAGGAGGTACCTCCCGGGCAGATAAGAGAGAGGCTTTAGCAGGAATCTTCTTAAAGGAACTGTCGGAGTGCCAAAGCATATTGGCGGAAAGATGATACATGCGTTTGTCTTCCGGCGAGATCATCTCGTTTTTTTCATCAACATTGGAAAGGTTGTTAATAAGGCCACCACCTCCGGTGAAGTCGTTTTTCATGGTCGATTCCAACGGTCCAAATCGTCGACTAAAGGCAATCTGCTGTTCATCATTTAAATCTTGATCGTGAAAGACCAGCACCGAATATTTGTTGAAAGCCTCTCGGATCTGTTCAAAAGTTTCGTCATCAACAGATTTCGTAATATCAACGCCCAGAATTTCTGCACCGAAACAATCGGTCAATGGATTGATGGTTATCGGCATAGTAGTTTTACCCCATCAGGAAGTTCTATCCCTTTTATTTTGACGTAAGTCCTGAACTCATAAGTTTGTGTCTTCAGGACTCTATGGTCAGACGCCTGTTTTTAATTTTCTATAAAAATTCCCTTGCTTTTATTCTACATCCTGTATTTTATCGAGGATAAATGCAAGAAATTTTTTAAAAAAAGAAGGCCTGGTAAAGAATTTTCGTTTTAAACTCTTTAAAAAAGAAGGGAGAGAAGGTAATGACTCGACCTATTGAGAAACTTTTCCGTGCACCCTATGCGGTACCCAATGATCTGCAGATGACAAAGGAAGGGCTTTGGATCGTAGATCAAATGACCGATCGGGTGGCTCTCACAGAAATTACTCAACTCGTTCCAGAGTGCCGGGTTCCGAAATTAATTCGAGATATTCCCACCGAATCCTCTAATACCAGTGGATTAACCTATGGAGATGGCGCACTCTGGCTGGGCGTTAACGGTCCGGCTACTCTATGGCGACCGGCACGACCGACCGACGCCGGACCACATCAGGGAGAGATCCTGAAAGTTGATCCTTATACCGGGAAAACCCTGGGACGGTATCCGGTACCGGGTGGAGGTCCTACCCATGGAATCGAATATGACCCTTTCGAAGACGGTTATCTGTGGATAACCATTCTCAAAGCTCAAACTTTGGGTAAGGTACGGATTGACGACTGGACCCTTCAGCACGTGATTCCCCTACCCTATGAACGGGCCCATGGGGTGGTACGGGTAGAGGATGGGATTTGGGTGGTACATACCTCCCGCCGGGTCATTGTCAAGCTCGATGTAAAGAGCAGAACGGAGTTGGACCGGATAACCATCCCAAAGTCAGATCCGGAACCTCACGGATTGTCCATTTTTGGTAAAGACCTCCTCTATTGCGATGCAACCTCGGGATGGATCGTAAAAATCACGCTATGATCGATAAATTTGACGAAGCTCACCGACGGCCCATTCTATTACTTTTTTGGGCTCTTCACCTCGAATCGCGCGGGCAAATATATCCACGATAATATATTTCGATAAGGCCTCTGCAGCATTTCGGGTAGGAGGTCCTGGATAACCGATCGAGCGACCCAGTTTTGCTGTATGCCTGAAAGCTAGGACACGGGGGTCTCTTTGCCACAGGGGATGGGTTTCATGATCAGGTCCCGGCGCAACATTGACCCCACCGCCTATCTCAAACCATTTATAGAAGTTGGGTTTGTCCATCAAAAATAGGAGGAACTCTTTTGCTGCATCTACATGGGGAGAATATTTCATAATAGCAAACTCAACGGTAGTATTATAGTGGAAACTTCCGGCCGGTCCCGCAGGCATAATGGCATGGTTTATATGCTGAGCTATCTGAGGATACTGATTTTTCGCTACCACGTAAATACTGGCACTGTTCAGGGTACAGGAAATTTGTTCGGCTAAAAAGGCCCGGTTATTATTGGTATCATCCCAGGCAAGCCCTGTTTCGTCAAAGACGTCTTTCCAAAGAACCGAAATAAACTCCACTGCTTCTAAGGTCTCCGGACTGTCTAAGGCAATAGTCTTACCATCTTCCTCCACAGGCTTTCCCCCAAAGCTCCACAGATAGGGATACGCAAAAGTAGGCGCATCTCCAAAGGTATGCCCGAAGGTTTGTCCAAAAGGCCGACTCCGGTCTTTAAGAAGCTTTCCTACCTTTCTGTATTCCTCCCAGGTTTCGGGGAATTTCTCAACCCCTACCTCTTGGAACCAGTCTTCCCGATGGACCATGGCCGTACCTGCAATGGCATAAGGCATTGCCTTATAATGGTCTTCTACAAAACAAACCTCCTGAATCTGCCGATAAAAACCTCCATACATCTTTTCCACTTTTTCGGCCACATCGTCTATATCTATACATCCCTTCGCATACAGGTGCGGCCAGTTATGGAGCATCTGCATGATATCCGGTCCGGTACCGGTCTCAATAGCCGCTGCAATCCGCGCTTGCAAATCATTGGCATTGATGGTTTCAATGGTTACCTGAACACCTGTTTGTTTGCCCCATTCTGCTGCCTGCCTTCGGATCTCATCATCGGTGGGTGGAACAAAGCTGCTTAACTGTAAAAGATGTAGTTTCGTTCCCTTCAAAATTGCCGGAGCTGCTATTTTTTGAGTACCCGGGAATAAAATATCCTTTGTAAAAGTTAACCCGGTAGTTAACCCAACCACCTTCAAAAACCGACGCCGTGTAAACAGGTGTTCTCTGTTACATGCAGAATCTGATGGCGGAGTAACGGAGGTGTCAGGTTCGGGAGGACCATCGATATATGGATTCATAGGTGATTTCCTCCTTGCTTTACTCCCTTCCAGGTTTTTGGGATTAAACTCCTCACCGACACCCGGAAATCCACCTTGGATGAGCACCGCCCTACCGTATAAATCTCCGTCGATCTTTCAGCGTCTCTCAGGCGTAATGTAGCAGGTAAAACCCCTAAACTGGAATCTCTGTCAACTTTAAATAAGACTTATGGAATTATAAACCCAATAACCTGAGGGTTTTCAAACTTTTTCATCTTCTAGAGAGGAAATCATAGGGTAGCTTCATCTATTCGTCAAGATACTTTTTATAAGATTAAAATCCGGTTGATCTATCTAACGCCTGTATCTTTGTCAAGTTATTTATGTTAGTTTTTTTAACTAACCTAAATTAGAAACAGAAAATTTCTATACTTATATCTTTTCTTCTAAGATTCGGTAGATTCGATTCTTAGAAGTTCAAAGTTTTAGGAACCGGAGAATTTTTGAAGTTTTAGGAAATGGGACGGCTTATCTAAGAGATATACTTAAACAAAATCTCCTCTCCGTTATAAACGGGGTAAAATTTAGGGAGAAAGGATCTATCTTATCAGATTTATGAGGGTTAGAATTTTTAGCTAAAAAAAGCTTGAAAAAGTTTTTAGAGTGATGCAACCTTTATTTTGTTAAGTTGTTTTAAATAAACGACTTGTTAACAATCCGCTGTAGATAAGCTGGATATTTTCCTCTTCAACTTCAGATAAAAATGATCGTTATAGAGTTATCCACTCCTGTGGATAAATCATCCCTATGAATCCAAATTTGTGGGAGAACATTCTTAAACATATAGCAGACCGAATCAACAGACAGAGCTTTGAGACGTGGTTTAGGCCTGTTCGGCTCCTATCCTTTGAATCGGGAACTATTAAACTGGGAGTACCTGACCAGAACTTTATAACCTGGCTCAATGAGCATTACCTGGAGGTTCTACTCGGTGCCATTAAAGAGGTAGTGGGAGAACTCCCGGCCGTTTCCTTTGTGGTTTATAAAGAATCTGATGAAGCTAAGAACTCGAAAATTTCAAGTTTTTCCTCATCCAGGGAGATGCGGGAGCATCAAATGGACCTGCTCACACCCATAGAAACTCCCTACAGGAAAAACCCTTCTCGGGTATTTGAAGAGTCTGAAGAGGAGATTGCCCTTAATCCCCGATATACGTTCAGTACCTATGTAGTAGGTTCAGGAAGCCGATTTGCCCATGCAGCTTCTTTAGCTGTTGCAGAACAGATGTCCTCTACCTATAACCCCTTATTCATCTACGGAGGCGTAGGATTAGGAAAAACCCATCTCCTTCATGCCATCGGTCATAAAACCTTAGGATTAAGGAAAAAAGTAAGACTCCTCTATATCTCCTCAGAACGTTTCGTCAATGAACTGATCAATTCGATTCGATATGATTCCTTGCCGAGCTTCCGGGAGAAGTATCGTCAGATTGATTTCCTTCTTATCGATGATATCCAGTTTATAGCCGGGAAAGACAGGACCCAGGAAGAATTCTTCCATACCTTCAATGCCCTCCATAATGCACGGAAACAAATCGTTATTACTAGCGATTGTCCGCCGAAACAGATTCCAACTTTGGAGGAACGATTGAGATCCCGATTTGAATGGGGACTCATTGCGGATATTCAACCTCCGGATCTGGAAACCAAGATTGCCATTCTTCAGAAAAAAGCGGAAGAAAGAAAGGTTCATCTTCCAGACGAAGTGGCCTTGTTCATAGCCAGCAAAGTGAAATCCAACATCCGAGAATTGGAGGGCTGCTTGACTAAAGTAGCCGCCTCTGCTGCCTTTAAAGGATGTAGCATCAACCTGGAACTGGCCCAAGAAGTTCTTCATGATTTATTCGATACAAAGGTAAAACCCATTACCGTTGATCTTGTTCAGAAGGTAGTGGCCAATTATTACCAAATTCCTCAACAGGAGTTGAAAGCCCAGACCCGAGTCAAAAATATTGCATTTCCCAGACAGATAGCCATGTATCTTTGCCGAGAATTAACCCGGTTATCCCTGCCTGAGATTGGAAGAAGTTTCGGTGGCAAGGACCATACGACGATTCTTCACGCCTGCCGCAAAATAGAGCAAGAGATAAGCAAAAATCCGGAACTGAGGGGGTTGATCAACAAACTTAAAAACTTGATTCAGTCTTAGCCCGTGGTTCGTAGTCTGCTTTAACATCCTGGGGACGAAGCTTTGGCTTTGTAGATAAGATCAGGATATGGTAGTCAGCTAACTGATGAAGGCTTCGTCCCCTAAAATTAGCTTAAGCAGGAATTATGAAGGTTTTATGACAAAAAGTTTAGGTTTTTGTGAAGATTCTTAAGAACCCAGATTGATCCCTGTTTAGAAACGGCTTTTTTGCTTGACAAATTTCAAGCAAAAATGTTAACTGATATTAAGATAAAGAAAAATTTACCCTTGTGGCTACTCGCCTGTTAGGTTGAAGGGTGATTCTTTTTCTGCTTTTCAATCCACCTGGAGGGGGCGTAGAGTATGTTATTCGATTATGTAAACGTTTTGGTTTTCATGACCGTAGGAGTTCTCTTTCTGGTGGGGAGTTTGCTTGCAGCTCGCCTGGCATCCAGACTGCTTCATTCCAGGATTCATAATCTGGATAAGTTAACCAACTATGAATGTGGGGAACGTCCGATTGGAGGAACGGCGATTCAGTTTAATATAAGATTTTACGTAATAGCCCTGATTTTTGTTATTTTTGAAGTGGAAGTGGTTTTCCTCTATCCCTGGGCCGTGGTATTTAAAGATTTAGGATTTTTTGCCTTTGTAGAAATGTCGATATTTATCCTCATTCTTCTCGTGGGACTGGCCTATGTTTGGTGTAAAGGAGACCTTGAATGGGTTAAGCCCTCTGAAATCTCTCTGGCTCGAGAAAGAAGCTCTCAAGAGCATGGTGAGATACTTCATAGATGAGTCCTCACAGGGAGGTGTTTTAGAATGAAATTACTGGAAAGCACCTTTCGGGATAATATCCTGATAACTCGTGTTGATTATTTTCTTAATTGGGCAAGATTATCTTCTCTATGGCCCATGCTCTTTGGGTTAGCCTGTTGTGCCATTGAAATGATGGCGACGGGAGCGGCTCGATACGATCTAGATAGATTTGGAGCAGGGGTTTTCCGGGGCACTCCCCGACAATCGGACCTTATGATTGTTGCCGGAACGGTTACCATTAAAATGTCTTCCAGACTTAAGCTACTCTATGAGCAAATGCCAGAGCCCAAGTATGTGATATCCATGGGAAGTTGTGCCACCAGCGGAGGTCCTTATTGGCAACATGGTTATCATGTCTTAAAGGGCGTTGATCTGGTGGTACCTGTGGACGTCTATGTCCCCGGCTGTCCTCCTCGTCCAGAGTCTTTAATAGAAGGGGTTTTAAAACTTCAAGAAAAGATCCGGAATGAAAGGTTGTTGGCCCGTGGGATTTCATCGGTTATGGCTTCTTAAAAGTCAGGGATATAGGGAGATTATCCAAAGGTAACACCGACGCCTTTGGAGCCGTGAATCGTAACGCCCCTTACGGATAAATTTAGAAAATACCAGGGATTGCCGAGTAAGGAGATGAGCATCCAGGAGATTTTGGAAAAGCTAAAGGCCAGGTTTGAGGGGATTTCCTTTGAGTTGGTAGAGACAAAGGTAGATCCCTTTATTAAGGTTCCGGCTAAAAACATCGCAGAAGTAGCGGCCTTTCTTAAAGAAGATGAATCCCTCGCCTTTGATTCTCTCATGTGTTTAAGCGGGGTTGATTACCCCAATACCCTCGTGGTGGTTTACCACCTCTTTTCCTTCAAGCATGGTCATAAATTAGTCCTAAAGGTGGAAACCCCCCGGGATAATCCTTCGGTACCCACAGTAGAAAATGTCTGGAGAACGGCCAATTGGCATGAACGGGAAGCCTTTGATATGTTCGGAATTCATTTTGAAAACCATAGCGATCTGAGAAGGATCCTTTGTCCGGACGATTGGGAGGGTTATCCACTCCGTAAAGATTATAAAACCCAGGAGTTCTATCATGGCATTCGGGTGGAAGTCGCCGAGCCTCCAGATCCTCTCTACGAAGCGAAACAGAAGTCCAAGGTGGACAAAGCAGCGAAACCCACCGGAACTTCAGCTACTAAAGCCGCCAAACCAGATTCCAAGGCCACAACCGAGAAAAAGGCTGAGTAGTTCTGGGTTTATTGTCCGTGGTTTGAAGGGGTTTACCCTTCACAACGGATAACAGATAACAGACTAAAACTATGTTAGAAACGGCAGATCTCCTTAAAGAAGGGATCAAAGAAGAGCTCAAAAGTGATGAGATGCTCCTTAACATGGGGCCTCAGCACCCCAGCACCCATGGCGTTCTACGGTTGGTCCTGAGGACCGATGGGGAAGTTGTTAAAGAGGCAGTTCCCCACATCGGTTATCTGCATCGGTGTTTTGAGAAACACGCGGAGAACGTAACCTACCCCCAGGTTATTCCCTACACCGATCGGATGGATTATGTAGGTTCCATGAATAACGCATTGGGTTATGTGATCGCCGTTGAAAAGTTAATGGGGATCAAAGTGCCAGAACGCGCGGAGTATATTCGGGTCATTGTGGCGGAACTGAACCGAATTGCCAGTCATTTGCTGGCTTTTGGGACCTATGGTCTGGATATAGGGGCTTTTACCCCTTTTATGCATGCCTTCCGGGATCGGGAAAAAATTTTGGATCTTTTCGAGGAAGCTTCTGGTGCACGCCTTCTCTATAATTATCCCCGAATCGGGGGGGTTGCAAAGGATGTCCCACCGGGTTGGCTTGAAAAAACCCGGGCGTTTATCGATTATTTTAAACCTAAAATTAAAGAGTACAATGATCTCTTAACCTTCAATAAAATTTTCATTGAACGTACGGCTAATGTTGGGGTCCTACCTTTGGATTTAGCCATCAGTTACGGGGTTACCGGCCCTAATCTTCGGGGCTCCGGTATGAAGTGGGATCTGCGAAGGAATGATCCCTACTCCATCTACGACCGGTTTGAGTTCGATATTCCGGTTGGAACTGGTGAAATGGGAACCGTAGGGGATTGCTGGGACCGGTATTGGGTCCGAATCCGGGAAATGGGAGAAAGTATTAAGATCATTCGCCAGGCCCTGGACCAGATACCCGCAGGAGAGGTCATGGCTCCGGAAGGATTAAAAGCTATTAAACCCCCCAAAGGGGAAGTCTATGTCCGTACCGAAACCCCTCGAGGTGAATTGGGCTATTATTTGATCAGTGATGGCTCTCAACAACCTTATCGCCTGAAAGTTCGCTCCCCCTGCTTCACGGCCATGAGTGTATTCCATGAGATCGCCCGAGGTGGAATGATTGCAGATATGGTAGCCATCGTCGGAAGCCTGGACATCGTACTCGGAGAGATCGATCGATAGTCAGGGTGTGAAACGGTGGGATCATGCAACTCTTCCACCGCTTCATTCCCTTACCATCCCCCGATGCGTAATTTTGTAGACCAACTCGTCAATAATTATGAGTTCTTGGAAACCTTTCCCAGACCTCTCCTCTACCTGATAGCCATGGTGGCGGCCAGTGCTATTATTCTGGGCTTTATTGCGATTCTGGTCATGTTTTTTGTTTGGCTGGAACGAAAAGTTGCAGGACATATGCAGGACCGCTACGGACCTATGGAGGTGGGTCGACATGGATGGCTTCAATCCATTGCCGATGGCATCAAGCTCTTTCTTAAGGAAGATATTATCCCCGCTTTAGCCGATAAACCCTTGTTTGTGATAGCTCCTATTATCGTCTTTGTCGGAGCATTCTCAGCCTTTGTTGTGGTGCCCTTCAGTGAAAATCTCATAGTTGCAGACCTGAACATTGGTATTTTCTATATTCTGGCCGTTTCATCCCTGACTGTTATCGGCATTATCATGGCCGGCTGGTCTTCTAATAATAAATGGGCCCTTTATGGGGCCATGCGCTCGGCAGCCCAGATTATCAGCTATGAAATCCCCGTAGGAATTGCTTTGCTGGCAGCCGTTCTGCCGGCAGGGAGCTTAAGTATGCGGGATATCGTCTTAGCACAAAGTGGAGGGTTTTGGAATTGGTTTATTTTCCGTAATCCTCCCTTTGGCTTTGTGGCCTGTATTATTTATTTCGTTGCAGCTTTGGCCGAGGTTAATCGAACCCCCTTTGATATTCCAGAGGCAGAATCTGAATTGGTAGCGGGTTATCACACCGAATATAGCGGAATGCGCTTTGCTTTCTTTTTCCTGGCCGAATATGCCAACATGTTTTTAGTGGGAACCATCGTCACCACTCTGTTTTTGGGAGGTTGGGAATTCCCTATTTTTCCTTCAGCCTTCGCCTTTTTAAATCCCATCATATTTGTCCTTAAGGGGATTGCCCTTGTTTTCGTTATGATGTGGTTACGCTGGACCTTACCCCGCTTGCGGGTGGATCAGCTTATGTACGTCTCTTGGAAGGTTCTCCTTCCCTTTGCCTTTGCTTGTTTGTTCGGCGTTAGTGCCTGGATGCTGCTCTTGCACTCAGCTTAATGAGGCCTCGTTATCTGTTGTCGATCTATCCAGGTGAGTCCTGGATAAGGATGAAAAAAGAAAACAACCGATAATGAACCGTAGAGAACAGATATTCCTATGAAAGCATATTTTCAAAATATTTTTGAGGCGGTCCGGTCTATTCTCATAGGAATGAAAGTGACCTGGCGCCACTTGTTTACTAAACCGGTCACTTTACAATATCCCCATGAAAAACTGGATTATCCGGAAAGAACCCGAGGAATGTTGTTTTGCAAAATAGAAGATTGTATCGGATGTCTCCAGTGCGCCAGGGCCTGTCCAGTGAACTGTATCTACATCGATGCTCCTAAAGCTCCTAAAGAGGTAGACCTGGGGGTAACTTCAGATGGTACCAAGAAAAGATTGTATGTAACCCAGTTTGATATTGATATGACCCTGTGTTGTTATTGTGGGCTTTGTACAGAACCCTGTCCTACAGAATGCCTGATCATGACCGAGGCCTATGAGTATACCGTCTACGACCGGTCAGACTTGCTTCTTCGTTTCGCCAAGAAAGGAGTATCTTATTAATGAAGACGCGGGGACACGGAGACCCGGGGACGCAGGAAAGGCCAGAAAATATAGAAATATTGCGATTATCTCTTCGTCCCTACCTCTCTGTGTCTCCACCTCTGTGGGCTCGAAATTACTCCCGCATCCCCGGGTCTCCGTGTCCCCGCGCCCCCTTGTCCTACTTATGCTGTTAGTCATTATCTTTACCATCTTTGCGGCCATTACCATTATCTCTGCAGGTATGGTGGCCTTCTCCCAAAATATCGTTTATTCGGCCTTCTCCCTACTGTTTACTTTCTTTGGAATAGCCGGGTTATATGTCCTTTTAGCCGCCGATTTCCTTGCGGCCACGCAATTGTTGATTTATGTAGGTGGGATTCTCGTTCTGCTTTTATTCGGAGTCATGCTGACCCATAAAATCCAGGAAGTAAATTTGAGTAATGAATCCATGCGGTTGGCCCCTGCCGCCATAGTCGTTCTAGCTTTCCTCGGTTTATTGAGTATCGCGATTTATCGAACTCAATGGCCGACAGTTCCCGTACCGGAATTAACCCCAACCACAGCCCGAATCGGAACCCTTTTTATGACGGATTATCTCCTTCCCTTTGAAATAGCCTCCCTGGTTCTTTTAACTGCCCTGGTAGGAGCGGTATTCATTGCAAGGGGGAGGGTTAAAAAATGAATATGATTGTACTGGAACATTACCTCCTGGTGGGTGCCATATTATTCTGCCTGGGTTTTTTCTGCGTTTTAACCAGGCGTAACGCCGTAGCCGTCCTTATGGGCGTCGAATTAATTTTCAATGCCGCTAACCTTAATTTTGTGGCTTTTGCTCGTTTTGGAACTCTGAACATCGATGGAATCATGTTTGCCATCTTCATTATTATGCTGGCCGCAGCAGAGGCTACGGTGGCCCTGGCCATTGTATTAAATATCTACCGGCAACTGGATACGGTTAACCTGGATGAAGCTGACCTCATGAAAGGATAAAAAAGAAAATCTAAAGTCTAATTGGCGAGTCATACGTAGTGAATAGCGGGTGCGAGATGGTTGTGGGTGAGGTGAACTCTCCAGTTTGGACTTTAGACTTTGAACTTAGGAACTTTAGGCATGCAACACCTTATCTGGATCATTCCTTTAATACCCTTATTAGGGGCCGTGATAAACGGCTTGTTGGGTTATCGATTTATTAAAACCCTCGGTGAAGAAAAGGGTAAGCGTCTGATCGGCCAGATAGCCTGTGGAACTGTTTTTATCTCCTTTTTGATCTCTCTTTTCAGCTTTATCCATCTGCTCCTACGTCCGATAGATCAAAGAGTTCTGGTGAATACGGTCTATACCTGGTTCCATATCGGGAACTTAAAAACAGAGGTCTCTTTCCTGATTGATCCCCTCTCTGGAATCATGATTCTTGTCGTAACAGGAGTAGGATTCTTAATTCACTTCTACTCCATAGGTTATATGGGTCATGATGAATATGATGAACAAGGACACCGATACATCAGCTACTGGCGATACTTTTCTTACCTGAACCTTTTTGCCTTCTCCATGTTGCTCCTGGTTTTAGCAGATAATATCCTCTTGATGTTTGTGGGTTGGGAAGGGGTGGGTCTTTGCTCTTATCTTCTTATCAGCTTTTGGTATAGAAAACAAGCTAACGCAGTGGCAGGGATGAAAGCCTTTGTGGTGAACCGTATAGGCGATTTTGGATTCTTGATTGGAATCTTCGCATTATTTTGGGCTTTGGGAAGGCACGGGATTTGGACCGTTAACTTTAGACAAATCGGTGAGCATGCCCACTTATTGGCCGAGGATACGATTCTGGGTATTCCGGCGGCCACGTTTATCACGCTCTTTCTGTTTTTAGGGGCCATAGGTAAATCTGCACAAATTCCCCTCTATGTCTGGCTGCCCGATGCCATGGCAGGCCCTACACCGGTCAGTGCTCTTATCCATGCAGCGACCATGGTTACGGCTGGAGTTTATATGATTGGAAGATTAAACTTCCTGTACAGCATGGCTCCGGTTACACTAACCATCGTGGCCCTGATCGGTGCCGCAACGGCCTTCTTTGCAGCAACTATCGGTCTGGTACAAAATGATATTAAACGGATTCTGGCTTACTCGACGGTGAGTCAGTTGGGATATATGTTCCTGGGAATGGGTGTTGCCGCCTATGGGACCGGTATTTTCCACCTCATGACCCATGCCTTCTTTAAGGCTTTGTTATTCTTGGGGGCCGGAAGTGTTATCCATGCCATGGGGGGTAAACAGGATATACGAGATATGGGAGGTTTAAGGAAATACCTCCCCACAACCTTTCGAACTTTCCTCATCGGCTGGTTGGCCATTTGTGGAATCTTTCCTTTTGCAGGCTTCTTCAGTAAAGATGAGATATTATGGAGCGTTTTTAACCACTCCAATCCCGTTTTGCCATTTCTACCTAAGTTACTCTGGTTAATAGGTCTCCTGGGAGCAGGCCTTACGGCTTTTTATATGTCCCGTCTGGTATTTATGACTTTTTTCGGAGAACTTCGCTCAGAACCTGCCGAACCACATGGGGGACATGGGAATGACGCGAGACTGCGGGACCAGGGAGATACGGGACCTCATGGACATGGGGATGGTGAGCTACAGGGCCATGGGAATGAGGAAGTAATCTCCCTGTCTCCACAGCGGGAACCCCACGAGTCTCCGTGGACCATGACGTATCCTCTTGTTGGGTTAGCCGTTCTTTCGGTTGTCGGAGGATGGTTTGGCGTACCTCATTTTCTGGATCCAGTCTTTGGAGGTCATGGCGGAGTGGTTTCCCCGGCTGCTGAAACTGGAGAACATTCGACAACATTGGAAATCTTTCTGATGATGGTTTCCATGGCCGTTGCATTGGGGGGGATGGCAGTGGCCGCAGTCATGTACCTGGTTATGCCGGAGTTACCGGATTTGCTATCCATCCGGTTTAGTAGACTCTACGATCTCCTTTTGAACAAGTACTATGTAGACGAAATCTATCAAGCCGTTTTTGTTAACGGGCTTCTGGCCCTTACAACGGCTTCTACCCGATTCGATCTGAAGTTTATAGACGGAATTGTCAACGAGAGTGCACGGGTTACGGCGGCGTTTTCCGCCTTTAATGGCTGGCTGGATCTCAGGTTTGTGGATGGAATTGTCAATACCCTGGCAAGTGGAACGGTCTTTTCGGGAAGTCGATTAAGAAAAGTCCAGACCGGACAAGTGCAAAGCTATCTTTTCGCCGTCTTAGGCGGAGTGGTTGTTATCATCCTGATAAGAACGTTTATTTAATCAAAAACCGGAAGTCAGAATTTCTGGTGTCTTCTGCCTTCTGGTTTCTGACTTGAGAGCATGGAAATAGTGGCGCGATTAGCCTACATTCTGGTAGTCATTCCGGGACTAATTTCCCTTTTTATGCTGGAAAAACATGTGCTATCCTGGATTATCTTTTTTCCTTTAATAGGCGCAGCGGTTATTCTTTTCCTTCCCAAGGGACAAGAGGAACTTATGAAGCGGGTCGCGGCCCTTACGACCTTCTTTCCCGTGGTTATGGCCTTTTATATTTTCCTCAAATTTAATCGTACCTCGACTGATTTCCAGTTTGTAGAACATGCGTCCTGGATTCCTTATTTCAATATCGATTATTTCCTTGGGATTGATGGGATCAGCGTTTCCATGGTTCTGTTAACAGCCCTTCTGAGTTTTCTCTGTATTTTTGCCTCCTGGGGGATCGATAAGGCTGTTCGAGGTTACCTGTGCCTTTTCCTGCTTTTGGATACCGGAATGATGGGAGTTTTCGCAGCCCTGGACTTCTTCCTGTTCTTTATTTTCTGGGAAGTGATGCTCCTTCCCATGTATTTCCTTATCGGAATTTGGGGAAGCCCCTCTCGGGTAGACCCCGATGGGATGGTTCGAGGAGGTCCTTACGCGGCTATTAAATTCTTCTTATATACCCTGGTAGGGAGTGCCCTCATGCTCATCTGTATCTTATACTTCTATTTCGTTCATGAGCCACATACCTTCAATATGACCAAATTGATGGCATCCAATACCTCTTACAGCCCAAGAGCTCAGTGGTGGCTTTGGGTAGCCCTTTATATTGGATTTGCTATTAAGGTTCCGGTATTTCCTTTTCATACCTGGTTACCCGATGCTCACGTAGAAGCTCCTACAGCGATTAGTGTCATTCTGGCCGGTATCCTACTTAAAATGGGCACTTACGGACTCCTTCGAATCAATTATCCCATGCTCCCCCAGGCGACCGTCCAGTTCTCGTATTTCCTGGCCGTTATGGGGATGATCAATATTATCTATGGGGCTTTATGCGCCATGGCCCAGAAAGATCTGAAGAAATTGGTGGCTTATTCCAGTATCAGTCATATGGGGTATGTGCTTTTGGGCATGTCCAGTTTTACACCGGAGGGAATCAACGGTGCGGTCTTCCAGATGTTCAATCACGGGACCATCACGGCCATGCTTTTCTTGATCGTGGGGGTCATCTATGATCGAGCACATCATCGACAAATCGAAGAATTTGGAGGTCTGGCACAACAAATGCCTATTTATAGTGGTATTACCGGACTCGCGTTCTTTGCCGCTCTGGGGTTACCTGGATTAAGTGCCTTTATCAGTGAGGCTTTGGTATTTCTGGGGGCTTTTCAACGCTATACGTTGATCACCATGATCTCGGTGACCGGGGTTATTTTGGGCGCCGGATATATGCTTTGGACAATGCAACGGGTGTTCCTGGGGCCTTTAAATCCTAAATATGCAACCCTTCCCGAAATCAACAAACGGGAATTGTTTACCCTGGTTCCCCTGGGAATTATTGTGATTATCCTCGGTTTTTATCCGATGCCGGTGCTCAACTTGCTCAATACTTCCCTGGTTCAACTCAATGAACTTGTCCGGTCGTTCTTGTAAAAGTGCTTCCGGGGGACTAAAGCGTCTAAAGTTGATTTCTAAACTTTAGCTCCCTTTAGACACTCCAGGCACAGGGTATACTGTTTTCTATTTTATGGAACTGAGTAATTTTCAAAGCCTCTCCTTTTTTTACCCGGAACTCATCCTATCCGGATTTATTGTGCTACTCTTCCTGGTGGATTTGATCTTTTTGCAGTCGAAAATTTCCAACTTGAATTTTCTATTCTTCCAGAAAGAAGATCTTCTGGCCGGATTAACTTTAACGGGATTGGGTCTTGCCCTGATTTCCGTTATTCTGATATTCCCAGCTCTCAGGACTCCCCCTGAAGGATATTGGCTCTTTCACAGGATGATTGCCGTGGATAACTTCGCCCTTTTCTTTAAGATCCTGGTTATCCTGGCAACCTTTTTAATCGTTATTATCTCGGTGAGATCTAAGGAAGTTTCCTTTGTAGAAAAAGCAGAATATTATACGCTTTTACTGGCTATTACGCTGGCCATGATGCTATTTGCTTCGGCTACGAATCTTCTCATGGTTTATATGGCCCTCGAAATGGTCAGTGTGATCTCCTACGTGCTGAGCGGATATCTGAAGACCCAGCGGAAGTCCAGTGAAGCTGCCTTAAAATATTGTATTTACGGGGGAGTGGCCTCGGGAGTTATGGTCTATGGGATTTCTTTCGTTTACGGATTGACGGGTAGCTTAAACTTCAGTAAGGTCCATGAGGCATTGTCCCTTTTAGCCGAGCAGAAACAACTACCATCCTTTACCCTCCTGGTAGCATCTATTCTCATGTTAGCCGGTTTTGGATATAAAATTGCTTCCGTTCCTTTCCATATGTGGGTACCAGATGTCTACGAAGGTGCGCCAACTCCCATTACGGCATTTTTCTCCATAGGTCCTAAGGCCGCAGGTTTTGCAGCTTTGATTCGATTCTTTTATGAGGTTTTGTCGGTTCCCTCCTCCTCTCAGCCGGGAACCTGGATGGCTTTAGGTAACTTAGAATGGCCCATGTTGATGGCCATAGTCTCGGCTGTGACCATGACCCTGGGAAACCTGGTAGCTATTGTACAGAACAATCTCAAACGGCTCTTAGCCTATTCCAGTATTGCCCATGTCGGTTATATTCTCATGGGATTTTCTGTTCTGACCGATCAAGGTATCCGGGCCATGATGTTTTATTTAATGATCTATTTAATTATGAACCTGGGAGCCTTTCTGGTGGTTATCTATGTTTCCGATCGGTTGGGAAGTGAGGAAATAAGCGGTTATATGGGATTGGCCTGGCGTATGCCTTATATAGCCTGTGCCATGGGCGTCTTTTTGTTCTCCTTAACGGGTATACCTCCTCTAGCCGGGTTTATCGGAAAGTTCTTCCTTTTTGCGGCTGTTATCGAGAAGAAATTGTATTGGTTGGCCCTGATAGGACTTCTGAACAGTGTCATCTCTTTATACTACTACGCCCGAATTATTAAAGCTATGTTCCTGGACCAGGCCGTTGAACAGAGTCCCCAGGATGTTCATACCTCCCACCCTTTATATGAGGGCTTGTTAGGTGCTCTGATGATTTTGACGGTTTTATTTGGAGTCTACTGGTCTCCACTAGTTCGGTTGGCGGACCATTCTCTGAAATTTCTAAGATAAGCAAGTCGATAATAAAATGTATGGGAGTATGGGGGTATGGGCCTATAGCCAGTGTCCCATACTCCCGCACTTCCATACTCCTATACTCCTGGTATGATCATACGAGAGTATAACGGGAATGTCCATAACCAACGAATAGGAGAAGCAGAAAAGGGGATTATTGTTAAAGCCGAAATTATTCACTTTGAGGATCTTACCGTTCCTAGAATTGCCCACAGTGTAGGTATTTTAAGAGCTCCCGATGGGAATGAGGTTAAACGAATCGAGGTTCTCTCCTTTACGGGAAGAGATCGGGTTCAACGGGAACGCAAAATCCGGGAATGGATGAAGGAACATACTAACCTGGAACCTATTGTGATGGATGGATTAAATCCTGCTCTTACCGGTGAAAAGTGAAAGGGAAAAGGCAAAAGGGAAAAAGAAAGTTTTTCCCTTTTGCCTTTCCCATCAGGGAACAAAAGAAAAACTGACCGATGAAGAACTAACCCAATTATAGATATTTCCCACATAGGTTCCTGGAAGAACTAGCATGGCCGTCCAGGTATAAATACCAGGAGGTTCCCTACCTTTAAACAAATAACTCATGATTAATCTCTCTGTTTCCTGGACGGTAAGTCCGGTTCTGAGGGGAACGATGGTATTGGGTGCTCCCAGTTTATTCGGCCCTACCAAATAATATACGGTTCCTGTCGGAGTTGATAAGCTGACGTAAAGATCCAGGGTTCCGGCAGTTATAGAAAGATCCAGATACGTCTGGAGTAGACCGAAAATTGGAAAATTAGCAGCATTTTGAATAAGAAAGACAGAACCATCAACCCTTATTCCTAAAACTCCGTTGAACCAGGTCTCCGCCATAAGGTCATAGCCCTGACCATTAGGATGATGAAAGTCTGCGTAAAGTGTATCCCGATAGTCCGGGTAAGTACTAAAAGCCTGAAACTGATCTACCAGGATAACCCCTCGATCCTGGGCAAGTTGTCGGATTTGATCGTTTAAATCCATCGTTTCTATATTCCCGGGATCCACCATGGGATCTCCCGGAAGGTTACGCAGGGGGATAATGGTAGCCAATACAGGGATGGTTCCAAATGCACGGGATTTATCCACCATCGTACCCAGGTTAAAGACGATGCTACTGGTAGAATAATGAAGATAAATATCATTGGTTCCCTCCATGAGGAGAATGTACCGGCCTTGATCTTGTTGAAGTACCTCATCAATCCGGTTAACTCCCTGGAAAGTTGTCTCTCCAGGATATCCTTCATTAAGAACGGCCGAAGGGGCTACCTGCTGATCTAAAAGAGTTTCAAGTCTGGGGGGATAACCTCCAAGGTTTTCTTCGTCTCCAACCCCGGCGGTAATGCTATCTCCGAAGGCGATGTAAGTCTCGTTACGGACGAAATTTAACTTGTTGGGGACCTGCCGCCTGTTACCCGTTATTGAGGATTGGTTAGCTATCACAACAGGTGGAGACCACCCCTTTGAAGTCCAGTGACTGGTATAGGTTCGATATCCCTGACCAGCAAATCCATTCCATGTTACCCATATAACTCCAGACTCATCTACCTTCGCGGAAGGATTTACATCGGGTACCGTGTTGTCGGGATTAATCCGAGCTTCCGGTTGCCAGGTGTGACCGTTCCAATAAGAATAATAAATATCATCATCGACACCATCGAATCCAGACCAGAAAATCCAGAGTTTCCCTTGAGGGTCCACAACCATCTGAGGAGATAAGTTAGAAGTAACCCGTGGAGAATTGACTTTTTGGGGTGGAGTCCATTCAAAACCTTCCCAATAAGTTACATAGATATCCTTTTCGATGGCAGAACCTGCCCTGCATCCTGTTCCTTCAACTGGACCCGGATCCCGCCCGGAGTTCCTAAAAGGAGTGGGTAGAGAGGGGTTGCAGTTCAAAAGCTTTCTTTTCCAGCGGGACCAGGCGACCCAAACCATTCCTTTACCGTCCACCAGGATAAAGGGAGTTTTATCGAGACTAGAAACATCCGGTGCCACTCTGCCTTCCGCAGTCCACTCAGACCCATTCCAATGGCTATAAAAAAGGTCCTCATCTTTTCCGTCATAGCCGATCCAAACATCCCATGGATAACCTTTTGGATCCAGAGCCAGGGTGAAGGCATAGCGATTCTGAATATCAGTAGAAGTAAATACTTGAGAGGTAGTTAAGGAGTTTAAAAAAGGAAATTCTTCTTGAGCAAAACAAGGGAGGGAAAAAAAGCAGGCCCATAACCCTGTGAACAGGATTTTCCGCATGGATGATCCGCGGCCCATTGTTCATTGTCCTCTGGGGTTTTGACGCAGCGGGGGTTGCTTTAAAAAGTGTCCGATATCTCTTTATCGAGTCTGTAAGGAATTTCGCGCTACTCTAACCGACGGACAAAGGACAAGGAACAAAGAGACAAAAAATTAACTGGCCAGTTTTACACCATTTTTGAAGTGCTGTTTAACATGATACATAGCCTGATCGGCTTTTTGGATAAGTTCTTCCTCTTCCAATCCATGATCTGGATAGGTGGCTACCCCAATACTGACACTCAAGGCAGAGATATCCACATCGAAGTCTCTCAGGACTTTTAAGTCTTCAATGGCTTGTCGAATTCTTTCTGCAATGGCAACTGCTTGCTCGGACTCCGTTTCAGGCAGGATAATAATAAATTCATCTCCTCCAAACCGTCCCACCACATCCTTTTCCCTGACTTTACTTTTCATAATCTGACCCACTTCAACCAGAGTTTGACTTCCTACCAGGTGACCGTAGGTATCATTGACCTGTTTAAAATTGTCTAGATCCAGTAAAAGAATAGAGGTTTTATAACCCTCTCGTTTAGACCGTTGAAGCTCTTGAATCAAGAATCGATGCAAGTAACGGGAATTATAAAGTTTCGTGAGATCGTCGGTGATAGCCGCCAGTTCTACCTGACGATACAGGGTTGCGTTTTCAATTGCAATAGCGGCGTGATCTGCAAGGGTTAAGACTAACTGGAAGTCTTTTTCTGTAAACGAAGTTCCATCGGCCTTATTAATGATTTCTACGACCCCTAAGAGTTTATTTTTGGAAATCAGAGGCGCGCAGATAATAGACTTGCTTTCAAAATTACTTATCTTATCGACTTCTTTAAAGAATCGCGGATCTTTTTTTACATCCTCTACGAAGAGAGGTTCTTTGGTACTGGCCACCCAACCTGCTATTCCTTGTCCGAGTTTTAATCGTAATCCTTCGACTGTACCCCCTCGAAGGGTCTCCGAGGCAGAGAAAACAAGTTCTTTTTTCTCCTCGTCCAGAAGCAGTATAGAAAGGGCCTCTGCTTTTATAAAATTCCTTACCTCGGCAATTAAATTTCTGAGGATTTTATCTGTTTCGGGAGTTAAATTCTGATACCTTAAGGCCTGACCGTGTTTTTCAGAAAATCGAGAAGACAACTCAACCAAGATTTGTAATTCTTCATGGGAGAAGTTACCCCCCCCGTACTTATTAACAACCTCTATAACCCCAACCAGTTCATTGCGATACAGAAGGGGCGCACACATAATCGATCGCGTCTTAAACCCCTGCATCTTATCGATGCCTTGAAAGAATCGGGTATCTTTATAAGCATCTTCTACCAGGATAGGTTGCATGGTTTTGGCAACCCATCCGGCAATACCCTGCCCCCACTTCAGTCGGATTCCTTCCAATTTATCGGCTTCGGCAGTCTCCGTAGCGGAGAAAACCAGCTCTTTCGTTTTTTCATCTATCAGCAACAGGGATAAAGCTTGGGATTTAACCAGATCTTTAATTTTATCCATAATAATCTGAAGAACTTCCTTCAGTTGAAGGGTTGAGGTGAGGGTTCTGGCCAGTTCATTAAACGTGGAAAGTTCATGTATTTTTTTTTCAAGTTCGACCAGCAGGTTAGGTTTTTCGGGGGAGAAGGAGGGAGAGTTCTGTAAGTGATATTCGATTCTGGTAAAGAGTTTTTCGGGTTTTACAGATTTAGGAAGTAGATCCTGGACATTTAGTTTGAGGAGGCTTTGAACGAGTTCAAAAGAGAGCTGGGTTGAAAGAGCCAGAACAGGAACATGGGGATTGATCTGGCGGGCCAGGGATAATTTCTCCAATCCTTTCCCATCTAAATCTGTCAGGATCAAATCGACAGGTTTAACGAGTTGCTCCTGGAGCGTGTTTTTATCTTCTATAAAAGAGCAAATATATCCCTTCGCTATCAGGAGCCTTTGATAAGTCTCGATGAAAAACTTGTTTGGATCGATCAAGAGTAGATGGACCATGTCATTGGGTATCCGAAGGGTTGGATGAATACAAAATCTGCCCCAGATTTATTAAAGGTTCATCTTTTAAAGATTATTTTTTTTAATTATTCTAAATTTATATAAGGCAGAGCAAAAAGTTTGCCTTTATTTAAGCTACCCACCGGGTTATGCATACTTTTGTTTATCTCTTTGGGTAAGAATAGAAAAATCTTTTTACAGTCGGTGGGAGAAGACAGAAAAATTATATCTTTTTACTTCGAGAAGTCAAGAATTTTAAAGGTGGTTATTTACTTTTATAAAAAGTAGAAGTTGACAAATTGTAAGAGCCCTGGTATGGTTTCAACTAAAAAGATAGAAGAGGGATTCAATATTTATAAAAAATTATGAATTTTTTTTCATAAAGAAGGGAGATTCCATGCTTGTAGATAACGAAAAAAAGAGAAAGGCTCTGGAGGTGGCCATGGCCCAGATTGATAGGCAGTATGGGAAAGGGACGATTATGCGGTTGGGGGAGGAAGGGGCCATCGAGAAGGTGTCGGTTATTCCAACGGGTTGTTTGTCTTTGGATATTGCCTTAGGGGTTGGTGGAATTCCCAGGGGTCGGATTATTGAAATTTATGGACCGGAGTCTTCCGGTAAAACAACTTTAGCTTTACATGTAGCCGCGGAAGCTCAGAAGCGAGGTGGTGTGGCGGCTTTCATTGACGCCGAGCACGCTTTAGATGCAAAATATGCCAGAAAACTCGGAGTCAATACCGATGAGCTGCTGATCTCTCAACCTGATACCGGGGAACAGGCCTTAGAAATTACCGAAATATTGGTTCGAAGTACCGCAGTCGATCTGATCATCATTGATTCGGTCGCGGCCCTGGTTCCGAAAGCGGAGCTGGAAGGAGAAATGGGGGATGCTCAAATGGGGCTTCAAGCCAGACTGATGTCTCAAGCTCTAAGAAAGTTAACGGCGGCCATCAGTAAGTCCCGAACCACGGTTATCTTTATTAATCAGGTTCGTGACAAAATCGGCGTCATGTTTGGGAACCCGGAAACAACCACCGGGGGGAGGGCCCTTAAATTTTATGCCAGTCAGCGCCTCGAAATTCGGCGTATTGCTTCTATTAAGCAAGGTCAAGATATCGTCGGAAATCAAACCAGGGTTAAAGTGGTTAAAAATAAAGTCGCAGCTCCTTTTAAAGAAGTAGAATTCGATATCATGTATGATGAAGGTATCTCGCGGGAAGGAGACATTTTAGAATTAGCCGTTAATGCCGGGCTGATAGATAAAAGTGGAACTTGGTATGCTTATGGAGAGGAAAGAATCGGTCAGGGGAAAGAAAACGCCAAGATTTATCTGAAGGAACATCCGGAATTAACCCGGTTGTTAGAGGAGAAAATCCGAGAGAAATACGGATTATTAGAGTTTTTACAGGAACCCGATGGGGAAGATATAGGAGGGTAACCTATGGACGTTAATGAGCTCTTAAAACAGATGATGGAACGTCAGGCATCTGATCTCCACCTTAAGGTTGGAAGCCCCCCCGTTATTCGAGTTAATGGAAATCTTCATCCCATTACCGAACATCAAAGACTCCGACACGAAGACCTGGTGGCGATGGCTTCCCAGATTCTTATCAATAAGAAGCAAAAACAGGAATTTGTGGAAAACAACGAGATAGATACGGCTTATAGTATACCCGGTTTAGGAAGGTTTCGATGTAATATCTTTCGCCAACGGGGAAGTATTGGCATTGTACTCAGAGCAATTCCCATAAATATCCTTACCATTCGGGAACTTGGTCTTCCTCCCGTTTTAGAAGAATTAGCCTTAGAGCCTCGAGGTTTGATCCTGGTAACGGGAATTACCGGAAGCGGTAAATCTACGACCCTGGCCGCCATGATCGATCACATCAATACCCACGTGGATGCCCACATCATTACCATCGAAGATCCCATCGAATTCCTCCACCGGGATAAAAAAAGTTTGGTTAATCAGCGAGAGGTAGGGAGTGATACCCTGGGGTTTAATAAGGCCCTGCGAAGTGCTCTTCGGCAGGATCCCGATGTCATCCTGGTTGGAGAAATGCGAGATCAGGAAACGATGGCTACGGCAATTACCGCCGCCCAAACCGGTCATCTCGTCATGAGTACTTTGCATACCGCCGATGCCATGGGAACCATTAACCGAATTCTCTCCATGTTTCCTCCCTATCAGAACCAGCAAATCAGACTGGAGTTGGCCGAAGTGTTACGAGGGATTATCTCCATGAGGCTGGTTCGCAGAGCGGATGGAAAAGGACGGGTTCCTGCGGTTGAAATCTTAATCGTGACCGATATTATTCGTGAATGCATCGTAGATCCGGCTAAGACGTTCAGAATCCCCGACATCATTGCCGCCGGCACTTCCCAATATGGAATGCAAACCTTCGATCAGGCTTTAATGAAGCTTCTTCAAGACGGACTCATTACTTATGAGGAAGCTCTACTCCAGAGCACCAAACCCAGTGATTTTGCCCTTAAAGTCAAAGGTATTCAATCCACCGAGGATACCATCAAGGAGCGATTGGCCGCCGAACAGATGGCCTTAGCCGGTGCAAAAGAAAAAAACAAACGACCTCCAACCCCCTCCTCCGGGGCATTTACCAAGTATTAAACCGGCGTGATCCTGAGGTCTGTTTCCCGGCCGCATCAAAAACAGGCTTTGAACTTATTGAAAGGATCACTCCTTTTCTTTATGGATCAGGAAATTTTCCTTAAAGCGAAAACCTTTGCCTATAAACTTCTGGCCCGCCGGGCCAGATCTGTTCAAGAACTCCAGGATAAGCTCCTTGCTCACCATATCCCACCAGAAATCTCCTCCCAGGTCATCAGAGATCTGAAAAAATCTCATTATCTGGATGATGAAGATTACGCGCGCACCTGGGCGCAAAATCGATTGACTTTGAAGGCTTATGGACCCCAACGGATTGAACAAGAATTATTTCACAAAGGGATTTCTCCGGAAGTGGTGGAGAGGGTTATGTCTGAGATCTACCACAACGTGGATCTTGTAGAGCTGGCTAAAAGGGCTCTTATGAAAAAAGGAAGAGGAACAAATCTGGATATTAAAACTCGACGGCGTTTGTATACTTATCTCTGGCGTCGAGGTTTTCCGACCGACATCATTCAACAGGTTTTGAGTCCAGGAAATGAAGATCCGGCAGAAGGCCTTTCAAGCTAATACGTTGTAAAGTTAATCTTCTACTTTCGTTCCTGAAGGTTCAATTCTGCAAAAGTGGAATAACTTATTTATCTATGTCCAGGATTACTTTATGTAAAGTTTGACTTAGTTCTTCGATTTTATAAGGCTTTGAAATAACTCCACTGAAACCATACTGTTTATATTCGGCCATTATGGGATCATTGGAATAGCCGCTGGAAACAATGGCCTTAACCCGAGGATTTATTTCCAGCAGTCTCCGAAGGGTTTCCTTCCCTCCCATACCTCCTGGAATTGTTAAATCCATAATCACAACTTCAAAGGGTCGATGGGATTCCATAGCCTTTTTGTATAATTCTATCGCTTCAACTCCATCTCTGGAGAGCGCTACTTCATATCCCATTTGTTCCAGTATCTGACCCGTAACTTCTCTAAGAATCTCTTCATCATCCATGATCAAAATTCTCTTTCTACTCATCTCGGGATTAACCTCTATACCGGCTTCTGTAGAATCTTTGGGGGGAGGAATTTCTTTTCGGGATGCAGGAAGATAAATAGAGAAGGTAGTTCCTACTCCCAATTTAGATTCTACTCCAATGTAACCCCCATGCTTTTTTATAATCGAATACGTTGTCGCAAGCCCAAGACCGCTTCCCTTTTGTTTGGTAGTAAAATAGGGATCAAAGATCTTCGGCAAGTGTTCTGCAGGAATACCTGTTCCTTCATCCTGTATGGACAGCTTGATATAAGGTCCCATGGGCAGAGGGAGTCCTTGCTCTCCTTCGACCCCGACCATTTTATTTTCAGCCGTCACTTTGATGATTCCTCCTGCCGGCATAGCTTGTTGGGCGTTGAGGATCAAGTTATGGATCACCTGGCTCATCTGCCCTTTATCCACTTCAACAATCCAGAGGTCATGGGGAATAGAAAATTCACATCGAACATTAGAACCCCTCAAGGCAAAGTTAGCCGAATCTTTGACTAATTCCGCGATAGAAGCCGTTTTCTTAATCGGTGCTCCACCTTTAGAGAAGGTAAGTAACTGCTGGGTTAGATCCTTTGCTCGTAAGGAAGCTTTTTCTGCCTCATCGAGATTTTTAAATATCTCATCTTCCGGATCTACCCTCATTTTTGCCAGGGATATATTTAGCAGAATAGCGGTCAGAATATTATTAAAATCATGGGCGATACCGCCGGCCAGGACACCGATCGATTCTAGTTTCTGGGCCCTCAGGAGTTCTGCTTCCATCTTCTTATGATCGGTGATGTCGGTTGCAATTCCGGCAATCCGGTAAACTTCTCCGGACTCGTTCCGAATCGGAAAAGCCCGATCCCTTATCCAACGGATTGATCCGTCGGGTCGCACAATCCGATACTCTTCATCGTACTCACCACGGATCTGTTTCTCAAGAGCCGCCCGAATGCGTTCACGATCTTCAGAATGGATAGCATCCATCCAGGATCTGGGTTGTTCATAGAGACTCCTACACGTACGCCCCCATATCTTCTCGTAAGCGGGGCTCACATAGATCATCTGGCTCTTATCGGGAGAAGTCATCCAGAAAACCTCGCCGATATTCTCGGCCATCTGGCGAAATCTTTCTTCACTTTGTTGGACAGCCTGCATTGCCATCTCGAGGTGATACTTAGAAGCTTCCGCTTCCCGGCGCCGTTTTTCGGACTCCTCGAATAGCCTGGCATTTTCAATGGCCATGGCCAACTGTCCGGCAATCTGATATAAGACATCGAGAACTTTTTCTTCGTAATAATTAGGTTGATAACTATTGAGAAATAAGAGGCCCAGAACTTTATCTTTAATCATCAAAGGAACCCGGACAATAGACCGAACTCCCCAAGAAAGCAGAGTCTGGTCGGTTAAAAAAACTTGGTTTTCTCTGAGATCTCTCTGAATATGGGCCTGCCGTGAGGAGAGCATCCACTCCAGCGCGCTTCCCTTAAGAGGAAAAACGATCTCTGGAGGCAGAGTACTTTTACTCCCTTCCCCTACCGGGGATTTTACAATGATATTTTCTCCCGATTCGTCGATCAGGGTAATTCCTGCATGATCGTAGTTCACCAGATCTTTTAAATTGGTCAGAGTCTGATGAATGATGGTCTCTAAATCCAGGCTCGATCTGATTTTATTGGTGAGATCATAGATAAGCGCTAATTGTTTTGCTTTTTCCCTGGATTCTTCATAAAGTCTGGCATTTTCAATGGCAATAGCGGCCTGACTGGCAAAGTTGGAGACTAGCTGGATCTCTTCCTTAGAAAAATGCCGGATTTGATCGGTGACCATACCCAGAACTCCGATCACTTTCTCTCGGATTTTCAAAGGAACTCCCAAAAAAGACTTAAGGCCGTATTTTTTTGCAATATGGGCATGGACATTTCGCCCATCCAACGTAACATCCTCAACGATCAGTGGTTCACCTCGTGCTACAATCCAACCCGAAAGGCTTTCACCTATTTTTAATTTGCGAAACTCCTGTTGGGAATCTTTATAAACTCCTGAAGCGGCTGCAAACACCAGTTCGTTCTTTTCATTGAGCAATCGAATATGGCAGGCAGGGACCTTCGTGAGATCGGTACAGGCCTCCACAATGAAAATAAGAACTTCTTTGAGATTTAGAGACGAGGTAATGAGTTGCTGACTCCTGGCCAGCGTAGAAAGCTCATGATTCCGTTTCTCCAGGGCCTCTTCTAAGGGTAATTTATCCTTCATGTCACCATCCATGAATAAATATAAGAAAAATCCATTTATTCACTTAAACAGAGCCGGTTCATTTCCAGTTTTACTATCCTATATACCCTTATTTGTCAACATTTTTAATGCAAAGCAGGAACAGAGGGTTTACTCGGATTTTACTTGCGAGTTTCCTGTTTCTCTGTTATGTTAAAATAGATAAGCTTAAGACTTTTTAATTAAGAAATTTATCCCTTGGAAAGGATTGTTTATCATGACAGGTCACGAATTGCGGCAGCAGTTTTTAGACTATTTCCATAAAAAGGGGCATACCATTGTACCCAGCTCTTCTCTGATTCCGCAAGGGGATCCGACCCTACTTTTTACCAATGCCGGGATGGTTCAATTTAAGGATGTTTTCCTGGGTAAAGAGAAGCGGAGTTATACACGAGCTACGACCGTACAGAAATGTGTTCGAGCCGGCGGAAAGCATAATGACTTAGAAAATGTAGGGCGTACCACCCGTCATCATACCTTCTTTGAAATGCTCGGAAACTTTTCCTTCGGAGATTATTTTAAAGCAGGAGCCATTCCTTATGCCTGGGAGTTTCTGACTGAGGTTCTCAAACTTCCCAAAGAAAAGTTGTGGGTAAGTATTTATCGAGAAGATGACGAAGCTTTTGAAATCTGGCATAAAACCATTGGAATTCCGGCGGATCGTATTGTTCGGTTAGGGGAGAAGGATAATTTCTGGGCCATGGGGGATACGGGTCCCTGTGGGCCGTGTTCAGAAATTCTCATCGATCAAGGTCCACAAATCGGTTGTGGAAAACCTACGTGTGGAGTCGGCTGTGATTGTGATCGGTATTTAGAGCTGTGGAATCTTGTCTTTATGCAGTATAACCGGGATGCTTCAGGAACGCTCACACCCTTGCCGCGACCCAGTATCGACACCGGAATGGGATTGGAACGAACTGCAGCCGTTTTGCAAGGGGTTTTCAGTAATTTTGAAGCGGATCTATTTATTCCCCTTATCCGTTTTGTCGAGGACATTTCCGAAAAGTCTTATCACGATAATGAAAAAGACGATATCTCTATGAGGGTGATTGCCGATCACTTACGGGCCATTACCTTTCTTATCAGTGATGGGGTTATTCCCTCTAATGAAGGTCGTGGCTATGTTCTTCGGAGGATTCTACGTCGAGCGGCCCGGCATGGTAAGATGTTGGGACTAGAAAAGCCGTTTCTCTATAAAGGAATTCAGGTTGTCGTAGATATTATGAAACCGGCTTACCCCGAGTTGGTAGATCGGTGTGACCAGGTTACCCAGATGACTTTAAACGAGGAGCGCCGGTTCAGTCATACCCTCCACGTGGGTATGGAATTGCTCAACAAGGTCATTTTGGAAACCCGACAACGAGGCGAACAAGTGATTCCGGGTGAGGAAGTTTTTAAGCTCTATGATACCTATGGATTTCCCCTGGATCTCATGGATGAGATTGCCCGTGAACAGGGATTAACTTTGGATATGCCCGGATATGAACGGGCCATGGAAGAACAGCGAGCTCGCGCCAGAAAATCGTGGAAAGGTTCTGGGGAAAGTAAGGTAGATCCATCTTATCTTGCCCTATCTAAAACCTTACCTCCTACGGAGTTTGTGGGTTATGAGACCCTGGAAAGCGATGTGGAAGTTTTAGCCATCCTTAAAGATAAAACCCCCGTAGATATGGCCTCTGAGGGAGATGAAATCGAGTTAGTTTTTGATAAAACGCCGTTCTATGGAGAGTCTGGTGGACAGGTAGGAGATAAAGGAATCCTTCGTCTGCCCGAAGGGGAAGTGGTTATTTCCGATACCCAAAAACCGATTCCTCAACTGCATGTTCATAAAGGAAAAGTTAAAAGGGGAACTATCCACAAAGGACAAAAGGGAAGAGCCATGGTAGACCCGGAGAGTCGGCAGCGAACTGTTTTGAATCACACGGCCACCCACATCCTGCATGCTACCCTAAAACAAGTTTTGGGAGATCACGTCAAGCAGGCAGGTTCTCTGGTAGCTCCGGATCGTCTCAGGTTTGATTTTTCCCACTTTTCCGATTTGGATTACCGGGAATTCTACCGGATTGAAGAAGTAGTCAATCAGGTTATCCGGGCCAATATGCCTGTTAAGACTTTTATTACCAGCCTGGACGATGCTTTGAGACGAGGGGCTGTAGCCATGTTTGGAGAAAAATATGGGGATCAGGTGCGGGTGGTTCAGATTGGAGATTTCAGCATGGAACTTTGTGGGGGAACCCATGCCAGGGCCAGTGGAGATATCGGACTGTTTAAATTGATCAATGAAGGGAGCGTCGCAGCCGGTATACGCCGGGTAGAAGCTTTGACAGGACCCGGGGCTTTAGAGTATATCCAGCGAGAGACGGACCGACTCCGTAGCATTTCTATGCTCCTCAAAACCGGTCCTGCAGATCTGATAAACCGATTGGAGAAGTTACTGGCAACCACCCGAGAACAAGAACGAGAAATAGAACAATTAAAAGCCAGGCTGGCAAGCTCCAGAGTCGACGAGTTATTGAACACTTCCCGAGAAATAAAAGGAATCCGTGTGATTTCTACTCAAGTGGATAATCTCGATATGAAAGGGCTTCGAACCCTGGTGGATAATTTAAAGGACCGAATAAAATCCGGAATTATACTCCTAGGTACCGTAGAGGGTGGAAAGGTTTCCCTGGTTGCAGCGGTTACGAAAGATCTGATAAATCGGTATCATGCCGGAACTCTAGTTAAGGAAGTTGCCAAGATTGTAGATGGAAGTGGCGGTGGAAGACCGGATATGGCTCAGGCTGGCGGTAAAAATCCGGAAAGGCTTAAAGAAGCCCTCGAAAGGGTATTTGAGATTGTCGAGAAAACTTAAACCGGTAGAGTTTCATTTTTATCCTGACTCGAGGAAAAAATATGGCCTGCTCCTTGCCTTACCGTTGGGCAAACCGGTGAAGATCTCATCCCAGGCTCCCTAAAAAACCTTAGAAGATTCTCTCGTCTTTCAGTAAAGGGATTTCTGCTGGATTATCAAAAAACGGTAAGTTTATATTGACAAGGGTCGTGAATAGAATAATATTTGCAGGAGATTAAATTGTCTTCATCTGAGGAAGTTTAAAGATGCCTTGTTGAGGTGACTGGAAGTTTAAAGTTGTTTCAACATACTTAGAAAGGGAGTGCTAATGAGAAAAATAGTTTTGGTGGAAACAAAATCTACATATATTCATGTCTACAGTCATGTTCCTATTCCTCGGGTAGGCTCAGTTCTTCTGGGAACGATTTTAAGGGATCTGGGATATGAAGTGAAAGTCTACATTGAGGAATTGGGAGAGGTAGATTTTAGGGAATTTTTAGATGCGGATCTGATCGGAATTTCTACATTGACTTCTACAGCGCCTCGATCCTATAAATTGGCGAAAATTGCTCGTGAAGCGGGTATTCCCGTTGTGTTGGGAGGTACTCATCCCACCTTTGAGCCGGATGAATGCCTGGACCATGCAGACTTCCTGATTCGTGGTGAAGGAGAAGAAACCCTGGTAGAACTCATCCATTGTATAGAAGAAAAAGGCGATTTCAGTAAAATTCTAGGGTTGTCTTATTGGCAGGATGGTCGGAAGATACATAATCCCCCTCGTCCTTTAAAAGAAAATTTAGATGTCTATCCCATTCCGGATTTTACCCTGGTTGAAGGGAATATAAAGCATTCCATCGTATCCGTCGTAACCGGCCGGGGATGTCCCTTTGATTGCACGTTTTGTTCTGTGCCGGCTTTTAACGGGAAAGGTTATCGAGGGCTTTCTATTAATAAGGTTCTAAAGGAAATAGAATTTCACATGAGCCGGTTTGATCTCAGCTTTCTGTTCTTTGCCGATGATATTTTTAATTATAATAAGAAACGAACCAAAGAGATTTTAAGGGGAATGATCGAAAATAAATTGACCCCCAAATGGGGAGCCCAGGTCCGCCATGAAGCGTCCCGAGATCCAGAACTGCTAGAGCTCATGAAAAAAGCCAACTGCGACAGGGTCTTTGTCGGATTTGAGTCGATTAATCCTAAAACCCTGGAACTCTTCCATAAGAAAGAGACCGTAGAAAATATTGAGAATGCCATTAAAGCTTTTCATAGCCATGGGATTAAAATCCACGGAATGTTTGTGGTAGGATCGGATGAAGATAGTGTGGAAACGATTCGCGAAACCCGAAGGTTCGTTGAAAAATGGGATATCGATACCATTCAGTTTATGATTCTTACCCCCATTCCGGGATCCCAAGATTATATCCAATTTAAGACCAGCGGCAGGAAGTTTTTGACCAATGATTGGACGCTTTTTGATGGTCATCATGTGGTCCATGTTCCTAAAGGAATGACCCCCTACGAACTTCAAGTCGAAACTTTAACGGCTATGAAGGATTTTTATTCTCTGAAAGCGGCTTTTAAACGGGCGATTCGGGGAGATTTTTATGAGGCTGGTTTACGTCTTACCGCCCACCGACTTCTCAAGAATTGGTTTAAGATCAATGACGATTACATTCAAAAGTTGAAAACGGATCTTTATAATGAGGTTAAAGAGCTCGTTGGACAGGAACCGGTTAAGAAAACAGGAGTTATCGCTATTGCCGATATCACTTCCAGTGAGACGATTAAACGGGCTTTAGAGACCTTCTTCCAGGAATTGGGGGTTAAAGTTGAAGACTCCATTAAAGGGCTCGGAGAACTGGTCACAGAAAGGCAAGAGCAACTGGCTCAGGGAAAAGAGAAGATTGTCAAGATCGTCTATGATTATATGGAAAGCTTAAAAGGGAAAGTAGATTATGTCATTATGCCTATTGTTGAGGATTTGGAGGAATATCCCTCTAAATGGATTACCAGTATTGAGGAAGTCGCAAAGGCTATTAAATCTACCGTAAACTCTCTCCCCCATATCATTCATATCCAGGCAGATGTGAAAAGTAAATCCTTACAACAGACGCTTACCCAAATAGGGTTAATTTTTACAGATGATTTAAATAAAATCAGAAGAGCCTGTAGTAAAGCTTTAACTCCTGCCTAAGAGCAGTAAGAGTTATCTCCATGAAATGACCTGTTTTAAAGTAGGGCGAAATGTCCTTTCGCCCTACAAGCTGGAGGTCTGGTTCTGTGTTTTTACTTGTATTTGAAACTTTTGAGGCCGTTTCCCTTGACTATTTAATTTCCGATGCGAAGTGGGTATGGTAGAAAAAAATAAATAAGGCGAAAATAGGGCCTGCAAAGAAAAATGGAGCCAGGGCGGAAGAAAGACTTGCCTGGATATTTGCCGCGCGAACCCCATCGAATCTTAAAACTAAAAACAAAAATCTGCCGACCGTCCAGGCTATCTTCTCCCGCAAGAAGGTTCCTATTTTAAGGAATATTAAGAGTAGTCCTGTAAAAATAGGGTAAAAGAGAAACAACAAGGGGAATTTATTTAAGATATCCGGCAAGGTATCCCGGGTATAAAGCCCCATCATAATAGGCACGGAGCCGAAAAAGGTTAAGATATGAAGATCATCGAAGAAATTTCCCAGTTTAGGTATTAAAGCCAGTACATAGACGGCCATCATCACAAAGGTTGCACCTATCAAAGAGGTCAAAAGATAATTATCGGATAATTCAAAGGTAGCTCTCTCAGAAGGGTTAATAACGGTAGGAGCGACAAAAAAAAGATAAACAGACAGCAAGAGGCTATACAAGGGAAAGTTTATAAGAAAGTTCTTAAGTAGGGAAATGGTTCCCAGGGTCACCTTTTTAAATAAACCGGGTGGAGGAGGAAGTGGGGGAGAGAATTCCGATGAAGGAAAGGGAGGGGCCGGTAAAGGTTTTGGAGGTGGTTGGGGGTTTGGAACGGAAGAGGGAGGAATCGGGGAAGGTGGAGTTGATACAGGTTGGGGGTTCGGAGTTGGCGGCAGGCCGACAGGCAGGTTGACAGGAGGTTTCACCACCGGCTTTGCATAGGGTGGTACCATCTTCCGCCAAATCGGAACCCGGTACATTAAAACGGAAAAGACCAGGGTAGTCAGAAATACGCGCCACTCCGTGAGGGCAAAAAGTCCTTGTAAGAGAGCTTCTAATTCGCTCATAACAGTAAGTAGAATAAGGACTTTTTACCAATTGTCAAGCTATATTTATAAGATAAAAACCGAAAAGAAAAGATGAAACAAAGGCTAGGAAGGGAAAACCAGAAAAGACGGGGATTAGCAGGGTTTCATTCCATTAAAAAACAAAGGAGCCGATAGAATTCCTTCGGCTCCTTCACAGGATTTTTTTAAACTTTTTCTCAGGGTCCGTTTTAGATACTTGAGCAGCCTCACCTCACAAACTTCAAATAATAATTTAATTATTCCATATCTTCCTCGTACTGAACTCTTTTGGGCTTGGAACCTCCTCGTTTTCCTGCGCCACTTCCCTTAAAATCACGACTTTTATAATTGTTGGTACGCTTTGGTTTTGCTTTATCTACCACCATTTCTCGATCTTTGAAACTGTATCCGTTAAACATATTGATCGCATTTTGTGCCTCCTCCTCAGAGGCCATTTCAACAAATCCAAACCCTTTAGAACGACCTGACGTCGCATCGGTAATAATTCTTACAGATTCAACGGTTCCTGCCTGTCCAAAAAGTCGATTTAAATCTTCTTCACTGGTTTGATAAGATAGGTTTCCTACATAAAGTTTACTTAACATTTTTCACACCTCTCTTAAAAGAAAAAACCCTCAAAGCCCGTAGGGGGTCTTTGAAGGTTTACAAACGAAACGATCAAAAACGACCTAGAAACTTTGGGTGCTGCTTTGTCTACAATATACCTTTATGTTTGTGGAGATTTTTAATCTCCACATTTTGGATACTTTCGACTAGGCAGGTACTTATATTGTCAACTATAATCGCAATATAACCCGGACTTGATAGGGTGTCAAGATGATATTTTAAATTTTCCGTAAAAATTATACCCATCCCTCATGAAAATCTCATGAAAATGTTGATCCGGGGTAAAAGCAATCACCTTATAAGGTTAACTTTTAACCGGGTAACCCTCTGGGATTACCCTCTTGTTAGCTCCCATCCCAACCTGGAAAGGGTACTAGTAAAGCCTGTCGATAAGAATATCCACTTTCTGATCTCCTACCTTAATCGGGTTACCCTTCCAGCTACCTTCTAGATCACCGGGTTGCGGAGGACCCGCCTGACCATCTTTATCAATTCGGGCGACCACCGTAACTTCACCCGTAAACTCAACCCCCGGTATCATAACATCCTCCTGACTGAGCCAATATTTAAGCGGAAACTCAGGATTGACTATTTTTTGAACGGCCAGGGGAGGACCTCCTTCCGGTCGCCGGGCTATGATAAATAAGCGATCATTACGACCTACTTTGGAAGCCAGGGAGGGTTCTATATAAATGGTCCCGGATAAAGTAAGTTTTTTACTCTGTCCTCCCTCTCCTTGACTGCAGGAAACTAAAAATAAAACAGCTAAAACAAAAAAAAGGTTTTTCATAGAGTTTTTACAGAACCAGTGTGTCTATGACCTCTGCAAGCTGTTTGATATTTCGGCACTCGACGACACTGTCACAATAGGGTTCGTAGTGGCTCATGATGCTATCACCAAAGTTCCAACTCCAACTAGATTCCGGATTTAACCAGATGATTCGCTTAGCTTGCGCTCTGATCTCCTTCAAAGCGCCTTCTCGGGGATGATATCGGTTATTACGGGCATCTCCCATGATAATAACCGTCGTTTTACTGGTGACAGCGGACAGGTAGTTATCACAGAAAGCTGAAAAGGCACTTCCAAAATCACTCAGATGATGGTAAGCAATTCCCATTTGGGTCATCGCCCGGGTAATGGCTTCTTCCAGGGGGTAGGTCTTAAAAAGATCTGTGACCTCTGCAATTTCATCGACGAAAATAAAACTTCGAACCCTGGAAAACTGGTCTTGAAGGCTATAAAGGAATTGCAACATAAACCGCGAGGCATTTCGAACCGAGTTGGACACATCACAAAGGGTTACAATCTGGGGTTTACGTTTTTTCTTTTCTTTAAAGGATAAATCCAGGGGAATCCCTCCGTATTTCAGATTTTTTCTAAAGATGCCCTTTGCATCAAGCCTGTTTCTTCGGGCTTTTTTCTGACGAACAGCTTGAAGCTCCTTCAACCGTTGGGCCAGTTGGATAACCATCCCCTTCATGGTCTCGACCTCTCGCTCGGTATACTGCAAGAGGTTTTTATCCATCAAGGCTTCTTCTGCCAGTTTCTGCCTAAATTTAAAATCCTTTTTCTCAAACTCCTGCCGTACATACTGTCGGATCGTGTTTTTGAGAAGATTCACCCGATAATTGAGAAGCTTCTTTGTTTGGTTGAGGTTACGACCATCCAGACCTTGTTTGGCCAGGATATTTAAGAGAAGATTGAGATCTGTTTCGATTTCCCTCCAGTCAAAAGATTCTATAATTTTTTGGGTATAGTAATTCACCTGAAGAAAATAACTCATGTTTTGAATCCCAACTTCCTGTCCTTTCGCTTTGATCCATCGATGTAACTGCCCTCCGTTACCTCCCAGAATATGCCTGGACAGGGTCGTTATGTTAGAGCTCGCTTCTTCTAAAGCCAGGTCAATCTTTTCTGCAAGGGTATTATAATCCAGAAGGTTTTCATCCAGGGGGTTATTGAAATCCAACAGGGAATTTTTTTCAGAGGGCCTATTTTTTTTATCTTCCTGGTTAA
>JAUQPW010000006.1:71478-91030 GCA_030550175.1 bacterium
TAAAATGAAGGTCGAAAAGGTTCTGGAAGGTGGGAATGTCTGCAGCACGCTTGATCAAGGTCGTCTGAAGGGTCATTCGGAATATCTCTTTTTCTTCCAAAGGGATATGACTTAGAGAGTGAAGGCAATCTATCTCCTCTGAAGGGGTTACACGAATATTCGATTTTCGAAGGGCCTGAACAAACTCTAAAATTTTTTCTTCCATTAACCCATCTCTTTGATGATTTGAGGTAAATGATTCCGCACTTTTTCGATATCTCTCTCGTATTTAAGAATAAGATTTAAGGTGCTATCCAGGGTAGTCTGGTCCAATTTTTCGGCATTAAGAACTATTAAAGATTTCGCCCAATCCAACGTCTCACTGATGCTCGGAGATTTTTTTAAATCCATTTTCCTTAACCTGTAAACAACCTCTACGATCTGCCGGGCTAAGGTCTCGGATAAATCGGGAATACGCATTTGAAGCATCCTCAGTTCTTCCTCCTTTTCCGGGAAATGGATATAAAGATGCAGGCAGCGACGTTTCAGGGCATCGGTCATCTCTCTACTATTATTGCTGGTTAGGATTACCAGAGGAATATGCTTTGCCCGAAGGGTACCCAATTCTGGAATACTGACTTGAAAGTCGCTTAAAACTTCCAGCAGAAAAGCTTCAAACTCCGGATCCGACCGGTCCACTTCATCGATCAGGAGGACCGTAGGTTCATCGGCTAAAATCGCTTTAAGAAGGGGCCTGGGCTCTAAAAAGCGCTCTGAAAAAAAAACATCTTCTTCTTCTGAAATCTGATCTACCGCTTCCTGAAGGGTTGCGCTCTGATTGAGAATATTCCCAATTTTATCCTTTAGAATCTGGGTATAGAGTAACTGTTTTGCATATTTCCATTCGTAAAGGGCCTTGGCTTCATCCAATCCTTCATAACACTGAAGCCGGATTAATTCTATACCCAGAACCTCTGCCAACGTTTTTCCTAGCTCTGTTTTTCCAACTCCTGGAGGACCTTCCACCAAAATAGGCTTTTTCATTCTGGTAGCCAGGTAAATAACTGTAGCTACCTGCCGGTTACAAAGATAGCCTTTACCTTTAAACCGTTCTTGTACATCAGAAATCGACTTAAACATGTCCTTTAATTTCCCCTTACTACTTCTTACCCATGTAAATCCATCCACCAGGGACTCCTTTCAATTGAGCAGGCTCCTATTCTCGGGTTAGAAAGGACTTTTCAACTCTTCGATGTTCATGGTAGGGTCTCAGGGGGTGGAAACTGGCTATCCTTAATTTCATTATTTTCAAGAAGCAAGTCAAGGGATTTATTAAAGGGAAAGGAAGTAAGGTGACAAATTTTGACACCTATCAGAAAAGTTTTGTAAAAGGAGCTTTAAGGGTTGGATAAATTTTCGGATTTTTATTCAACTTTCTGGGCTTTTAGTTTAATTTCCATGTTTCAAAACGACCCCCTTGAACTGGCCTTAATTTTGCTCTAAACAAGAAGGTTAGTAAGATCAACTCAAAGAAATAAATAAGTAACTGTAACGATTGGGTAGGCGTCACTTTTTTCTATCTGAACACCCCCTGGCCTCCCTCCCCCCGTATACGGGGGGATTAGAGGGGGGAGGACTTCAGCAGCAGTAACCCCATGTCAGTCCCCCCTCCCCTCGTATACGGGGGGATTAGAGGGGGGGGCCAGGAGGGTGTTTCTTCTTCCACCTGCTAAACGGTCATGACCTGTTGGGTCGCCACAGAGCGTGAAAATTGTAGCGTGAGAAATTGATACAGATACGCTGGATAAAAGGGTTGTTGACTTGTTTTTTTTTATTCTGTTAATCTTCAGGGTACTCTGTTAATTTCGTATCCTGATAAAAGAGGTTATAAAGTTTATTTTACTCTCGTAATCCCGGAAGAGATTCTTTTTCTATGAATCTGGCTATTCGAGCTGAAAACCTGGGTAAAATGTATCAAATCGGTCCACGGGAGCCTTACAAGGCTCTGCGGGATGTATTGGCCCATGCCCTCTCTGCGCCTTTCCGGGCTGTTTCCCTCTTCTCCCGTTCATCATCTTCCGTTCAGGATTCTCAATCCAACCGTTTCATTTGGGCACTTAAAGAAGTCTCCTTTGAAATCGAGCGCGGTGAGGTGGTAGGTATTATAGGTCGAAATGGGGCTGGGAAAAGTACTTTGCTGAAAATCCTTTCTCGCATTACCGAACCGACGGAAGGGAGTGCCGTTATTTATGGCCGGGTAGGGTCCTTACTGGAAGTGGGTACCGGTTTTCATAACGAGTTGACCGGACGGGAAAATATTTACTTGAATGGTTCTATTTTGGGCATGAAAAAGACAGAAATTGACCGTAAGTTCGATGAAATTGTAGTCTTTGCGGAAGTAGAGAAATTTATCGATACCCCGGTAAAGTATTACTCCAGTGGGATGTATGTACGCCTGGCCTTTGCCGTTGCTGCCCACCTGGAACCTGAGATTCTGGTCGTAGATGAGGTACTTGCGGTGGGAGACATGGCTTTTCAGAAGAAATGCCTGGGGAAGATGAGCGATGTGGCAAAAGAGGGACGAACCGTATTGTTTGTAAGCCATAACATGGCTGCTGTAGCCCGGCTTTGTAAACGGGGCATCCTCCTGGAGAAAGGGCGCGTAACCTGTATAGGTCCTGTGGAAGATGTCATCAGTAAATACCAGACGGCAGCTGCGCAAGGTACGGCAGAGGGTACGAAAATCTTTGCAGCCAGGACGGGTACCGGATTAATTCGCTTTAAAGAAGTTGCCGTTTTCAACCAAAATGGAGAGTTCCGGCTATATTCAGGGTGTTCGGCATCCATAAAAATGGAACTTGAAGCTGTTAGGGCTTTTCATTCATCACATGTAAAAATCGGCATCGGGATTAATGGCCCTTATGGAGACAGGTTGATTACCCTGCTGAATAAATTCGACCCTAACGCTCAGACCTATATGGGAAGTATCACAGACGGTACGGTGGTGATGTGTAACCTGCCCAGATTACTGCTTCGTCCCGGAACATACTACCTTTCCCTTTATATAGATATCAATGGGGAAATTTCCGACCAGATTAAAGATGCTTTGAGTATAGAAGTCCATGAAGCAGATTTTTACGGTACGGGAGTCATGCCTTCAAGCAGCCAGGGTCCCTTTTTACTGGATCAAACCTGGCATTACTTCCCTGCGGAAAATAATGAAACTCCTTGAGAGGAAAACCCCTGTGAATTTAATCAGACATTAAGCTATTCGATGTTGTTTTCATGATCTCATAAAAGTCATGGGATCAGGAGGCCGATTGTATGCCACGATCTTTCTGAATCCACATGGGCCGGATTTTTTAGAACCTATTATTCATCCGCGTAATGGTTCTCTCCAGGGGGCTATTGTAACATTCCCAGACCGTGAGTACTGGCATCATACCTTAGAGTTTTTTGAAGGGATTGTAAATGAAATACCTGAACTACAATTAGATGCTTGTTTGTATGATTATCCTCATCCTCTTGGACTGAGGGTATTACGCTTTATAAAATCTTGCTAAATAGGAAGGGTTTGCTATGCAACGGGTGATGATCGTAGGTATGGGTCGTAGTGGGACAACTTATCTCACCGAATTCTTGGGTAAATGTGGGGTATTTCTGGATGAAGTGAACTGGGCCTACGAACACGAGCTGGCTCGACTGGTGAATGATTCGATTTTGATCCAAGAATTCGGTGCGAAACCCGGATTGCCCTATGGAAGGCTCCCTACTGAAGAGATCAAACTTCCGGATTCCTGGCATACCTTGGCCCGATTTTTTATAAAGTATATGGATTCCCAGGCAAAAGCGAATAGCCCTCTCCCCTATTGGGCCTTTAAAGATCCCAGGACGACTATTCTACATGATATCTGGCTAGATCATTTCGATATTGTTATCGGCATGTTTCGAGCCCCCCAGGAAGTGGTTGCATCTTATTTGGGTCAAGGGTGGATAAAAGGGTTTTGGAGGGAACGACAGGCTTTACAATACTGGAAACGCTTTAATCGATCGCTTTTATACATTTATCAAGCCTGTGAAGGTAAAAAACCTGTGTACCTTCTCGATTATAACGGAGATATAATCGGGCAAATAACCTTACTCTGTAAAAAACTGGGGATTCCTCTCACCGGGGATGCCCGGGCTCTGTTCGATTCTTCACGCAAGCATTATAACCGTACCGAACTTCCCAGGGATAAAGAAGCCGTTGAAATTTATCAAACCCTGCAATCTATAAGGATGAGCACATCATGATCCATGTCTTTCAACCTGCTTTAGGTAAAGAAGAATTAAAAGCTGTTAAGGAAGTTTTCGAATCAAATTGGGTAGGTAAAGGAAAAATAACCGATCAATTTGAGGAGAATTTTGCTTCTCATCTAGGTGTGAGGCGGGAGTTGGTTCGAAGCCTCAGTTGCTGTACGGAAGGTCTGTTCCTATCCATGGAATTACTGGGTATAGGCCCGGGGGATGAAGTTATTCTTCCTTCCATCAGTTTCGTGGGCGCAGCCAATGCCATAGCTTCGGCTGGTATTCAACCTACCTTTTGTGATGTTGACAAAAGAACTCTTAATACTACGGCCGGTTTTATCGAGGAGAAAATCACTCCCAAAACCAAAGCCGTCATTATTTTACACTATGGAGGAGTACCCTGTCTGATGGATGAAATTTGTGAACTCGTGCGGGACAAGAGAATTGCACTTATCGAAGACAGTGCCTGTAGTGTTGCGTCTCGATATAAGGGTCGGGCCTGCGGAACCTTTGGGGACCTGGGAGTATGGTCCTTTGATGCCATGAAAATCCTGGTTACGGGGGATGGAGCCATGCTTTACTGCAGAACCCCGGAGGTAGCTCAACGGGCCGAAAAACTCCTTTATCTCGGTTTAACAACTCGAAGTGGACTTTCCAATAGTGTAGACACCAAGTGGTGGGAATTTGAAATTTCCTGTTATGGAAGGCGGGCCATTATGAATGATATCGCTTCCGCCATTGGCGTTGAACAATTAAGAAAACTCCCTGATTTTATTAATCGTCGCAGAAAAATCCATGAATATTATAATCAGGCACTTTCTAAACTGGACTGGCTACAACTGCCTCCTCAGATCCCTGCTTATATGGAATCTTCCTACTACTTCTATTGGATCCAAACCCAACCCGAGATCCGGGATCAACTGGCTAAATATTTAAGAGAAAAAGGCATCTATACCACTTTCCGCTATTACCCTCTACACTGGGTGAAATTTTACGGAGTAACAACCCCTTTGCCCAATGCCGAAGAAGCGGCCCGCTCAACCCTTTGCCTTCCTATCCATCAATCTCTATCCGATGAAGAGGTTAATAGAATCATTGAATCTATTTATGACTTTGGTAAGGATTTCTTAAACCCATGATCTACATCTTTACGTTTCTAGGCGAGTTTGGTTACGAATTATTCAACTGGCAAGGCGTTATCCGAAAGTTTTCCAGGACCCTTTCGCCTTCTGATAAGATTATCTGCTGCAGTCGGGCGAATCTCTATCCCTTATATGAAAAGGCTTCTCAATATATCGATATTTCCCAGGTAAAGTCTTTTCAGAGGAGTGTTGCCTGCGGTTATTTTGCTCTACATCCCTACGATCTCGCTTCCGGTTTAAAAAGAAAATTGACCTTTTATCAACGCCACAGATTCGACCATTGGCTCAAAGCAGAACTTAAATCTTTTATTCTTCAACGCCTGGAAGGGGTAAAACAATCCGGAAATCCAAAATCCTGGTGGCGGAATTTATTTTCACCGGAGGGATCTGACCGATCCGGGGAACCCTATACCTTTATCTTCAGCTCTAACAAAACCCGATTAAACGGCTGTACCTTTGGCTGTGATCGTAAACAGTATGGCGTGGATATAGCGGAAGGCAATATTTATGACCTGCTGGATCTCAATAACAATATTTTTCAAAAGATCGAACCGGATTTGAGGGTACGGGCTTCTATTGAAGAGAAACTGGGTTGGGATTTAACCGAACCCTTTGTACTTTGCCAAACAAGAAACCGGGAGATTGTAATCAGATCTCAAGAAGTGATACCCAAGGAACAGCTTATTGAAGCCTTGGCCAGAGAAATTAAGGTGGTCCTTTTATCTTTTCACACCGGTCGATATCTGGATAGTTATTCGGCTTTTAAGAAGTTACCCAACTGTTTTCAGTATTCCTGTAGCTCCTTCACAGAGCAAATCTGCCTGATCCACTTCGCCAGGCACTGTTTGTTTTTCACAGAGAGGGATTTCGGGAGTCATATCTACGTTCCCCCGTTCCTGGGAAAAGATGTAACGGCCATTGCCCCTGCGACTGTTTATCAATTAGGTACGACACCTATAGATTTTTGGAATCAAAACGTCTTTCGGTTTGGAGGTCAAATTATCCCCAAAGTTTCTGAAGAGGTCTTTGCCACTCCCAAGAAGGTTCAAGAGTTAATCTATGCAATCCTTTCATAGTAAATATTTAGAGAACCTGGAGCAGGTTTCTTCAAAATTTGATGCTGCAGATTATTACCTGTGGCCGAGAACCCCTATTGGAGATAGCATCCAGGATAGAATCGTCCAGAGGGTAGGCGCGTCGGATTATGAAGTGACGGATAAACGTTCCAGACCCGGCCGGATTATCCCTTATCTGGATACCCTTATAAAGTACAATCTTATAGAATCCGGTTTTTCTCTTTTAGATATTGCCTGTGGGGATGCCGTCATACTCTGGCAGATTAAGAAAAGATTCCCTGAGGCTCAGTGTTTCGGAATTGATTGTAATAAAGGCAGGTTTGACACCCACCAGAAGGTTCAGCAGGAAGGTGTCCGGCTTTTTAATGTTTTCATCCAACATCTTTTTATGACTTATCCGGAAATTCCCTTTGATGTGGTTATGATGTTGAATACTTACCGGGGGTGGGAATCCGCCGACCTTCGTGAGCATGAGCGACATCTACCTGAACTAGCAGATAAATGGTTTGAAAAAAATGCCCGATATATCATTTTGACGGCAACCGATGAACAAATAATCCATCTAAGGCGGTTAAACTTTTCTATCCAGAAGATTGGAAAAGGTGAAGATGATTCTATCCTGATAGGCCTTTCCAGGTTAAAGCTACCGGAACCCTTCTGGAAGAGGGTTTTATCTTTCTATAAGTAGCTGCAACCTGTGGCGCAGAGTAAGTATGAAATTTCTTATTCTTAACACAGATTATACCGAGTTCTTGCAGTGGCTTTACTCTCGACATCCGGGGTTAGAGAACCAACCCTATGAAGAACAGATGCGGGTGCGCAATGAGAGTTTATTCGGGCTTGCAGATTTTTATTCCAGCAATCTTCATAAACTCGGAAATGAGGCCTGGGATATCCACGTTAATAATGAATTTATGCAGAGAGCGTGGGCTCAACAATATACTAGCCAGCCAGACGAGGCGGTTTCCATAGCGCAGCCGGGATGGAATGTTTTACAGCAGATTCGGTGTGTTGCTGCCCGAACACCCCTGAGACATCTTAAGCCACTTTTTCGCCCGGTACTCCGTTCGCTGGATAAACGGCAGTACAAAATCCTGGCCGCACAAATCAAGCATTATCGACCAGATGTCCTTTTTAATCTGGATATGAAAAGTATGAGCAGTTTGTTTTTAAAAGAGATGAAGCCTTACACCCGCCTGCTGGTAGGGCAAATTGCTTCTCCCTTACCCCCTAACCAGGACTTTCGTTGCTATGATTTGATCCTTTCATCACTACCTAATTTTGTTGAGGATTTCCGACGGAGAGGGATTCCTGCCGAATTACATGGGTTTGCCTTTGAACCGAAAATATTAAAGCGATTGAAACAGGGGGAAAGTAGCATTTCCATCTCCTTTGTAGGAAGTCTATCTTCTCATCATAAAGCCCGGGTTCAGCTCCTCGAACAGGTATGTGCACGCCAGGATATGGAAGTGTGGGGACAGGGAATCCATAGCCTGCCGGAGACTTCTTCTATTCGTCGGTGTTACCGGGGTGAAGCATGGGGTATCGAAATGTATCAAATCCTCTCCAGTTCTAAAATGACCCTGAATCACCATATTAATATAGCAGGTCCCTATGCCAACAATATGCGTCTTTTCGAAGCAACTGGGGTTGGAACTTTACTCGTGACCGATTGGAAGGTGAATTTACGCGAGATGTTTGAGCCGGGTAAAGAAGTCGTAAGCTACCGAACTCCCGAAGAATGTGCCGAACTCATTGAATATTATCTGGAACACGATGAAGAACGTAAATCCATTGCCTGTGCCGGTCAAAAACGAGTCCTGCAAGAACATACCTATTACCACCGCATGCAGGAGTTTGTGGATATGGTTCGTAAATATCTCTAATTCATAGCGGGTGGAAAGGTCTTAGTTTTGGTATGTTACCTGTCCAACAACGAAATTTTTAGATGGTTTTCACTTCGACCTCCTGGAAGCTAAAGGCAATTGCACGCAGGGTGTTACCGCCCTCTTTACGACGAGTATTAAAACACCGGCTTGGGAAGAACAGAAATACCGGACAGGATATACCTGTGTCCTCTAACTTTGAGGTTATAAAGGATGAAGTTTCATCGGAATTCCTACACGGCTGGCAAGACCGGTCCGTCGCCGAAAGGCAACACGCAGCCTTTGTCCCTTTACTCCAACAAATGCATGAAGGAAATCCAAGGGAGGATTTTGCCGCGGTAGCTAAGGCTGTGCAGATGACTGCATTAAAAAATCCCTTGATTGTTGAGGTAGGATGTGGAAGTGGTTGGAACTTTGAGGTTTTAACCCATCTCTTGAAGCGGCCTGTCCGCTATATCGGTCTGGATTACTCCTTTGCTATGACCGGGTTGGGAAAGCGTTGTTATCCAAATACCCAATTTGTCGTTGGGGATGCTACAGCTCTTCCGCTGAGGGAGGAAGCCTGTGATATTTTGTTATCGGGTACGGTCTTGATGCACGTGTTAGGTTACCGGGAAGCCATCCGTGAAAGTCGCCGGGTTACCAGAAAATGGTGTATTTTTCATACGGTACCCGTCCTGCAGAAGAGATCTACAACCCTGCTACGTAAATCTGCTTATGGACAACCTGTGATAGAAGTGATTTTTAACGAGGAGGAGTTACTGGATTTGATAGAACAAAATGGACTGATTCTTCGCCACGTGCTATCCAGTCTCCCTTACAACCTGGAAGAAGTACTTCAAGAGGTAAGTAAGACCTATACCTATATCTGTGAGGTTGTTTGAGGTGAATTGGGTTTTACGGTGCTTGAGGCTCATATACCTTGCCATCAAGGGCGTTTTACTTCGTATTCCTGGAGGTCCCTGGTTATGGGCATGGACAGATCCCTTACATCTTGCCCGTCGATTATTGCGGCAGGCAATCCAGGAACGTTCTCATTACGCCCGAGGATCGTTGTTGGATATTGGCTGTGGAGGAAAGCCTTATCGGGATCTGTTTCAATTTGTGGACCGGTATATCGGTTTGGATATTCCCTCCGGTGGCAAAGTAGATGTCATAGGTGATGCCATGAAATTACCTTTTCGGAGTCAAGTCTTTGATACGGTCCTGTGTAATGAAGTTCTGGAGCATGTACCAGAACCTTCTGTGGTAATGGCGGAAGCAGTTCAGGTGCTCAAACCCGGAGGTTATCTCCTCTTAACTACTCCTCAAACCTGGGGCCTTCATCTGGAGCCCTATGATTTCTATCGGTATACCCATTATGGATTGCGTTATCTGGCTGAAAAGAATGGATTGGAAGTCATTGAGGTAATCCCAACATGTGGACTGTGGGCAACCTTGGCACAACGTATGGTAGATACAATTATTCATACCTATGCCATCCGTCGACCGCCGTGGGTGATCCTGGCCTTATCGATCCTACTCTCACCCGTGCTACTGATCGGATTTATATTAGATAAGCTATTTGGTAAGCGAGGTGATACGTTAGATAACGTGCTGATCGCACGAAAGCCCGAACTTGCTTATAAGCAAGGTTGATTCAAGGAAAGAGTATTAACCGGTCTTGCTTAGAGAAGCATCGTCTCTTTAGTCTGATGTATTATTTTTGTACTTATTTTGATTATCATTATTTATTGCGGGGACTGGCCCTTTATCACTCGCTTAGGCGTTATTGCCCTTCGTTCCGGTTGTGGGTGCTAGGCCTGGATTCTGAATGCCACAGGATTCTTTCCCAACTGAACTTGCCGGATGTCCGTTTAATTTCCCTTGAAGAATTCGAGAAAGGGGATGAAGAACTTCTTAAGGCCAGGCAGAACCGTTCCCCCATGGAATATTATTTCACCTGTACCCCTTCACTCTCTTTGTTTATTCTAAACAATTTCCCTGAAGTAGATCGTATTACCTATCTGGATGCAGATCTTTTCTTCTTCTCTGATTTAACCCCTATTTATCAAGAAATCGGTAACCACTCCATCGCCATTGTTGAACATCGGTTTCCATCCTATCTTCGCGACTGGGAGCGGTACGGGATTTACAACGTAGGCTGGCTTTCCTTCAAGCGTGATAGCCATGCCTTTACCTGCCTTCATTGGTGGCGCGAGCGTTGCAATGAGTGGTGTTATGACCGTTGTGAAGAAGGTCGTTATGCAGATCAAAAGTATCTGGACACCTGGCCCGATCGTTTTCAAAATGTCGTGATTTTACGCCATAAGGGTGTTGATCTGGCTCCCTGGAACCTGGCTAACTACCAAATTCAGGAATATAAAAATAGGGTTTGGGTGGATGACCAGCCCCTCATTTTTTTCCATTTCCATGGCTTTAAACAAATAACAAATTGGCTCTATGATCCCAACTTTGTAGACTATGGGTTAAAACCCTCGAGGGTTGTCAGGCAAAGTATCTATGCCCCCTATATTCGGATTCTTCTGGCCATGGCCCGGCAGGTTCCCTCTGTTTCGCCCAAAACTTCCCTTCGATCCAACGTAAGAGGCCAGACGGTGAAATCCCGATTGCCCCAGGGAGTGAGAAAATTGAGAAGAATGTTACAGATCGGAAAGGGTCTTTTTACCCAAAGATATATTCTTGTTCTAAACGGGCATGTTTTGTAAATAACTTACAAGGGATTAAAACACTTTCGGTTGTGAATGAGGTAGAAATACCATGCAAACCGCAACTTACCTTCACCCAAACCTTTTAAGAAGATTTCCGAAAATTTCCATTATTACCCCTTCCTTTAATCAGGCACCGTTTCTGGAAGAAACCATCTGTTCGGTGCTTAATCAACGCTATCCTCACCTAGAGTACATTGTTATCGATGGAGGGAGTACAGATGGAAGTGTAGAGATTATTAAGCGTTACGAGTCCCATCTGGCCTATTGGGTTAGCGAACCCGATCGAGGACAGGCCCATGCCCTCAATAAGGGTCTGAAGCAGGTGACCGGGGAAATTGTGGCCTTCCTCAACAGTGATGATCTCTATCTACCCGGTGCTTTGATGGCCGTGGCCGAATATTTTTGTGAACATACAGATTGTAAATGGTTATGTGGGGATACGCTCTTTTTCGGTAATGGAGGGTGTCGGACCGAACTGATTCAGGCAAGGGTTCCGCAGTCTGTAGCCCATTGCCTGATGTGTGCCTACAATGCGCCACAACCCGGGATGTTCTGGAAGCGAGAATTGCTAAACGCCGGGTTTCAGGAGCGCCTGCGCTATAGCTTTGATCATGAACTGTACGTCCGTTTGCTCCTGGCGGGATATCGCTGTGAACATCTGACTGTACCCGTTGCTGCCTACCGCTATCATGCCGGTAGCAAGTCTGTAGCTGAAGGTCACAGGTTTGGAAATGAATTCGATGAAATTGCCGAGCGTTATGAGAATCAGTTAACAGGAACCGGACGCCGATGGTGTCGGTCGGTCCGTTTCCTTAAACAAGCTTATCAGGCAGGCCAAGTAGGGAAGGGCCGGGAAACCGTGAAATATCTTTTCCGCGCACTCCTCATACACCCGGAGGGTACTCTGCGACGCCGTTTGTTCTGGAAATGTTTACATCAATTACTGAGAAGTTCATTGTTATAAATCCAGTGGAGGAGAGCTATGCGTATCGGTATTGATATTCGATCCCTTCAAACAGAAAGTCAATTTCGTGGAATAGGAACTTTTACCTCCAATGTGGTGAACCATCTGGTTGAAGTAGATTCAGAAAATGAGTATTTTTTCTTTGCCTCGGCTTATAAAAAAATCAGAGGCTTACGGGAGGATTTGCAATCAAAGGTTATCCGGCTAAAACGTCCAACCCGACTAACTTCCCTGACCGATCAGTTCCTGTGGTATCCTGTTTTAAAAGCCTATCGAATAGATATCTTCCATGCCATGGAGTTTGCAATTCCCAGGTTTTCCCCGTGTAAGCGGGTGATTACGATTTACGATCTGATCCCTTTGATTTTTCAGGAATACAAGACCCTTCGAAAATTGCCCCATCATCTGGTGTATCTGTTAAAATTTCACTCAACGCGATGGGCCGAGAAAGTCATAGCCATCTCGGAAAGCGTTAAGAACGATTTGATACGAATTCTAGGGCTTCCCGGGGAAAAGATCGAGGTAATCCTGGGAGGAGTCCGTGGGATTTTTCAACCCTCTCTGCCTGCAGATCAGGTAGAAGCCATGAAAAAGAAGTACCATCTCGAGCAGGATTATCTTATCTTTCCCTGTGGATTCGAGCCTCGGAAGAACGTCCTGTTAACTATTCTCGCCTTTCAACGAGCTCTTCAGGTACTCCCTGGAAATTATCAACTGGCCCTGGTTGGGAATTTAAGTCCGGAATCTCAACGGATCCGACGGTATATTTCAGAAAAAGGACTGGATAAGCAGGTTATCCTGACCGGTTATGTCTCCCCTGAAGACCTCAGTTATCTTTACAATGGTGCAAAGCTCTGCTTGTTTCCTTCCCTTTACGAAGGATTTGGCTTACCGGCCTTGGAAGCCATGGCCTGTGGATTACCGGTAATTACTTCCAACGATACTTCCCTCCCCGAGGTGGTCGGAGATGCGGCGGTATTGGTGAATCCCTACTCGGTAACCTCCATCACAGAGGCTATTATCAGGGTTTTGACAAACCCGGATTTGCAAAAAACTCTGAAAGAAAAAGGTTTAAAACGGGCTGCATCCTTTTCCTGGCATACTATTGCCAGGCAAACCCTTGAAGTTTATCAACGTTTAAAATGAAAATCGGGATCGATGCCAGAACTTTATTCAAGCCGTCTGGAGGAGTAGGAACCTATCTAAAAAATTTATTGGAAGGCTTAAGTGTCCTGGATTCTGACAATCAGTACATCCTTTTTTTTGATGAAAAGCCCCCTCGAAAGCTTGATTTCTTGGAAGAATCGAACTTTACGACCCGAACACTGCGCTTGCCCTTAGGGCAGAACCTGACGACCTGGAACAACCTCCGACTCCCCTTTGAATTAAGGTTCCACCCGGTTGACGTCTTCCACTTTCCTTTTTATACGGTTCCCCTCCTGAAATCAAGCAGATGGGTGGTCAGCATCCATGATATTACCTATAAAATCCATCCGGAGTGGTTTAATTGGAAAGGATGGTTGACCTTTCGGCCTTTTTCTTATTGGGCCGTAAAAACGGCCGAATGTATCCTGACCTGTTCTTATGCCTCGAAAGAAGATATCCTTCGCTATTACAAAGTTCCAGAACAAAGGGTTGTGGTTACCTATTACGGAGTCTCTGAAGATTTCCAACTCCTTGATAACCCAGATAAACTGACTCAAATCCAGGATAAGTATAACCTTCGCCGTCCTTTGATCCTTTATGTGGGATCCCTTACAGTGCGAAAAAATTTAGTTCGGCTTATCCAGGCGTTTCATCAAATCATTACAGAGAAAAAAATTGAAGCCTATCTTCTGTTGGTCGGACGGCCTTTATCTCCTTATCCCGATTTACCTTCCCTGGTAAAGGAATTAGGTCTTGAACACCGGATTTCTTTTTTATTCGAACCTGTCTCCCAGGAAGTTTTATGCCTTCTTTACAATTTAGCCGATCTTTTTGTGTATCCCTCCCTGTATGAAGGTTTTGGTTTACCACCGTTAGAAGCCATGGCTTGCGGAACTCCGGTTGTCACCTCCAATATATCTTCTCTACCCGAAATAGTCGGGGATGCTGCCATTCTGATAAACCCCTACAATCCTGGGGAAATAGCCGAAGCTCTTTTTGAAGGTCTTACCAACGGGGTACTCAGAAAAGAGCTGGTTCAAAAAGGACGGGAACGGGTCAAACAATTTTCCTGGAAGAAAACAGCCCAGGAAACCCTTCAGGTTTATCAGAGTCTCAAGTAGGTTAAGTTTAAAAAGATACTTTAGATACTTAAAAGACATTTTAGACGCTTCTTATGCTGGTTTCAGTAGTCGTTGTAAATTGGAATGGGGCAAGGTTTTTGAAAAACTGTCTGGATTCGATCTTGATCCAATCCCATGCAGATCTCGACATCTTGATTATTGACAATGCTTCGGAGGACAAGTCGGTTCAGATAATTCGAGAAGGTTATCCCCAACTTCGACTTATAGAGAACGCCGAAAACAGGGGGTATTGTCAGGGATGCAATCAAGGAATCGATTCCTCTTTCGGGAATTACGTTTTGATTTTGAATCCTGATACCATTCTGACTCCTGATTTTATTAAAAACCTGGTCAGCGCGATTGAACTGGATCCTCGGATCGGAATGGTGACGGGAAAACTTCTCCGATTTGATCAAACTACCCTGGATACTACCGGTCAATTCCTCCGATGGAACCTGACTCCCCTGGAGCGAGGTTATGGGGAGAAGGATACCGGACAATTTGATACGCCCGGGTACTGTTTTTCAACTTGCGGCGCCGCGGCTTTCTATCGCCGGACGATGCTGGAAGATATTAAAATTAAAGGTGAGTATTTTGATAGTTCTTTCTTCACCTATTATGAGGATCTGGATTTAGGCTGGCGCGCCCAGCTGTTCGGCTGGAAATGTTATTATACGCCCCGGGCCCTTGCTTTTCACTACCGGGGTGGTGGCCTCAGCAGTCAATTACCTGTGGCCCCTTGTTCCTCATCCAGGGTAGCAGATAAAAACCCCCGGACCAAGAACCTTTTCCCTCACTTCAGCTTTTTTAATAAACCTTCCTCCCTTCAAAGGCACATTATCAAGAACAGGTATCTGACCCTCCTCAAAAACCTGGGATTTAAGGATTTTTTGTTGATTTTTCCCTCCCTTTTTCTCTTCGACCCGTTTATCTGGATCTATGTAAGTTTAATCCGACCTCGATTACTCCGGATCCTACCGGAATTGCTACCTCTTCTTCCTGAAACCTTGGAAAAACGGCGGATTATCCAATCCCGACGCGTAGTTTCTGCTTCTTATATACGATCCTTCCTACGCTTCCATTAAATTGCCTGATTACCCGAGGGTAACCTTGGGGTCTCCTTTAAGCAGGGTCGGAGGGGTCGACCCCATACGCATCAGGTTAAGGCGTCTCCACCTTGTCCCCCTCCCCCGTTTCACAGGGGAGGGAACTTGGCTTCAAAGTTCCTTTCCCTGCAAAGCGGAGGAAGGTCAGGAAGGGGGTGCTTCTTATGGATATCACTCTTATCCTGGCACCTATTCCATCTCGGTAGAATAGGCAGAGGCTTCTTAAAGGAAGTTATCTTGATATTTCTATATTTAAATAATTTTAAAAATAATAAAAGAAATTTGTTGACAATCTAGTCCCTTCATGGGAGACTCTGGAGTTAAAAATCGTATCCTTTAAAATGAGGGAGCGGAGGAGGGAGCGGAAGATGGTGAGGTGTAGAAAGGATTGAATGGGGCTCTAGGTATCGTGATATCCTGTTAGCAAGTTTCAAGCATTTATTACCACCTTTTCTGGCAAAAGGCGCTGGTTACAAATTCAGCCATGAGATCCAACGGCTAAGGTGGTAACCAGCCCTCCTGTAACATGTTATACCAACCACGGCAGAAAGAAGCCTTATGGCGAGCCGCCGAAAAGGCTGGAATGAGTCGAAGGTGGTTTTTGCATTTGCTGAGCCTGGGTGGGGCAAGTGCTGTCATGACTGCTATAAGGTTATCCGGCAAATCGTTGTTCGGATTGTCTCCGGTTTATGCAGCCGGTCCAGAGGAGAACTTTGCCAAACCCACAAAGTCCTATCATATTTATCCCTTTGCGGTTGAAGCGGGCACCAGGTGGTGGGACGTTAAAACGTATATCACACCGTGGGAACGGGTTTTTATTCGTAACCGTTACAAAACACCGCTCCTCGACAAGGCAAAGTGGACGCTCAAAATCCATGGTGATGCAGTTGAAAGACCTCTGACGCTGACCTACGATGAACTCCTCAAGTTACCGAGTCGTTCGGAGATTCGTGTACATGAATGCTTTGGTAATGGTCGTACCATTAATTGGGAGCAACTGGGTCACGAAGTCAGGGGCGGTAACTGGGGATTTTCGGATGTTGGTCAGGTAGAATGGACCTACGTTCCCATGGCTGAAATTCTAGATCGTGCCAAGGTCAAAGCCGATGCGAAAAACTTACTCTTTTGGAGCGGAGTGGATGGTCCTGATACGGGGCGTCCCATGCCGATGTCAGAGATTTTTAGTCGTCCGGAGGAGATTGGGCTCGCCTTTGGCATGAATGGGATAGATTTGCCTCCTGATCACGGGGGACCTGTACGGGCCGTGGTGCCCGGCTGGGGTGGTGCAGCTAGTGTCAAGTGGTTGACGGAAATCGTTATCTCTTCAACCAAAGGTTTCTGGACCCGCATGCACACCAAAGAAGAAGCTTATATAGGACCTGATTACCCCCCCGAAAAGCCCGGCCCCAATGATGAATTCCGTGGTGTTACCGCCCAAGATATTCGTGGTCAGATGGGCACCTGGCTCAAGGTCAAGAGCCACCTGACTATCCCTTATACCATGAAAAACTCAGAACCCCCGGAAGGCTATCCCCTCAAACAGGGTGAAACCTATACCATGCCCGCAGGCAAGTATACAATGTTGGGCTATGCCTATTCACCCCATGGTATTCAAAAAGTAGAATACAGCCTCGACGGAGGTAAGACGTGGAAAGAGGCTCCTATTAAAGATCCCCTTGGACTTAAATACCGCTGGGTACGTTTTGAGTTTCCGTGGGAAGCCACCCGTGGCACCCATATCTTGGCAACCAGGGCTACAGATAAGCGAGGTGAAGTCCAGCCGGATACCGTGCCCTTCAATGAACTGGGTATTAACTGTAATGCCGTACCGAAGTTTGAGGTGAATGTGACGTCGTAGGACTGGCCTATGGAAGAAGGTCTCGATGGTGAAAGACCTTCTTCCCCTCCAGGTTCTTTTATATCATGGACCATGGGTTTACAATAATAATGAAAATCGCCGTTGTATGGGGTTTATGTTTCATCTGCGGGGGAATGGCCTTGGCCACACAATCTCCTTTAACCCAGAGCACCCCCTCATCCGGTTCGGTTGTGGAATCGGCACAACTTGCCAAAGGTAGGGAGCTATTCAAGGAGAAGTGTGCCCGCTGTCATGGTCAACAGGGTCAGGGCACTCGGATTGGACCCGCACTTGTTCGCACGCCTCATCCACTGGGGGGGTATAAGACGGTTGCAGGCCTGTTCAATTATGTGAGCAAGGCCATGCCCTTTGATGCGCCGGGAAGTCTCAAAGAGGAAGAGTATTGGGCAGTAGTTACCTTTCTGGCCGATGCCAATCGGCTATTACCTGACAAGAAGGTGACCCTGGGTCCAGCAAACGCTGAGTCGATCCGCCTCGACATATATCCCTCCCCCTGATAAACTCGGGCTTTAACAATCCTCGTCTTTTACTTCATCCAGAAGCGCTTCTACCCGCGTGCGGATTTGATCACGTATCTCCCGGACTTTTTCTATGGGCTGACCGGCCGGGTCCTCCAAGCCCCAGTCCTCCGTGGGGTAAATGCCCGCCGGGCAGACACTTGCATCTACCCCACAACCCATGGTGATCATCCTTGCAGCACCAGTGACTATCTGAGGTGTAAGCTGCCGGGGTCTCTGCCCCTCCAAGGAAATACCTATTTCCTCCATAACCTGCTTGACTACAGGGTTAATCTCCTTTCCTGCCATGGTCCCTGCAGAAAACGCACGGATTTTAAGCCCCCGCGCTTTAGCAAAGTAATTGAAAAATGCTTCGGCCATCTGCGATCGACCGGTGTTGTGTACACATACAAAAAGGATGGTTTTCATCATCATCTTGCCCCGATGACCGGTTTAGAAGCCCGTATAAAAGCACTCATAAGAACTCCCTCGAGCTCTGCCTCCACGCTTCCACTACAGCATGCAGAAACGATCCCTGTAACATCCTCTTGGGTATAGATCCGGGTCGGAGTAATCGTTATATCCCCAAAACCCGCAGCGGTAAGCTTCATCCGATATTCTTCTTCAGAGAGCGCACCGGCCACACAACCGGCCCAAAGCTCGAGGTTTCTTCGGAGTGTTTCAGATACCGGTTTATGAAACACTACATCCGATACTGCCAATCGACCCCCCGGTCGTAGGACTCGAAAAGCTTCTCTGAACACTTGGTCTTTATCCGGTGAGAGGTTAATAACACAGTTGGAAATGATGATGTTGAGGGAATTATCCGGCAGAGGGATATTTTCAATCGTACCTTTGAGAAACTCTACGTTTTCAATTCCTGCCTTTTTCTGGTTCTCTCGGGCAAGTGCCAGCATTTCGTCGGCCATATCCAGACCGTAAGCTTTACCGGTCGGACCGACACGTCGGGCTGAGAGAAGCACATCTATGCCGCCTCCCGAACCCAGATCCAACACCGTTTCACCGGGTTTAAGTTCAATAAGAGCCGTTGGGTTTCCGCACCCTAGAGAAGCTAAAATTGTCTCTTCAGGAAGCCCTGCCGCTTCATCGACCGTATACAGATCCCGGGTAATGGGATCATCTCCCCTTGTTCCCGATCCACAGCAACCCGAACCGCCTTGTACTATCTGCCGGGCAATGGTCGCATACTTTTCCCTGATATACTCTCTTACCTCATCTTTATTGTTGTTAACAGCAGTCATGGTTTCTACCTCCTTTTTCTTGTTCATCCAAATAGCGGGCAAGTAAAGCAACGGCTTCCTGATTAATCCGACAAATCATGTTTTTACCGTGTCGCTTCATCGTAATTAAACCCGCCTGGCGAAGCTCCTTTAGATGAAAGGAAATCCTGGAGGTAATCTGATTTGCTCCAGTAATCTGACAACAAACCTCTCCGGCCGTTGGCCCCTCCAGAGGCCTTACATCCCCCTTCTCGTCTATGGATAAAAGAGACGAAGGGGGACAACGACGCAGGAACTCAAAGATTCTCAGTCGCGTTGGATCGCCAAGTGCCTTAAACATCCCGGCGATCTTTATGATTTGATCTTCGGTTATGGGGTTCATATCATTTAAATATTTCTAGATTTACTTAAATAAAGGTTCCTTTTATCTCCTGTCAAGATCTATAAAGAAAAATAAGAAAAAATACTGGATAGGTCATCTATAATTTCAAATTGGTAAGCTTAAAAAGAAGTAAGA
>JAUQPW010000098.1 GCA_030550175.1 bacterium
TCTGAATCCCCCCTCCCCCCGTATACGGGGGGAGGGGGGTGTTTCTTTTTCCACTTACTAAACTGATACAGATACTGAGGAAATGCAAGAAACAAGGGTAGGGGGTAAAAATTTCCGGGGATTTATGGAAAATCCGCTTTCATTTTCTGAGCAACTGTTCCATTACCTCAAGGGCTCGGTACTCTCCGGCTTTCTGGTACATATCCCTGGATAAATCTTGCAAGAATTCCTCAAAAACAATACCTGTATCTTTAAGTGATAGTTTCATGGGATCTTTCTTAATTTTTTTCATGATGAGCTTTATCACTTTTTTCTATTATTGACCCCTTATATCAATTTTTTATGAACATAAGGCAGTAACAGAATGCAAAAGACAAGACTACTTTCGATTGAATAAGTCGCGTCTGGCAATATGGGAAGCCCTATAAAACCGGTTAAGAACTCAGTTGCCTTTGTCATTTATAATAAAAATCGGACCCGTTTCCTGATAGTTAAAAGACCTCCGGATGATGAAAGATTACCCGATGTGTGGGGATTACCGGCCGGATCGCTCCGGGGTGAGGAGACTTATGAAGATGCGATTGTGAGATCCGGTAGGGAGAAACTAGGGGTCGAGCTAAAAGTGGTGGGTAAAATTGGGGAAGGCGAAATCGATCGGGGGGATTATATCCTCCATCTGGAAGAGTATGAAGCTGAAATCCTGCACGGTGAGCCCCAGGTGCCGCAACCCGTTCCCGGCATAACCCAATATGTCCAATGGAAGTGGGGAAAATCGAGCGATTTAATCGAAGCTGCTCAAAAAGGATCTTTATGCAGTCAGGTATATCTCTCCCAAGTGGATCAGAAAACAGGTCAAGGGGATTCTTCCAATGCCGAAGCGAAGCCCGATAGAAAACTCCCCGGCCCCAATCAATAGTCCCATCCGAAGGCCTTATCAATTTTTACTTGCTTTGGTTCCCCCCTGCGTGTAGAGTGGTTTTAATGCCGTCTTCCATACCATAACCCTAAAATTATGAAATGGAGGAATTTATGTTACAAGATCTGGTGAAAGTGGCACCCCAGAATTATAAAGTTCTTTTCGAAAATAATCGGATACGCCTGATTGAATATACGAGCAAACCCGGTGATAAAACACCCATGCATTCGCATCCGGCCTATCTCGTCTATATTTTAAGCCCGGGTAAGGCAAGATTTACCTTCCCAGACGGCAAAACCAAAGAAAGAGAAACCAGACCGGGCAAGGTGGTATGGTCTGAAGCCGTAACCCATATGGAGGAAAATACAGGAACTACAGATATCCGTGCTTTAATCATTGAATTGAAAAAGTAGTAAATAAAGAATCCCAATACGCCTGTCCACCGGGTTCCAGATCCTTGAAAAAATTGTTTTTATCTATTTGAGATACCATAATTATGCTACCTAAAAAAGATGTGACTCTGAGAGATCTTAAGTTAAGTAGGACCAGAGGGGATTTCGATTTATTTTCCCAGGTTGTAACGAAGTACTTTGGAAGCATGATGATGTATGCTATCCGAAAATATTATTGGTTAGGAGAGGCAGATGCCGAGGATCTTGTGCAAGAAGTTTTCAAAGAGCTTTGTGAGGTAATGAATCAAGGGGTGAGGGAAAAGGAAGCTCCCGTGGATAAATGGCTTTTTAAACGTCTTAACCAGAGATGTCTTAACCATTTAAGAAATTGGAGGATGGCTTCAAAAACCGAGGTTCTAGAGCCGAATTTTCCCATAATAGATAGAGGGCCGTTTCCGGCACCGGATAGGATGATCGAAGGTGAAATTGCCGGGTTCCTGAGGGAAGGTGTCCATAAACAGCTTAGAGGGAGGACTCAGGAAGTTATAAAATTGTATATGGAAGGATTATCACAAAAAGAAATTGCCGAGAAGCTCCAGATTAGCTCTGCTCGGGTATCCGTACTTATGCAAAAGGGAATCTATGCGTTAAAAAAGTGGTTACAAACCAAGGGTTTTTAGGGAAAAGGTTAACTTTTTTAAAGCGGTTTTGTTTGTTATATAAGTGCGGAAAAACGTATTTTAAACTTTATAGAGAAGATAAAGTATAAGGGATAGAGAGGGAGGCTGAATGAAATCGATGAGCTGTGAAGCGTTCATGGGGCGATTACAGCAATATTTTAGAGGAGAACTATCGGACCAAGATGAATTAGAGATGGATAATCACCTGGATCGGTGTGAGGCATGTACTGCAAAGCTTAGGGCTTTGCTGGAATCAGAAGAGCACTTCCCACTCTCCCCGTGGGAGCAGATTCAAATCTTGCAACAACTAAGGGCGTCTTATACTCTAGATCCGGACCTGGAACAAAAAGGAATCGAGAAAGTCCTTGCAAGCACTCGACCGTTCTGGTCGGAACCGGAGAAAATGTTGTGGGCGGCTGCGAATCTATCTGGGATAGATGAAATTCGGGAGCGAATGGGTACCAAATTTGAAAACCAGGGTCCCATCTACCTAGGATCCTATACGGGAGAGCTGTATGTCCGGGATCAGAACTCGGCTATCCTGGAGTTCAGGAAAGAGGGTAGGCCGGCCTTAGATCTTAACGGAAAAACCATCGAGTTTTTTGCGACTAAACCGCCGAAAATAGGAGAATTATCCCCTCGCCTTTCCGAAACAATTCAAGCCGGAGTTGTTGTGATTGATTTTACGAAATTGGGGCTTTCCATAGAGGATTATGCAAAGGTACACTTTAAACTTTATCTGGATGAATCCACCGTCATGGAGGGAGGTCTGGGAAAAGGGTAAGCCTTTGGCCGGTTTTAGATCTCATCAAGTTTAATAAAAGTAAGGATAATAAAAATCCAGGAATGTCTGTGAGACCACACCTATCTTTAGGAGCGCCAATGTGTATGGAAGTGCAGGCGTCTCGCCGGCTTATCTTGCTTATTTGATGATGAAAGGTCATCCCGGTCCATTTCAAACTTTCCTGGAACGTTTTGACCAGGCGCTCAAAGAGGCCAAGCCTTTAAAGCTCCAGAATTGTGCCATCAGACCAGAATTCTTGTCTCTCCTGCGTCTTGAGAAGCTTATAGAATTTCACAATCTGTTAGAAGAGTCGTCGTTAGCTTCTTATTTGGATCGAAAAATTGTCCAGAAACTCCAGGCCGAGATCGTTTATCGAGGATTGGTTAAAATTCCAAGAGATTTCAACATTTTCAAGTCGTTTCTCCAAAAACAATATCCCACAGATGCCCTTACCTTATCCCTGAATAGACTCATCCAGACCACCCAGACCCCTACAGACTGGAGGCAGCAAGAAATTGCTTTTTTATCAGAACTTCGGCAACTTAGAGATACGGAGAGCCGGTTCGAAGAGGTTCTTACCAAAATCCTCTTGACCTTCTCATCTGAGCCGATCCAAAATAAGGCTGTTACCTCTGTCCTGTTTGCGAGAAGTAAGCAGCCCCAAAATCCGGTTGTAGAAGATTATGTACGCCCCGCCATTGTTCGTCGGATTGCCACGGTTGGGAATCCTGCCGGAGGAAAGATCTTTGCCACCTTAAGCAACCTGGGAGAGGGATTTGAGGAAACCGTCCAGGGGATTCAATTCAATTTGATGTCTCAAAATCTGCTGGAAACCCGTCTTGAGTATGAATTTGATGATTCTCTGATTTATTGGACCGAGTTCTATGGGGAAGGGCGATCTGCCGGACTTGCCTTTGCGTATCTGGCTTTAGCCTATCAGGAGCCTCTTTATCGAAACCTCGGCTCTTATCTGGCCTGTTTTGGCTCTTACAAAGACGGTATCATCGGGCGGGTGGAACAGATTCGGGAGAAAGTCCTTGCAGCAAAAGAAAGTGGACTTCGGGTATGGGTAGTGCCGGAAGATAATGTCTTGGAGATCCAGAATGATAGGGAAGGGTGTATGGTTATAACATATCGTTCCGGTCCTGTTGGAGAAGTTCTTAATGTTGTTGCCCGGGAACTGACCAGGTTAACAGACAGTCTTCCGGAAGAACTGAAACCTGTGAAGGGAAGGCATCCCTTCTACCAGGTTGGATTAAAAGCAGGTCCGGGCATCGTTTCGTGGGAACTGGTACAGGAGCGTAGCCGGGGCTTTGTAGGACGTAAGGAAGAAGAGGCGGAACTACTCCGATTCCTTATTCAACAGCCCAGGGGTTACTTATTGGTAGAAGGAGATCCCGGGATCGGTAAAAGTGCTTTGCTTTCCCAGCTTATTCAGGATCTACTCGGGGAAGGGAACAGGGAAGGTCGCCCACCGGATTTGTTAAAACTTGTGACCGAGCTTGGAAAACAGGGTCTTACCTTGACTTTCCACCTTTGCTATGCAGGTAATAGAATCAGTGTAGATGTACCGAGGATTCTTTCCTCTCTGATGCAACAGTTGGCCGTGCAAGGTGGTCAGCACACCTTTATACCACCGGAGCGCTCCTCCCATGCACTGTTAAATCTTGCACGTACTGTGATAGCCCAACGCAAGGGGAAGGTTTTGATCCTCATAGACGGGATCGATGAGGTCCTTTCCGTTCATCCCCCTCACCGGCATACGGCCATTCTTGAGACTTTCCTTCCCGGACATCTGCCGGATGGGGTATTTATACTGATCTCGGCCCGGCGGGGTGTATTACCGACTATTCCTAACCCTTTTATTCCATCCTTCCGGTTGGAATTGCGAGGTCTTCCCTCTGAAGCTATCCACCAACTATTCTTTGAAACCCTAAACAGTGTCAGCAACCCGATAAATATTTCATCCTTTTCAGAGAGGGATATAGAAGTCATACGGCGGATCTCAGCCGGTAATCCCCTCTATATAAGAATGCTGGCTGAAGACCTGGTCCAGGGACGACTGAGAATGGAAGGGACCCATCAGCTCCCGCTGGGTGTCGAAGGGTACTTCGAGGATATCCTCCGGAGGCTTTGTGTGAACTCTCGCTGGGCAACCTTGCGGGATTGTCTTCTCTTGTTAACAGTTTCACGGGATTATCTCTCGGTGGATCAGGTGCGTGCCATCCTGGACCTGCCCTGGGTAGAAGCTCAAGAAGCCATAGAGGGAGAACTTCAACCGGTTTTGATTAAAAATACGACTACCTCCGAGGTTTTGAGCTATCAGCTCTTCCATGAGAAGTTTCGAGAGTTTCTTCTGAACCTCTTCTTGGGAAAGCTACCGGAAGTTGCTTCACGGCTCAATCGTCACCTGATTCGACAAGCTCTAAGAATCCCTGCCATGGGGGCAGTTGTAGAACAAGAACATCTAACCCGAGTCCGCCGGCGGCTACTCACCTACTGCAGGCGTTGGCGTGAAACGGGAGATACCTATCCCCTTCTGTATTTACCTGGTCACCTTTACGAGACGGACGCCGGTGAGGAATTGGAAGCCTTGCTCCGGAAGACCAATTTTCTCGAGATGAAGTTGCGACGCCTGGCAGATCCCTTCCTGGCAGCGGAGGATATCCGATATCTCACGCTGATGCTTCTAAAAGCAGGTCGGGATCAGGATGTGGTGGAACTAGCCCTCACAGAAAAGGGTTTTCAGCGAGATGGTATCGTCTCGGCCCTGCGAGGAGCCGGACCGAACCATACCCCGCAGATCCATCATATTGTAAATACGTTGATAACCGTCCAACCTCCCGATTTATCCCTTTTTCAGAGGATGCAGTTCCGATGGTCGCGATACTTCCTGTCCCATCCGCAAGTCCCGGCCTGCATCATCAATGCAAGGCGTGTGGCCATCGAAGTGGCTTACTCCCTGGGGATGGATGAGGTATTAGTACAGGCAGCACAGGATGATTCCCAGGTTATACGGGTAATGCTCATTCCCTACCTATATCACTTTTGGAAAGAGCGTAGAAACCAGGGTTGGCGTTTGGTGCAACACCTGTGTAGTAAACCCAGATTATCACAACCCTGGAACCTGTGGTGGTTACTCGAAACGCCTATAGGATTGTCCGTCGTCATCCTCAGCTACCACTTCGATGAGCCGGAGGTTGTAGAGCAGTTGAGGGAGTGCTGGCAGGCTAATTCCCGACGTTTATTCCATATACCTCCGGACATGGGCCGGCTACACCAACTCTGGCTTCAGACATTCTGGGGTGGACTTATCTTTATACTTACCCATATTCTGATGAGGTTTCTGGCAACCCAGCCCGAGTTTCAACCTATCAATCTGGTAGAGTTCAAAGATGCTTTTCTCCGTCCGAACCCGGAATACCAGAAGCTGGTGAGGGTATTGGAATGCCTCGAAGATCCAAACTTGGGTTTCACCCAGGCTTTAGAGGTACTGTTAAACCGCAATACTTCCTTTGACGTATATCTGATGATAGCCTCGGAATGGGCCTTCATTTACCATGGTTCACGGGATCCAGGGGGAGTCCTGGCTGCACTGGACCGTATCCACCGGGAAGGCTGTTCATGGTTCAGGCAATCGGCCCTGTTTGTCGCTTTCCATACTTTGGACAAGGCCCGGCGTGTTGAAGACGAGTGGCTGGAGTCTTATGCCCGTATGACCCGGGAAACGATTCGATCCACTCAGGCAACCTTTCAAACAGCAAAGGGAACCTACTCTTTGCTTCCCCATATGGCTTGGGCGGAGGTCGTCTTCGATAAGCATCGTCCTTCCGGACGCGCCCGCTTCATTCCAGAATTTTTAAGGGATGCCATTGCTTCAGGTCATATCGCCTACGCCCGATGCACCATTCTGGCAGGGGTTGTCCTCTCGCTCATCTACCGTCGCCATCAACTGGCTCTGGATGCCTTGCGCAGTGCCCTGGAGGCCCAGGATGACCGGCTTCGAGATCTCCTTATAAATGCCCTGGCAAACATTCGATTTTACGAACAAGAAACCGTAGATCGCTTTCTGGAACATCAGGGTGCTGAAGAACTGGCCAGGCGAATAGCTTCCATCACTCCAACCATTTTATTCGGTCACATCCAAAACTGCTTTGATGAATTTTTCTACCATGGAATGATTCACTCAGATGATTTTCGAGCCGAAGTCGTCGGAGCCCTTCGCTACAGACTTCAGGCTCAAAGCCCGACCCAATGGCTCCGACATGTCGTCAAACGATACGTGAATGCCTTTTTGGGCAAGAAACTTTTCCCGATATAATACTAATCTAAACAGAAATGTCGTATAACCTGCAGGGCAGTCGGTCAGAATTGCCTCTTAAACAGAGCAGTCACAAAGGGCTGCCCCTACCGTTTAACGGTGCCTTCCTATCTTCATTCATTTTTCCTTTCCACGATTCCGATCTTTAAGAACTTTAAAAAATTTACGACGGGTCAGTTAAATAAATCCTCCGACAGGTGTTTCTAAGGATAGAAAACAAGAAGTAAGGAATTTCCCTCTGAGGGAAGGAGAGTTCGGAGGAGTTAGGTTTAAAAAATTTACCCCAGAAAAGGGCCAGGGTGGGGCGACCCCTATCCTCTATACCACATTTCAAACCGATTCGATATTATACAATATTTCCAACGGGAAAGTGGATAGGATGGCCTAAAGAAGGGTGGGCAAGGGAGGGTTTAGTTTAAAGAAGGAGTTAGAAACGTTGAAACAGTAATAAACTTCGAATTTATCCAATACCCCTCGAAAGTTCATGAACAAATCTACCGATGGTCGTAGAGAAACAATACCTGGAGTTCTTCAAAGGATAGCCGTAGATGCCTGCAGAAGTCGGCTCCTATCCGGGATAACGCACTCAGCAGGTCGAAACCGGGCTCAGAAGATGCTCAAGATCTTCCGGAGGTGGCTTCCTGAGACCGGAAAGATTCTGGATATCGGTACCGGTATGGGATATATAGCCGAAGCCATCCGGGAGGCTGGTTATCGGGTAGTGGCCTGTGACATTGCCGACCTCTGCCTCGTGGATCTCCCTCGAGTCCTTGCAAATGGTGCCCAACTCCCTTTTCCTGATTCCCTCTTCGATGCCTCGCTCCTGATCACTGTCTTACACCATCTACCCGCTCACCTTCACATACCTGTACTCCTGGAAGGAGTTCGGGTGTTGCGTCCCAAAGGACGTCTCCTGATCCTGGAAGATACTTACCATGGTTCTTTTGAACGGTTCATGACCTATCTGCAGGACAGTCTGATGAATCTGGAATTTATCGGGCATCCCCATTCCAACCGGAACCTGGAAGGATGGAAGGATTTGATAAACCAGCTCGGGTTGCATTTAATGCATCATAGCGAATCTGTCGCATGGTTCGGTCCCTTTCGGATGCGCCACGCCATTCTTGTTATCGAACCGGCGGGAGCCTGATCCTTTTTCTTAACCTCCTGTTTGGTGCAGACCTCTTCATCTACGAAGTCTAAGGCTAGACCCACAACGAGAGCACAACGAACCAGGTGAATACTCATTCTCACCTGGATACCGGAGGTTCGGAAATTAAAATTACTTTAGGCCTCTCGGTTACTAAATTGATACGGTAACAGGTGGTAGTTTTGTTTTGACATTCCAGATATATCATGGTATTTACCGATTAGGTAATTTATAGGTGGACAAATTAATTAACTTAAAGGGTCTCTGTAACAGGGGATCCAGTCAGGAGGTTTCAATGAAACGATTTTTATCAAAAATCAATAAGTTGAGTACAGATAGAGGGATGTCCTTGTTTTTTACAGATCTGAAATCCCCACGTCGGGCTATAGAGTACCTGGGAATTCAATGGATTCTTAGGGGAATGTTTGGGTTGTTTTTGTTCTGGAATATAGGTCAGGCAGAGGCAGGATGGCTGGGGATCGAACTTCAAGAAAGAGTTATAGACCCTGCCAGGGGTTTGTCGGTGGTCATGGTAAAAACCGTAAAACCTGAGAGTCCGGCGGCTATAGCAGGAATTCAACCGGGTGATCTTCTTCTTACCATCCAGGGGAAACCTGCCGTCCGGGTTCAAGAACTTGTCCATGAGATCCAAACCCTCCCACCGGGAACCCAACTTCCCATTGAACTGCTTCGATCCGGTCAAAAGTTGACCCTAACCCCGACTCTTGGGACTTTACCAACCCATCTTTCACCGGCCCCTCCTCAACCTGACACTTCCTCTTCGAGTTCTTCCCAGGAGAGGAAGGGACTGGAAACTTCCCAAGTTCCCAAAATTTCAACTTCCTTATCCAAAAACCAAGAAGACCGAAAAGTTAGCCTGGAGCTGGAAACATATAATGCAGGATTTTTCTCCTTAGACAAGCCTAAGGGGTGGACGGTTATTACGGCCGGAGCCTGCTCTACCCTGGCTTTTTTAATCCGAGATCCTTCCGAATCTCTTCGACAGATCTTCTATTTCAGTCTGGCCGGACCGGTTTATATGAATATTCAACAAAAGCAACAAGACTATCAATACATGAGTATGGGCGGCATTCCCATCCCCTGGATTGAGATGCCTGTAGTAAATCCTCTGACACCGGGCAATTTTCTGACCCAGTTTCATCTCATGGTCCAGACTCAGGCAGCCCGGCAATTTATGCCGAAAGCACCGGACCTGGAAAATCTCCACATTATCTCAACCACTCCTCAACCTAGCTTCTTAGGGGGTCAAACAGAATTAATCCGGGCCCTATTTACCCAGGATAATAAATTGGGTGAGGGCTTATTTCTACTTACGGTAACTCCTGCCCCCATAGGAGGCATCGCATTCGGGTCGATGTTTATCGGGATCACCGCTCCTAAACAAGAATTCCGATTTCTGGAAGAAACCCTTATTAAATCTGTTCAAAGCTTCACGATAAGTGAATCTTATGTGAATAACTGCATCAGACAACAAGATCAGGATACTAAAGCCCTTCTCAAGGCCGGAAAGACCCTCAGTGAGGCATCAGACTTGATTATGAAAGGCTGGGAAGACCGAAATAAGGTAGAAGATATCCTCTCTGAAAAGAGAAGTGATGCAATTTTGGGAAAAGAACGACTTTATGATCCTGCTACAAAAGAGGTCTATGAATTTAAAAACGGTTTTTACGATCAATATCAACTGAATCCGAATATATATGAAATGAATAACTTACAACCTTTACCTGAGAACGACTATGAGCTTTGGATGAAAACCCCTCTGGATGGGTATAGACATCTTAAATAGCTATTACTAAACCCAATTCGTGTTTTAATTTTCTTCGGCCTTAAAATTAAACTTAATTCGATACCTTTATCGGACGTCTTAGCCTGGCCTGCAGTTAGGTTATCCTTAAAGAAGAAAGAAGGTGTAAATAATTTTTTCACATATTGGTTTTAATTAACATCGAGGTAGTCAATCCCTAACTTGTAGGGTGATAAGATAATTGATTTAAAGCAGAAAATACAAGAAATCTGCCAGGGGAACTAAATTGGTAGGGGAAGCTATAGATAGAATAAGGTGAAGGGGTAAGTTAACTACCTTTGGCTCCGATTCGCAATGCTGTATAAATTTTGCATCTCAAAATCCCCCCTCTACCGGAGTTACAGTGGGCCTTGGAGGTGATCGACCGCTACAGGCTGTATTGAATCAGGAAGAGCGCCGCCTAACAAATTATCAGACCGGGTGAAAATTCGGTCTTATCGTTTTTCTATCCTTGCCCTCAACGCGATAAAACCTAGATGGGGAACAGAAGGTTTTTCTATTATTTTATGCATATCTTTCGTTGACATAGAGTTGATCAGGCTGTAATATATATCTTTAAGGTTATAGAGATCATTTTTGATCGTTTTGAAGATAAGCCCTCAAAGATAATCTTTAAAACTTTGAGGGCTTTTCTTTTTCTGTCTGGGGACGTCAAGGAGATGGGTATGCTAAAATTTAAGAAAGGAGATCAAGTAGTTTACCCTCTTATCGGGCAAGGGAAAGTTGTAGAGGTTTCCTACAAGGAGTTCTATGGAGAGAAAAAGTTGTTTTACACACTGAGATTAGAAGCCAGAGGGGTTAAAAGTATTGTTTATCTCTCTGTAGAATCCAGTGAAAGATTGGGACTTCGTAAGGCTATGACCCGGGAAGATATTCCGGAGGTGATGGCTATATTGCAGAGGCAGACTTCAACAGAAGAGGTTATTCTGGATAACAGAAGATCATCAGAAAGACGTACAAAACAAATTGAGACCTTGAGAATAGGAGGATTTCAAGGGCTAGCTCTGGTGGTATCTGATCTTTATAGCTTCTTTCGAACTAATTCACGAAAACCGGGTATGGAGAATGACCTCTATAAATCTTCTTCTCAAGAATTAGGAAAAGAGCTTGCCGTTGCTTTAGAAGTGGATTTCAAGGAAGCAGAAAAGATGATTCGTGAAGCTCTCTCGCAAAAAGATCGATCTTTGCAATTTCTCCAAATCGATCCTTCAAAAGACACGGGATAATCAGATAATGTTGTTGATCTAAACAGAAAAGTTAAATTTATCAGGGGTATAAAAAATGAGTAATAAAAAAGTTCGGAATTTTAACTGTGAGGTTGTTCACGAGTTGGTACAAATTTACCTGACAGAGAAAAGAAGCCTTGGATTAGAAAGTCAGAGAAGCTATTTTATCCAATGTGATCAAGAAGACTGCCAGTATGTAGAAGAAAACAAGCTACCATGTCCTCTCAACCTGACTATGTTTGCTGAAGAACTGAATGAGCGCCGGCAAAAGGCGAAGCAGCGTAAATAAAGAAGATGTCTTCGGAGGATAGATCAACATGCTCAGGGTAATACCTTTTAGTATGAAAATTTATTTTCATACTAAAAGGTATAAAAGATCATCGGAATAATAGCCAGCTTACCTGAGATAAGCTGTTACTATCAGACTAACCGCTGAAGGTGGTAAGAAGATAACTTTAAGTTTCTGATATCTTACCAACGTCTCTCCCTTTGATTATTCCGGCCTCGGTAACCACCTCGGTTCTTATCTCCACCACTTTTATCACTCCGTTTAGGTCTTGCTTCATTGACTACAAGGTCTCTATCTCTGAACGTTTTACCATTTAACAGATTGATAGCGTTCTGAGCTTCTTCCTCAGAAGACATTTCCACAAAACCAAATCCCCTAGATTGTCCTGTGTATTGATCGGTAATGATATTAACGGAGGTAACGGTACCTGCCTCCCCAAAAAGGGCTTCTAATTCGCTGATGGTGGTTTGATAAGAAAGATTCCCGACGTATAAATTCGTTGACATGAACGATTCTCCTAAATGAAAAAGCCCTCAGAGTTCTAAAGATAACCTCTGAGGGCTTTATTCAAAAACTATAAAGCGATCAAAAAGGATCTTTATCGACTGACTTGGTCCAGAAATTCTGGATCACTACAAGCTAAGATTTAAGTTAGCTAAATAATAAATTAGCCTCTCTTTTATTTCTTGTCAATGAAATAATTTTCCATAAGTAACTGTAACCATTTAGTAAGTATCACTTTTTTTGTCTGAACACCCCCTGGCCCCCCTTTAATCCCCCCGTATACGGGGGGAGGGGGGCAGGACTGACATGGGGTTGCTGCTGCTGAAGTCCCCCCTGGCCCCCCTTTAATCCCCCCGTATACGGGGGGAGGGGGGCAGGACTGACATGGGGTTGCTGCTGCTGAAGTCCCCCCTGGCCCCCCCTTTAATCCCCCCGTATACGGGGGGAAGGGGGGTGTTTCTTTTCTCACCTACTAAACAGTCATGGTCCGTTGGGTCGCCACGAAGCATGAAAATCGTAAGACGATTTTCGTAAGAAATTGATACGGATACTTTCCATAATTTTTTTATAGCTCTCTCAATCTGGCTTTCTTTCCTTATAGTACCGCTTTCATTTCCCAACCCCCCTTCTCCCCTTGTGGGAGAGGGGCCGGGGGTGAGGGTCGCTTAAGAGTCAAGCAAAGCTAAGTGATAGTCTACCTGCCCATGTCGTCTGAAAAGGTAGAATCATCTCGAAAATCCTTTATTTCAGGTGTTCTTTAAAGGTTTTCATGCCTTTAGGATTTGCATTACCCCAGAAACTATTATGTGTACAACTTCTTTTCTAATCTACAGCTTCCAGGCTAAAGATCTCCACATCTACTCCGGGAGACATAAGGGAATGATTCCAATCCCCCTCGGGTTTTGATAATCCGTTCAGGGTAAACAGATTTTTATCACTCTGACCGACTTCAACCTCTACCAGAGGATAGGGAGGATGATGGACCCTTGCCCGGAAGAGTTTCTTACGCCGGTTGGAATAGGCAAATAAAACATATCTTTCGATCAGAAAAAACTCTAAAGTTTCTGGTTCTGCTGGATGACGACTTGAGATAGGCCGATATCTAAACTGGGTCTTCAAAGAAGCGTCAGAGCCAAACCGGTGAGAAGAGTATAAAATTTCCTTTGTATCGGGATGGATCTCTGCCTGCATCGTCGCATAAAAGTAGGGCAGGTTAAAACTTAATCGAGCAATCTGCACGGCCAACCATTGATTGGCATCCAATGAATAAAACCAAATTCCGGGTATACCGTGATGATCATAAACATAGGTTCTAACATTTAGTTCCTGAAAATCGGATAGACCCGGTACGGTGGGAAAAAAGCGAGGACGTACGTCTTTCATGAAAAAGGGAATAATCCCTATATAGGCTTTACCCTCAAAGGTATCTACCTGCAATCCCTCTGGTAAGGTGCATTGAATGGCCTCCCCATCGTATTCCCAATGCAAAAAGAGTAAGTTTCGCCATTTTTGGTACATGATAGGGTTTCTATGGGTTGGTCTTTCTCTTACTTCCTGCCGTTTTAAAGAAGTCGGTTGTTCCATAAAGGTTTTCCACAAGATTAGAGTTTTAAATTTCATTTCAGGATACGTATCATAAAAAAATGTTTGCCTGTATGGATAGATGTCAATTAAAATAAAGACAAACAGTGTGAAAGGCGTATAGGGGCTTCCATATGACCGTTCGAATAGGTACCTCGGGTTGGGTTTATAACCACTGGCGTGGAATCTTTTACCCAAGAGAGTTGCGCCAGAAGGATTGGTTTAACTACTACGCACGGGAGTTTGATACCGTTGAAATCAATAACTCATTTTATCGGCTTCCGAGCCCGATGACCTTCGAAGCGTGGCGTGAGCAGGCGCCTCCCGATTTTCTTTACGCCATCAAGGCCAGCCGCTTCCTTACCCACTTTAAAAGACTCAAAGACCCTGAGGAATCGCTCCAAAGATTCTTTGATCATGCTAGTCATTTAGGTAGAGCTCTCGGCCCAGTACTTTATCAGCTTCCACCACATTGGCAGGCCAACTTGCCGCGGTTTGAGTATTTTCTGGCTGCCTTACCGAAGGAATATGTCCATGTTGTCGAATTCCGTGATGCAAGCTGGTTGATTGAAGAGGTTTTTCAGCTCATGGAACGCTATCATATTGCCCATTGTATCCACGATATGCGTCCGCTGCAAATTCCTATTCGCATGACATCACCACCGGTCTACCTCCGTTTCCATGGTGATCCCACCTGCGGTGGAGATTATCAACCCGCAACCCTCGAAACCTGGGCCAGGCGCATTGACAATTGGTGTAACCAAAGGCTGGATGTCTTCGTCTACTTCAATAATGATATCCACGGTTATGCCATAAAAAATGCAAAAATGCTGAAAAAGCTACTGACTAAAAGTTAAGTGATACGGTGGGTCATGAATGCTTTCATTATAACCTCAATGAATTGGTATAATACAAGTCTACTTAATTTTGACTTCAGAGGACTGCTTTCACTCCCCAACTCCCCTCTCCCGCAGCGTGGGAGAGGGGCCGGGGGTGAGGGCTAATCCCCTAGTTTCACAGATAGGAGCAATCCAAGGATTGCTCCTTTAATTCCATGAAAGCCTGTAGGTCACCGGCTCTTTTAGTCAAAGTCAAACAAATCTTCTAGAAAAGATTTACGTCTTTTCCTTTTGTAGTAATCACCGTCTTCGTATTCCCAATAATTCGAATCGTATTCTTCAAAGTCCCCTTTATAGGATCCGGTATCCTCCTGTCTTCGATACCTGTCGCTGTAATCTTCTCTCCGGGGAGATGTAGCTATAGATCGTTGGATTATTTTATCCAATTCTCCTCGATCTAACCATATTCCCCGGCATTGGGGACAATAATCCATCTCAATTCCCTGACGATTCGATAACTTAAGTTCTACCTGGCAAACGGGACAATACATTTGCAATCCTCCTATCATTCCGACATAACCTGAGGGACTTCTACCTTCTCCATAGACGGAGAAGGTTCCAAATTACTCATCCTTTCAGGTCGTGATGGATCTTAACGATGCTCTTACTCTATTTGAGCTTTTAAAGAAGGGACCTGGGTCAGGCCAGCTTTTGTCTTCGGTCGAACGAGGGAAGCTATTATGGAAATAACCAAAATACCGGCTACCACTCCCAAGGAAACCCCTATGGGAATCTTGTAAATATCCGTCAAAGTCATCTTAGCTCCTACAAATACTAAAACCGTTGCTAATCCAAACCTGAGGTAGTGGAAGTATTCCATTATACCCGCCAATGCAAAGTAGAGCGCCCGCAGTCCTAAAATGGCAAATACATTGGAGGTATAAACAATAAAGGGATCGGTTGTTATAGCGAATATGGCCGGGATCGAATCAACAGCAAAGATCAAATCGGTGGTTTCGACCACCAGAAGTACAATTAGGAGAGGGGTAGCCCAGCGCTGACCGTTTAGTTTAATCAAGAATTTATCTTCATGATAATTGCTGGTTACGGGGATAAATTTCTTGAAAAGTCGAACCACAGGGTTTTTCTCGGGATGTATTTGAGTCTCTTCCTTAAAGGCCATCTTAATTCCGGTTAAGATCAGAAACCCTCCAAACACGTAAATGATCCAATGGAACTTCTGAATCAAGGTGGCTCCGACTGCAATCATAACTGCACGCATGATCAATGCACTCAGAATTCCCCAAAACAAGACTTTGTGTTGATATTTCGGAGGGACATTGAAATAAGAAAATATCAAAAGAAAAACGAAGATGTTGTCAACACTGAGGGATTTTTCAATGAGATAACCCGTCAAAAATGCAAGGGCTGGTTCTGAGCCGCGCCAGTAATAAACTCCTACATTAAAGAGAAGGGCCATAACGATCCAGATCCCACTCCAAATGAGTGCTTCTTTAATCCTGACTATATGAGCCTTACGATGGAAAACCCCCAAATCCAGAGCTAACATTCCAAGAACGAAAATATTAAAGCCTATCCACAACAGAACCTGATCTAACATAGAATCACCTTTTTTATTCCTGGGTAAATTTACAGATAATAAAATTAAAGCGGGGTGATGTGTCCCCGCACTTTCACCATTGTATTGTGCTTTGTAAAGCTAATTGGGCATGGTTCTCTTTCCTCACCTCCGGCTCCCATAGGCGCCAGGATAAGGCTTGCCTGAGAGGGCGACCGTCTGCCTTACTTCCTCACTCCCTTTCTTCTAAAGCTTCAGGAGAAAGGGAGTGAGGTAGCGAGATACTTGCGTTCCCAGGGTCAAGTTTTTTACCTTATCCCGGCACCTATACTTCCGGCCTCTCTTCCAAAGCTTCAGGAGAAGGATATGGAGGTGAGAGCAGAATGGTTCTTTAAATTTACAAAGCAGCAGAATTATCTAAATAAAACTTCTGTTTCGTGCCATAGCCTCCAATCTGGCGATACGATCCTCAATGGGTGGATGGGTACTGAAGAGCTTTAAGAAACCCTCTCCACGTAAAGGATTTACAATAAACAAGTGGGCCGTTCCGGGATTGGCGGCCATAGGGATTTGAGCTACTCCCCGTTCTATCTTTCTTAGGGCATTGGCCAGGTAGAGAGGATTTCCACAAAATTTAGCTCCCCCTTCATCGGCCAAATATTCCCGTGATCGAGAAATGGCCATCTGGATAATCATGGCTGCAATGGGAGCTACAATGATCAGAATCAGATTTCCCAGGAAACCCATTCCACCTTCCTCTTCTTCCCCATCCTGACCGCCTCCAAAGATCAAAGTCCATTGGGCCATATTTGCCAACATGCTAATGGCTCCGGCTATCGTCGCTGCAATGGTGGAAATCAAGGTATCGCGATGCCATACATGGGCGAGTTCATGCCCTATTACGCCGGATAACTCTTCCCGGTTAAGTAACCTCATAATTCCACGGGTGACGGCCACTGCTGCATGCTCTGGGTTTCGACCGGTTGCAAAGGCATTGGGAGTTTCCTCGTCAATGATATAGAGTTTTGGCATGGGCATACCGATTTTCATACAGAGTTCCTGTACAATACGATAAAGTTCCGGAGCTTGTTCCAGGGTTACTTTATGGGCCCCATACATGGATAAAACAATCTTGTCGCTGAACCAGTAAGCTCCCAGGTTCATAATACTGGCAATGATAAACGCAAGAACCATACCTTGGTTTCCACCCAAGAGGTTTCCAATGAAGATAAACAGTAAGGTCAATCCAACCAGAAATAGGGTCGTTTTAAATCGGTTCATAGTTTTTACTCCTCATCCGGCATCTAATCCTGTAAAAGGCCGTTTAACTTACTCCTTGATTCCTTGCTTCTTATAAACAGAAACCGTAAAAATGTTGTTTATCGTTGAATTAGCCTCTTTTACAGGCCAGATACGGCGGAGTCCAGGATGAAATCAAAGGGATACCATTCAAGCCTTTACGTTTGATTCACAAAACGTAGGGGTTTTTCAGGCGAGATAAAAAAAAGGAGTGATTTCGTCGGTGTTTTCAGGGGTTGGAATCTTCCTTGTTTCAGAACCCAGACTAACAGGAAGGCGGTAGAAATCGGTTTGCCCCAGGTGGGAAAAACTTTGAACAGAGGATTGCATTTGGACCATCTGAGTGATGGCAACGGGATGATGGTCTCGAGAGATAAAACGGAATTTTAGCAAGGGAATCCGTGTAATTCGGTTCCTTAAAGACAAGTGAGGCGAAGATTGAAAAACTTCTTTTTTGTGTGGATCGGAATCTATATTCTGAGCACTCCAAAATAGAATGGAATCTGAATAAGCAGAAAAATAATGGGGATTTTCTCCGTCTGCCTGATCCCCTTGCAAACCCCAGGCAGAGAAGATTACCGTAATGAGTAAGTAAGCGGTGAAGGAATTTAAAATCGAATTTCCCATTTAAAATATTTCGTTTAAACTTCTGAATTCATCAGGGTAGTTGTATCATAAATACTACCCGGAACTAAAAACGTCAAGGGGAGTTTCTGTACGTTAAAACTCCAGGGTTTCCGGTAAATCGACCCGGTTAGTTTTAATTTAAGTTTTTTAAAGTCCTGGAGGATTCTTGAATCTAGTTGAAGGCTCAATCTTCATCACCGGCAAGTTTTCTAAGTTTATCAATCTGTTCTGGTTCTCCCATAACTATAAGGATATCCCCCTTTTGGATATGGGTAGAGGGTTTAGGGTTGTAGGTATATTTACCTTCCTGCCGATTTTTTATGGCTATTACGATCAACCCGGTCTTTTGAGGGATCTGGGCTTCCCCCAATGTTTTTCCAGAAAGTGAGGAATGGGGAGGGACTTCAATTTCCTCCAGACGCAGGGTACCATCCCCTTCTCGCAACATGGTATCTAGAAAGTCAACGACTGCAGGCCTGATAAGAAGGGAAGCCATCCGGAGACCTCCTATGAAATTTGGAGAGACAACCTTATGGGCACCGGCAGCCAATAATTTTTTCTCTGACTCCTCTTCAACTACTCGGGATACAATTTTTAAGTGGGGGTTTAAGGCCCGGGCAGTTAGCACCACAAAAACATTGTCCTTGTCCGTATGAAGGGCACTGACTAAACCCCTGGCTCTTTCTATACCGGCCTCTAATAAAACCGCGTCTTTGGTGGCGTCCCCTTCGATACATTGAAGGACCCCTTGATTTTTTAGCATTTCCAGGGTTGTATGATCTTTCTCTATTACTACAAAGGGGATTTTTGTCTTCAAAAACTCCTCCACAATCCATCGTCCGGTATCCCCTGCTCCACAGATGATAAAATGGTTAGATAACTTTTGGATTTGCTTTTGCATTTTCCTCCTCTTCATTAAACGACCTAATTCCCCATCGACAATAAACGCTGCAAATACGCTCATTCCATATCCAATAATACCAATACCGCTTAAAATAAGGCCCATGGTAAAAATTCTACCCTGGGAAGAAAGAGGGTGGATTTCCCCATAACCCACAGTAGCCAGGGTGATAACGGTCATATAAATAGCATCCAATAACGACCATCCTTCAAGGGTGGTATATCCCAGAATGCCACCACAGATTACAATCAGGATAAGAATGAGCGCCGTTAACATTTTCCTGCGGTAAATCGATGGATACACAGGCATGTTTTTCAACCCTTCAAGGAATAATTCGCTAAAATTTAGTTAGAAATTTATAAATTAATTATTATATTAGTATTTGAAAAAATCGGTTTAAACTCTAACTTAGATTGTATAAACCTTATTGGCAAGTCAATTAAATTTTCTAAGATGGGGAGGTTGTTAATATGAATGTGCGTTTTTCAAGTAAAGTTCTAAGGAGCTTAGTATTCTTGTTATTATTTTTACAGATTACGGGCTGTGCAAAGAAAACCAAGCCGATTCCTTCCTCGGTTCCTACAAAAGATCAAATTGTAGCACCTCCAGTTACCAATCCTGAGACTACTCCGGCCCAGAACCCTTCATCGATTACGGATAAAAACATATCTGAAACGGCAAAGCCTAAACGTCCCACCGGGGAATATGTGGATGCTCCGAGCGTATTAAAAGATGTCTTTTTCGATTTTGATAAATCTGATCTAAAACCGGAGGCACGGAGAGCTTTGGAAGAAAATGCTGCCTGGCTTAAAAAGAATCCTCAAGTTCAGATTCTCATTGAGGGTCATTGCGATGAAAGGGGAACGGTAGAGTATAATGAAGCCCTTGGGGAGCGAAGGGCCCTAAGTGTAAAGAGCTACTTAATCAACCTTGGAATAAGCGCCGATAGAATCTCGACGATCAGTTATGGGGAACTAAAACCCTTTGATCCGGGGCATAATGAAGAGGCCTGGGCCAAGAATCGACGGGCACACTTCAAAATTTCAGCCGAGAGGGTTTCTCAAGGGCCTTCCCAGTAAGAAACCCTTGAGCTAGTTACCATAGCTTACCTTCTCGGTAAGGCCTGAGAAATTATTCTTAGTATTTTTAAGGCGATTATGAAGGGCCTGTTCCTCCAATAAGTCTAGAACAGGCTCTAGGCCTGTCAGAAAGATCCTTCTACTTTTTTCCAAATAATTTCACCAAAATCACGCTGATTTCATACAGTACCAGAAGGGGGGCCATCATGAGACTCATATTGAAAATATCCGGAGTAGGAGTTAGGACGGCTGAGGTAATGGCAATGATTAAGATGGCATATTTTCGTCCCCAGGTCAAATGATGGGCCTGAACGACTCCTATACGCCCCAATAATAACATCACCAAAGGAAGCTCAAAAACCATCCCAAAGGCGAAGGTCAACCAAAAAACAAAGGAAACGTAACTTTCTATGGAGAGATAGGGATCGATCTGACTGGTTCCATAACTGATTAAGAATTGAATTCCAAAGGGGAGTACAAAAAAATAACAGAGGGTGCATCCCGTGAGAAAAAGAACCACGGCACTGACTACCACAGGTATCGTGTAAGTCTTACTTTCCTGGACAAAAAAAGGTGAAATTCCCTGCCACAGGTAGTAAAAAATGAGGGGGGAAATCATAAACAAGCTGGATAAAAAAGCGACTTTAAGGTAGGAGATAAAAGCTTCGCCGGGGCTATAAAAGACTAAAGGAGCGGTTGTAACCGATTTACCAACAAATTTGATGATGCGTTCTGTATAAAAGAAATTAATGAGGGTTAAAATTCCTGAAGCAAGCGCAATTCGTTTAAGAGAGCTCCGTAAATTCTCGATTTTCTGAGTTAGATTTTGCCCGCGTACTTCCTTGAGTAACTCCTCAGCCTTCATAGGATAAAAATAGGGTAGAACAAGACACTTCCTTTGATGGAGGTTTATTCCAGCAGAGGGAGGAACCCTGGACGAGGTTCCTCAACAACCCTAGCGATCCGGGGTACCTGGGGTCACGTCTGGAAAAACTAGTCCACCGAAATTTTACTCAATAGATCCATATTGTTAAGTACTTTACCGGCGCCAAGGACTACCGAAGTTAGAGGATCTTCTGCCAGGGTAATAGGTAGACCGGTTTCTTCCCGAAGTCGGGTATCGAGATTTCGGAGCAAAGAACCTCCTCCGGTTAACACGATTCCTTTGTCGATGATATCTGCAGACAATTCCGGAGGAGTACGTTCGAGGGTGGTTTTGACGGCTTCGACGATGGCAACCACGGTTTCGCTCAGTGCATCTCGAATTTCTTCGCTGGAGATGGTCAGGGTTTTAGGAATACCCTCTACCAGGTCCCGGCCTCGGATCTCGGTGGTTTCTTCTTTCTCCAGGGGATCTGCCGAAGCCAGGGTCATTTTGATATATTCTGCGGTTCGTTCTCCAATCAGCAGATTATGCTTCTTTTTGATATACTGGATAATCGCCTCATCCATCTCATCTCCGGCAACACGAATCGAACGACTGTAGACAATACCTGCCATGGAGATAACGGCTACTTCTGTGGTACCCCCTCCGATATCTACAATCATACTTCCTGAGGGTTCCTCCACAGGTAAACCTACTCCCATAGCTGCGGCCATAGGTTCTTCAATAAGATATACTTCACTGGCACCGGCCTGAAGAGCTGAGTCTTTAACCGCTTTTTTTTCAACCTCTGTAATCCCGGAGGGAACTGCAACAATAATTCTTGGACGGACCAGCATGTATTTTCGGTTATAAACTTTCTTAATGAAATGTCGGAGCATTTCCTCGGTCACTCTAAAATCTGAGATAACTCCATCTTTTAACGGACGGATCACATTAACATGACCGGGAGCCTTACCCAGCATTTCCTTTGCTTCTCTACCAACAGCAAGGGTCTTACCTGTTTTCACATCGATGGTTACGACGGAAGGTTCGTTAACAACAATTCCTCGCCCCTTCATATAGATCAAGGTATTCGCCGTACCCAAATCTATTGCTAAATCTCTTGAGAACCAGCCAAAGAGGGGAAGCATAGGTCTGCTCCAATAAAAATAGCCGGCTACTTAGCAAATAACCGGCTTTTATTAGATTATTAGAAAAGAATAAGTAAAGAAGTAAGCAGAGTAAAATAGGAGAATTACAGTCAAGTCTCACGACCGATTAGGATCGGTGGGCTAAACTGGTTACCCAGCTTACACCTCCAACCTATCCACCTTGTCTTCTTCAAGGGGTCTTTAGAATCCTTGCGGATTGGGAGATCTCATCTTGA
>JAUQPW010000007.1 GCA_030550175.1 bacterium
GAAACAAGGGAGCATGATAAAGCTCTTTTTATCTGGGTTGGCGTTCCGGAAGCTACTGCCATTGAATTGGAGCTTAACCATATCACCCCGCCTCGACCCATGACCCATGATTTGTTGAAAAACATTATGGAGAAGCTCGAAGCCAAGGTAAAAAAAGTCCGGATCACCGAGCTGAGGGGAAATACCTATTACGCCAGTATTGATCTGGTGGTCAGAGGGGTAGAGGTTGTCATGGACTCCCGACCCAGTGATGCGATTGCCCTGGCTTTACGAACCAATTCCCCTATCTATGTGGCTAAAAAGATTATGGAGGAGAGAAGCATAGATCTTTCTGAAGAAACGGAAGCCGATACGGAAAGTTTTTCTAAATATGGAATAACGGTTCAAACCCTTACTCCAGCTCTGGCCAAATTGCTCCAGGTTCCCGAAGGGGAAGGGGTTCTGATTGCTCAGGTTCAATCCGATACCGTGGCCGCTAAGGCCGGTTTGCTCCGAGGAGATGTAATTACCCAACTAGGTGGAACTTCGATTAAAACTCTCCAGGAGTTCAAGCAGAAAATGGAAAATTTAACCGAAAAGGAAGTTCCCATTAAAATCCTGCGAGATGGAAAACCCCTGGATCTGATTTTAAAAATAGAGTAAAAAGTGGGATATTTGTGAATCGGATCAGGTAGATAAAAAAAGTTGACAAAAAAAGTTTTAATGGTAACGTTAAAATAGTAAAAGATTAAGCGGCTATTTTAACGGCTAGGGTTAAAAAGATAAAGGAGGTAGAGAGTATATGTTCGGTTTGGGCATGCCAGAACTTATTGTCATTCTATTTCTTGTATTAATTGTTTTTGGGGCCGGGAAACTCCCGGAAATAGGAGGTGGTCTGGGAAAAGCCATCCAAAACTTTAAAAAAGCCACCCGTGAGGCTGAACTGGAGGAACGGACAGAGGAAAAAAAGATTGAGGAGAAAGCTTCCTAAAACTGAGGGTTTAAGTTTTTTAAATTTAAAGCAGATCATGAACGTCCCTGAAAGAGGATGGAGATCTGCTTTTTTAGTTGTAGTAGTTAAATGGATTCTCTTTTAAGATTTCTTGGAATACAGACTCAAGATTATAATGCCTATGAAATTCAATTTTTGCAACCGATCCCCGGATGGATTCTGGTTGCTTTAGCCGTTTTTGTTGGGGTTTTAATTTTCTTCTCCGCCAGAAATGTGAAGGGAAAAATATCCGGTAGGTTACGGACCTTCCTGTTTACCCTTCGCGTGCTGGTTTTCCTTCTTCTTTTTACGGCTCTTCTTCAACCCAATTTGGGTTTGATGAAAAGGCGGTTCATTAAACCTATTATTGCCGTGTTGGTAGATACCTCTTCCAGCATGAATATTAAAGATATGGCCAACGATCAATCCAGGATCGAGGCGGTCAAACATCTGTTTAGATCTCTAAAAGAAGAAGGAAAATTGGAAGGACTGGCCAAAGATCAGGAAGTACATTTTTTTCAATTCTCAGAGGCACTTTCTCCCATCGAGTTAACCCAGTTGGAGAATCTCGAAGCCCGGGGTTCTAAGACGCAACTGGTTCATGCCCTGAATCAACTCAGTAAGGACTTTTCTAATCAGCCCTTGGAAGCTATTTTTGTGTTTTCTGATGGAATGGATAACGTGGTCACTTCACCTCAGACCCTAGAAAATCGTAAGATCCCTATCTATACTTTTGGAGTGGGAGACCCCCAGAGATTGATCGATGTTCAGATTGCCGATTTAGTCGCAGATGAGTTTGCCTTCTTAGATAAGGAAGTAGAAGTCGATGTAACGGTTCGTGGAACCGGATTAAAGGGCAAAGTTATCCCGGTTACGCTGACTCAAGATGGGGCTCCTGTGGCGATGCAAAGGGTTGAATTTCCCAAAGAGAGTTACGAGACCACCCTTAAGCTCAATTTTACACCTCGGGAAACGGGGACCTTTGATTACCTGGTGTCGGTTCCGGTCCAGGCTGGAGAAATCGTAACCGATAACAATCGGAAGCATTTCACCATGCAGGTGGTACGGAATAAACTGCGGGTTTTGCTTATTTCCGGAAATCCCCGTTGGGAATATCGGTTCCTAAGAAGAGCCCTTAAGAAAGACCCCAATATCGAGTTGGTTTCGTTCATGATTCTCCGAAGTGCTTACGATATTGTAGATGTACCCAACGATCAACTCAGTTTGATTCCTTTTCCTGTGCATAGGCTGTTTACAGAGGATCTTCCCAAGTTTGATTTGCTCATCTTTGATAATTTTGATTATCGACCTTATTTCTCTCCGATTTATCTGGAAAATATTCGTCAGTTTGTAGAGCAGCAGGGTAAGGCTTTCATTATGATCGGGGGAGAACACTCTTTCAATGCAGCGAGTTATCACTTTACTCCCATCGACAGGATTATCCCTGTGGATATCAATAGTACCCCTCTGCAGCAGTCTACCGGAACAGTTTATAAAGAACCTTTCCGAATGAAATTAACCGAGGAAGGGTATACCCACCCTATTACCCGATTGTTGGAAGATGTAGAACAGAATAAAAAACTCTGGTCTGAAATGCCCAAATTATGGGGTTATAACTATGTGACCCGACCCAAGCCCGGAGCCATTACCCTGGGGGTCCATAGTAATCGAAAAACCGAGTACGGAAACATGCCGGTTCTCGTTGTCCAGCAGATTGGGGAGGGTAGAGTCATGGCGATAACCTCAGGTTCAACCTGGAGATGGAGTTTTGAAAGCGTAGCTAAAGGGGGATCCGATCAATATTACCTTCAATTTTGGAGACAAGTCATCCGTTGGCTGACCAAGGCTCCAGAACTTCGGCTGGTTAAACTTAAAACGAACAAAAAGAATTATGATCGCGGGGAGGACGTCAATATCGAAGTAACCGTATTGAATGAAAGCTATCAACCTCTGAACGAGGTAGAGCTTAAATTGACCTTACAAAAAACCGATGGTAACTCCCAAGAACTCAATCTTTTTAAATCCGAAAATACCGATGGCCTTTTTCAAACGGTAACCCGAATTGAAGAACCTGGAATTTATAAACTTAAAGTATCTGCAAAGTATAACGGGAAACTGTTGGGAGAAGATCAACAGAGCATAGAAGTCTCCCTATCCGATCTGGAGTTGGAAAACCCCGAATTAAATAGCAACTTTTTGAAGGAACTCTCCAACCTGACCGGCGGTGCTTACACCCATATCTCGGCAGAAAATGAAGTTAAATCCAGGTTCAGTATGAAGTTACCTCTGAAGGTAGAAACCACCGAAGTTAACAATGTGGACCTTTGGGACAATCCTTTGAGTTTTGCTCTGATCTTTACCCTGCTCTGTGTAGAATGGCTGGTAAGAAAACGAGCCGGAATGAAATAACTCTACTTCTCTGAAGGACCCTGTTTGAGCCGTGGAGACAAAGAGATACGACGCGTAGACAACATTTCCCCGCATCTCCCAGTTCCAAAGGCCCCGCGTCTCAGATAGGGTACTCTGGCCATTAACCTCTGACCTCGGACTCCCGATTTTTAAATACTCCTTCGGATCTGTTCGATTTCCTCTCTTAGCTGCCGGACTTTGAATTGATACTCTTCCAGTTTACCGTTTAAGGAACTTTCCGCAAGAAGCCGGTGTTTATACGTCCGGTAGGCCTCGAAGAGATTTAATACTTCATCGATTCTTTTGGCAACTTTAGCGGCCGTCTCTGTCCAGGTGCGAGGGTTAAAAAAGTTTTCTTCATAGGGTTTACCGGCCTTGATATTTTTTATGATATCTTGAAATTCAAAATAAATCTCGCCGGTATCGTAATCCAATTGTAAATCGATATTCTCCGGATCTTCTGCAGTTATTTCTCGTAAGGCCTGTAAAGCTTCTTGGGAATTATAACCTAATTCTGTTACCAAATCCAGGGGTTTTACCCTTCCTCGATTTTGAAAGGCTATCTTTCGGATCGAATTTCTTAAAAGTTTTCTTTTGAAGGCCGTTTTGCGTGCATGACCTCTCCTGAGCAGACCTATCCCAATCCCCAAGGGAGTAAGGCCGAATAAAAGATAGCCTGCCACGAAGGGGGCCTGGAGGCCAAAGATACCCCAGACTATTAAAAACAGGAAGGTAACCAAAAGACCTATGAGAACCGATACCCCCCCGGCTGCAAAGTCAAAGGTAATACTGGCTCCTTCTGAAATTTTATCAATACTTTTCATTTTTAAGAGTTTAAAAAATCCTGTTGTTTATACTCTGCTGTGTACTTACAATATCTAAGATATGAGCTTTCCCGGGTCCTGTCAATGTTAATCCCGGTTCCGGTATCTGGAACCATGTAGTAGATGACTTTTTTCTGTCTGAACACCTCCCCCATCCCCTCTCCAGCGGGACTGATGCGGGGTCGCTCTTACTGAAGCTCTGGAGGGGGGATGGGGGAATTTGGGGATGGCCTGGGTCCCAGCTCCCCCCTTCCCTCGAAGGGAAGTCGGATAAGGTCCAAAAAACTACTCCAAAAAGTATCCTGGCCCTCTCCGCATGCGGGGAGGGAAGGGAGGGAAGGAAGTTTTCAAAGAAACCCTATTTTCCCTTCCCGGTATCCCTTGACAAAAAGAAATCTCGTTTCTTACTTATTTAAAGGGGTATGGGTGCTCTGGATCGTTTATTAAGAGGCTTCTTTTCAAAGAAGGAAGGTAAATCAAAGGAATCCGGACTCTCTTCTATTCCCTGGTCTAAACCTAAACACTCCTGTTACTATTGTAGAAACTTTCTACTCAACACGCGGCAATGTCAACTTAAGAAATTTGTAGGCTCCATTGAGTTATCTGAAGCCCAAAAGATTAACCAGTGTGATGCCTGGGCCGAGGTCAGTAAATAAACGATCCCCTTTACCGGGGCGTTTTCTCCGGACCACGCTTCTGAAAACCTTTTGGAACTTCAAACAAGGCGGGATCCAGTTTGTTGGTCAAGATTTTTTTTACCTCGGTAACTTCCATACTATAGGGAGATTTGCTGATCACCTTTATAGGGAGTCCCTCGATAACCTGTAACTTTTCAAGCTCGCGTTGTATTTCAGGATTTTCTCGCATCATGAGTTCACTGTATTTTTTCATGAGGGCATTGTATTCTTTAAACTCTACATCTTTAGTCACCCAGACTTCCTCACTACCCAACTGATCCGTAATGATATACTGCTCACAGTTAAGACCATTCACCATCTGCCTATTTCCCGTACGGGTAACCTTAATATTCCTGGGTAGTAAGTCCTTTTGCTTGTCGGCAGGTAACCTGGCTGCAGCTTCATCGGCACGCTTTTGCAATTTTTCCCACTCTTCAAAGGAAAGTTCATAATAGATCTTACCCTGGGGAACCAGATTTAACAGTCTTCTCTTGTCCATATCCACAATGGATACAATCCCACCCGACTCAAACCTGAGCTTGTTACCCGAAATATAAAGAGTAACCTCTTCTTTAGCCTGTGCAACTTCCCCTTCCTGGGATTTAGATCTTTCTATGGCTTGTTTACGCTCCGTAATAAGTTGTTCAAGTTCCTGGATATCTCGTTTCATACGATTTTTTTGGGCTTCGTTTTTAGCCGTAGCCAGCTTTTGTTTTAAATCTTTAAGCTCCTCTTCCAGGTCTTGAAGGGTTCCAGTTCCTTCATCTACCTGTTCCTCCAGTTCCGGTTTTTTAAAGTTTTCGCCTGGAGAAGAGGTAAGTTCCTGAACAAGAGTAATATCGGCGGAGACCCAACAGGGAGATAAAAATATCAAGACTGAGGTTAAAGAAATAAAGAGAATTTTAATTTTCATCATTTTTTCCCTTTAGCCACAAAAGCACTCAGACATCAGGAAGGATACAAAACTTAAAGGTCAAAACAAAAATTAAAAGACAACCCGGCAGATTTTTTATACTGCCCTTCGCCTTCCCAACTCCATTATCTTTGTGCCTTTGCAACCCCAGGTTATCCAGATTTTAACAGGAGATTAGGTTAAAAAAATCCTCGAATGGCATTAAAACCCATGACGACAATAACTCCAAAAATAAAGATGCTCAGGATCTCGGATACACGCTGGGATTTAGGCCCAAGGGTCACCCCCCAGGTAATCCCGGCACTCCAGATACCATTTGCTAAATGAAAGGCCACGGCTATAATTCCCAGAATATAAACTATCAGGGTGGTAACCTCGTGCATTCCCTCCAACATGTGGTGATAATCCATCTGGAAACCGTAAAGGGCCGGAGCAATTTTAGTTTTATAAACGTGGGCCGGAATAAAGAGAATCAGACCGAGACCGCTTAAACGTTGAAGTACATATTTTAAGTTACGAAACCAGGCATACTGGGGATAATTGATCTTTCCACGCCGGGTTAGAACAAGCCCGTATATTCCGTGGAAGATAAGGGGAAGATAGATAAATATAAAGACCAACGTGAAGTAATAAGGGGTCTGCCGACCACGCTGAAGATAAAGGTTGTAGGCCTCAGGTCCCTGGATAGAATAGGCATTGTTATATAGATGAAGAATCACATAAATACCCAGCGGAACGATACCCAAAAAGGAGAACAATCTTTTTAGAAGAAAAGCACGTATGGAATCTGGCATAAGATTAGTTAAAAAGAATTCTCATCTATCAGCTCTTTAAATTTGTTAATCCGAATAATAACACTTTGAAAATCTTCCTGGATATGTCCATCTAACGCCTCATGGCGCTTAATATAGAAGCCCTCTGTTAATCCAATAATATAAGGAGTCAGTGGGGATTGAGAAATAACAAAACTGAGACTTCCGGAAAAGCCGGGCATAACCGGAATATCGGTCAGGAAGGTATTTTGTGGGGTTCCCAGCTCCAGATCTCGGATAGGATCTTCTCCATGAAGGGCCGTAACAGCACCGATTCGAACATCACGGGGGGCTATAACAACGATCATATCTCCTACTTCCAGCTTATCCGCATCTCCAAACTCATAGGCAAGGGGTTTAATATTTAAAGACTCGGGAATTTTAAAAATAGCAATCTCTTCGGTCTGATCCAAAATCCGTTGGTCTAACCCCACGCTGTTGTTTCCAACATAAATTTCTGTTCTCACCTCATCGTTAAGTTGGATTTTCTCTTTATTGAGATCTCTGGCCGTTGGCATAACCAGATGGGAAACCGACAAGGCATAAAGCTTTTCCCGATATTTTACAGCCGTCACCTGACCGACCCGGCTTCCATGGATCCAAACGGGAACATCTTCCCTATCTGCCTTTGGATAAGGCCTCCAGGTATAAGTTGTTTTGATGGGATAGATGCTTTTTCGAACGGTATATTTCAGGTCTGTGATGAGCTTATGGAACTCGGCCGGGGCGTTGGATAAAAAACGTTCATCATAGGGAGTGTAGACCTGACCTGCAAAGGCCTCCTGAGAGTTTGAAGAGAACAATCGAACAGGATTTTTCAATACCTGAAATCCCAGAAGAACCAAGCTACCTGTAATAAATTGTCTCCGAGTTAACTTCACGGTTGTAGGACCTTGTTAAGCTAATTCTCTGTAGCTCTCTACCCTCACCCCCGGCACCCCTCTCCCGGAGGGGTTAGGGGTGAGGGGCGAGTGATTATTTAACTTTACGAGGTAGCAGACTTACTTCAGGAGAACTTCTACTCTGAATAGAAATTAATTTCCATCCCTCATAAATAAAACGTAAAGGGTCAAGCACCTCTATCCGATACCCCTTCACCAAGGTTTCTCACTCCGGAAACAGAATCATTTTACCTGAACTATGGGCAGTATATAGCATATCTCAGAATTTACGTCAACAGGAATTCACCATCAGATAAGGAAAAAATCCTTTTTACAAAAAGCCGGCGGAGGTGGAATGGTTAACTTCTGTGAGTCATTAACAATGATGGGAAGATTTATGGGGAAGTGAAAGAGCATGGCAATTAGATGAGATCATTCAGGCTATGTGGAGGTAACTGTAACAATTTAGTAGGTGTCACTTTTTCTGTCTGAACACCCCCCTGGCCCCCCTCCAGGGGGGGACTTCAGCAGCAGTAACCCTACGTCAGCCCCTCCCCCCTGGAGGGGGGGCCAGGGGGGTGTTTCTTTTTCCACCTATTAAATTGATACGGATACTACGTGGAGTCCGGTACTTGACAACGCATTGTTAGATTACTATTAATAATATCATAGCCGGTTAGTGTAGCTCGTGTATTCTTTTATGGCTCGAGGTAAATTTCGGGAAATCATATGTATGGCGGCCTTTCATCCATCCGGTGTCCTTACAATCAGAGTATGTATAGAACTGGTTTATAAAGATTATTGAGTGGACTTCTAGCATTCCTTGTCAAACACCACTACGACCGGGGCATGTAGGAGATTGGTAGCCAAACCCGAACTATCCGAGGGTAATACTTATGAAAATTTTAGCTATCAATGAATTACTCGAAGAGTTTCGTTTTGTCGATCGCCTTCTTGAGGTCGTCAAGGAGACTTACATAGATGCTGTTGTTTTCACTGGTAACATTTTACGTGCTGAAGCGCGTAGTGCTGAGTGGCAGCAGGCATTAGCCGAGCATCGGGCACCCTCTTTGAATCAGCCCGAAGTAGTCCGTGAACGCGAGAACGATGCACAGTCTTTGAATCGGTTTTTTAAATTGCTGAGCTCCATGGGAATTCCGGCCTATTTGGTACCAGGGCGCAACGATGCACCAGAATGGTTCTTCCTCCAGGCTGCATTTAACAGTGAGATTGTGGCCGCCAATGTATACAACGTCCATCGCAGTTTCGCACCATTAGAAAGAAATTGGATTGTGGCCGGTTATGGCGGTGAAATCACAAAAGGCGAGCGGGATCATGAATTCTTCTTGCGCTACCCGGGTTGGGAAGCGGAATTTTCGTTAGATTTCCTGCGCCATCTAGACCAAGATAAGATCCTGCTGTTCCACACATCCCCGGTTGAGCCATATGAAGGGCAGGTACAGTCCGGTGGTCATGAAATGGTTAGCCATATCATTAAAACGTACACACCGCATTTTGCATTTTGTACACCGCCTGGCGGACATCGAGGTAAGCTGGTATTAGCCAACACCCTGATCGTCTTTCCCGGCCGCCTCAGCGAGGGGGAATACGCTGTGCTGGATACAAAAGAACGCGATGTCACCTTTGGGAATCTCAAATAAGTACCGCGCTCCGGATCTCGGTACCAGAACCACCGATTAGAACGCAGGAGATAAAACGTATGCCATAGTATGTAAAACGCACTATGGCATACGTTTTACTTTGAAGAAGTGATTATTAAAGAGCTGCCGTCCTGGTTGATTATCCAAACGTTAAAAACTCACATGGGAAGTATTAAGAAGGAGATTCCCTGGCCGGCTTTTAAAGCGGCTCTAAGTCGATTGGCCTATGACGTGGATCAGATAAACAATCAGGCCGAGTTTGACAGGATTGCCTATAGAGTTGGTGTCATCGGACTTCGTTATGAATACACCACCAACCTGTTTAAAGAAGCCCTCAAGCAGTACAAAGAAACAGGTGCTAAACCGGAAAATGGGGAAGATTTCAGGAAGTGGCTTCAAGATTTACAAGATCTCATTAAAGAGCCCGAGAAAGTTGCTGCACATTCTATGCAATAGGCTGTATGTAAAGGAACCGGGGATCGGATCCCTTGAAACTTCGTTCCTGTTGAACAGAAAGCGCTTTCTACTTTTCCTTTGGAGATGGAGGCGTTTTCTTAGAGGCTTCTATGATTTTTTGAGGAGTGGTCGTCGATTTTTGTTCAAGCTTATTTTTTTCCAATGTTTCCAGGTTGAGCAGAGCCGGTTGATTGGAGGGGTCTTGCTTGAGAATTTCCAGCCAGGTTGCCTGGGCTTTATCAGGCTGGCCGGTAAGGGCATAAACAACTCCCAGTATGTTATAGGCTTCTAGATTGGACGGGTTAAGCTCAATGGCTTTCAAAAGGGCTTCTTTCGCTTTAGAATAATTACCAAGATTCAAATAACTTAATCCTAGATTAAAATAAGCCTCGGCATGCCGAGGGTTCAGTTGAAGGACTTTATTAAAAGCTTTAACGGCTTCTGCATAATTGGTTTCAGAGTCTATATAAGCCAGGCCCAGACGATAAAACACTTCTTCCTCTTTATATCCCATCTTAATGGCCTTTTTATATTCGGCTATTTCCTCGTCATATAAATTCTTTAACCCATAGGCATACCCCAAACGGTAATGAATACGGCCTGATGAAGGATTCTTCAAAAGAAGTTTTTTATACAGAGCAATGGCTTCATCGAGCTTACCTTCCTCTACATATTGATCCGCAATCAATTCGTCTGCTCTGAAATCCGAATTCCTGGCAGAACTATCCGGCTTTGATTGAGCAATTGCATACCCATCAGAGGAGGAATAAAGATACAAGACCACTACATACACTATATAGAAAATCATCATAAAATCAGGAATGAATCTAAATGAAGGAACCTTTATACTAATATAAATTAGTTATTGTATTTAAGGTAGTTTTTTTATAAAAAATTTAGCAATCTTTATACCAGGTTGATAAAAAAGCCCTCTGGGGAGAAGAGGGCTTTTTCATAAAGCTTGCAAGGGCTGGGCTTTGAAGCCACACCTGTTATAAACATTCCGAAGAATCCACTTCCAAAAACCTGACTTACTGTTCCACAGAGACTTGCTGTCCGGCTTCAACAGCAATGTTTTCTACAAAGTGATTACCGAACTTGAGTTTATAGGTACCCGGCGGTACTTCCAGGGCTTTCTCCTTGGGAGAGATATTTCCTATCCAACTATCAGATTGCTGGTCGTAGACCTCAACGATACGTTCACTCAGGTTGGGCATACTAATGGATCCCAACTGAATTTCTGTGGATTTACCGGTCCCCACTTCAATACCCTCCAGATAGTAACTGGCAAATTTAAGTTTATAAGTACCGGCCGGTACCCACAGAATTTTTTCCTTCGGAGAGATATTTCCGGCCCAATTGTTAGATTGTTGGTCGTAGACTTCAACAATCCGTCCACTTAAACCGGGCAAGCTAATGGCACCCAGCAGGATTTCTACAGGTTTATCGGCTTCCACCTTAACCCCTTCCACAGAATGATTGGAGAATTTAAGTTTATAGGTGCCGGCCGGTACTTGCAGGGTTTTCTCCTCAGGCGAAATATTCCCCAGCCAATCGTTGGACTGTTGTTCGTACACCTCGATGATACGACCGCTTAAATTAGGTATCTGGATAGAACCCAACCATATCTCTATGGGTTCTGTTTTAACTTCGATCCCTTCCAGATAATAATTACCAAATTTGAGTTTGTAAGTACCCGGAGGGACTTCAAGCATCTTTTCCTTCGATGAGATATTTCCCAGCCATTTATTTGATTCCTGGCTGTAAACCTCCACCGTTCGGTTTTCTAAATTGGGGAGTTTGATAACCCCAACGGAAAGCTTGATAACCTTTTTTTCTTTAGGCTTCTCTTTAAGCTCGGTTTTAATCTCCGCTTTTTCTATGACCTGCTTTTTAACCTCGGTCAAAGCTCTCTTCAACTGGTTCGCATTCTGCGCGGTAAAGTATTTTCCACCTCCGGCTTCTGCAATACATGTCAATTGCTGCTTTTCCTGCTCGGTTACACCAAAGCCAACCACGTGGATTTGAACCTTAATTCCCTTTTCCTTCAAAGCTTTGACCAGGGCACAGGGATCCCCTTTACAGGTTTCCTGACCATCACTCACCAGGACTACGGTGGTTTCTCCTTCGGTACTTTTAAGCAATTCTCCGGCCATTTCCAGTGATCCGGTAATAGGGGTCTCCCCTTTAGGTTGAATGGATTGAATCTGCTTAATTAAAGCATTTTTGTCTCCTTTCCCTACAGGCACCAGCACTTCAATATCGTTACAGTCCCCTTTCTTCCGGTGTCCATATACTTCCAATCCCACGTTCACCCCCTCCGGAAGTTCCCGAATCAAATTGATCATAACTTCCTTGGCAATGGTTATTTTCTCTTTATTTTCGACCTTGGCCCACATACTCCCTGAAGCATCCAGAATAAACAAAACATTAGCCCCTGAGGATTCCGCAGCCAGGGTTTGAGCTGGATTCTGGAAAAGTAAAAATCCCACTAGGAACGTAAAAAATAAAGGAAAGGAAAGGACCTTAAATGAACTTTTAACCGAGAGTTTCATAGGAGTACCTCCTTTTTTGGGTTTTAAAAGGGTTTAGGGTTTATGAGAGGCGAATATAAAAAATAAAAATCAGCGATTCCTTCTTCGTTCTTGTTCTGTGAGATATTTCTTCCGTAATCGGATACTCTTAGGAGTCACTTCTACCAGTTCATCCTGTTCGATGAACTCCAAAGCCTGTTCCAGGGTTAAAGTTCGGGGTGGGATAAGTCGAATAGCCTCATCGGCGGTAGAAGATCGCATATTGGTCAGGCGCTTTTCTTTGCAGGGATTAACAGTCATATCCTGTTCCCTGGAGTTCTGTCCGATGATCATTCCTTCGTACACTGGTACACCGGGTCCCAGGAACAGGACTCCACGCTCCTGGAGGTTCCAGAGGGCATAGGCAACCGTTATACCGGTTTCACCCGAGATAAGGACTCCATTAGGACGTCTGACCAGTTTTCCTTTAAACGGTTCATAGTGAGAGAAAGAATGGTCCAGCAATCCTTCTCCTTTGGTATCCATCATGAACTCGGTGTAATATCCCAGTAGACCTCGGGTTGGGATCAAGTATTCTAGGACTGTTACTCCGTGCTCCGAGCGCATCCCTTGCATCTCCCCTTTACGAAGCCCCAACTTTTCGATGACGGTTCTGGCATAAGGATCGGGAACGGTAACCACAAGCTGTTCAATGGGCTCCATAATGACCCCATTGATTTCCCTGGTAATTACTTCCGGTCGGGAGACTTGAACTTCATATCCTTCCCGCCGCATCGTCTCCAACAAAATGGATAGATGGAGCTCACCCCGTCCGGAAACCTTGTATCCCTCCACACCTCCTAAGGATTCGACCCTAAGACCGATGTTGGTCTGCACCTCCCGCTCCAGCCGTTCCTTAAGCTGACGGTTGGTTACGAATCTCCCCTCTTTTCCGGCAAAAGGTGAGTCATTGACCAGGAAGTTCATGGTCAGGGTAGGTTCTCCGATTTTTAATGGGGGCAGGGGTCGTGGAGCTTCCGGCAGGCAGATGGTTTCTCCAATGGTAATCCCTTCGATTCCCGCAATGGCTACAATATCTCCGCAGGGAGCTTCTTCCACCTCTTTTCGCTTAAGCCCCTCAAAGACAAAAAGCCTGTTTATTTTTGCAGGCCCTATCCTTCCATCCCGTTTACACACCACTACAGGGGTCTGTCTTTTGACTTTTCCCTGATAGATGCGTCCGATTCCAATCCGTCCCATATAATCATCGTAATCCAGGCTGGTAATTTGAATCTGTAAAGGAAGATCAGTTTTATCGGTATAAGACGGCACATGGGCCAAAATAGTTTCAAAGAGGGGACCTAAATCTTTACCTTCTTCTTCCAGACTTCGTTTTGCAATCCCCTGCCGGGCAATAGCATAAAGGATCGGAAAATCCAGTTGTTCATCGGTGGCTCCCAGTTCCATAAAAAGTTCAAATACCAGATTCACCACGTGATGGGCTCGCTGATCTTTTCGGTCAATTTTATTGATCACAACGATGGGCCGTAATCCCAACTCCAAAGATTTTTTCAAAACGAACTTCGTTTGAGGCATGGGACCCTCTGCGGCATCTACAAGGAGTAAAACCGAATCGACTGTTTTCAGAATCCGCTCCACTTCCGAACCAAAATCCGCATGACCCGGGGTATCTACAATATTAATCTTGACTCCCTTGTAGGAAATCGCAGCATTTTTAGAGAAAATCGTAATACCCCGTTCCCGTTCCAGTTCGTTGGAATCCATGATACATTCAACAACCGGTTCATTGGCCCGGAAAGCTCCACTCTGTCTTAAAAGATGATCCACTAAGGTCGTCTTACCATGATCTACGTGGGCAATAATTCCAATATTGATAATCCGTTGCATAATAGTTTTAAAATGCCTCCTACTTTTCTACCGATCGTATGTCTGTTACCTGACTAAGCATATTAGCTTACTAATATACGGTTAAGAAAATTAAATTTCAACGGCTGAAGTTCAAAAGGGCATCTGGGTCCATTTAGAATGTAGAATTCTAGATCGATCATCGCAAAGAGCAATGGGGATACAAGGTCAGAGTAAAAATATAGACATCTTCTTATTTACAGAAAAGGATGGAAGGTAATACTTTACTTTGAGTACTTAATCATTTGTATAAAGAGGGATTAGAAACCAATGATGGGGTGTGTTTTCTGTCGAATTGTTGCAAAAGAGACCCCGGCCTATATCGTTTATGAGGATGACAAGACTCTGGGGTTTTTAGATCATCTCCCGATTCACCGGGGTCATACGTTGGTTATTCTTAAGGACCATTATGAAAGCTTGTTAGATATCCCGGCAGAGGGTTTAAAAGATTTGATTTTGACCACTCAGAAGGTTGGAGCGGGAGTCATAAAGGCTATGGGGGCAGAGGGATTTAATCTGGTTATGAATAACGGTCGTAGTGCCGGGCAAGAGGTTCCCCATGCTCATTTTCATATCCTTCCCCGGTTTCGAGGAGATGGGCTCCGGATAGGATTTCCAAGAAATCGCTATCCAGAGGAGGAGATGAGGAAGATTCAGGAAGCTATTAAAAAAGGGCTATCTTAGCGGATCAGATCCGGGAAGTGTTTCATCATCCATTCGTTGAGGTACTGTTGAATTTCGCTGGAGGTGGTAAAGGATAGAACCTCCTTGGCCACCTTTTCGGCCTGGGAAAGGGTGACGGAGCGGATGACTTTTTTAACCTTTAAAAGGGAGTCCGCATTCATACTGAAGCTATCCAATCCCAATCCCAGTAAGATGATGGTATATTTAGGATCTCCGGCCATTTCTCCACACATGCTTACCGGGATATTTTCTTCGTGACCTGCCTTAATAATATGGGCAAGGAGCCTTAAAATGGAAGGATGATAAGGTTCGTACAGGTAGGCTACTTTCTCATTTTCTCGATCTATGGCCAGGCAATACTGGATGAGATCATTGGTTCCAATACTAAAGAAATCCACTTCCTTGGCCAGGAAGTCTGCAATAATGGCAGCCGAGGGAACTTCCACCATGATTCCTACCGGGATATTTTTATCGTAGGGAATCCCTTCTTGATCCAACTCTTCCTTAACTTCGTCGAGAATTGCATTGGCTTTTTTGAGTTCGTCTACGCCAGAAATCATAGGATACATGATCTGAAGTTTACCGTATTGACTAGCCCTCAAAATGGCTCGTAGTTGGGTTTTAAAAAGATCCTTATGGGTCAGGCAGAGTCGAATAGCCCGTAGTCCGAGTACGGGATTCTTTTCTCCGGCGATATCCAGCGGAGATAAAACTTTTTCCCCACCCAGATCGATGGTACGGATAGTAGCCGGATTAGGAGCTATGCGCTCTGCCAGGGTTTTATAAACCTGGAAGTGCTCTTCTTCAGAGGGGAGGTCGTGGCGGTTCAGGTAGAGAAACTCCGTACGATATAACCCTATTCCCTCGGCACCATATTTAAGGGCCAGATCGATTTCTTTTAACAATTCTACATTGGCCAGGAGAGAGACTTTTTGAACATCCAGGGTCAAAGCCGGGAGGTCCTTTAATCTTAAAAGTTCGTTAATTTCATAATCATACTGTCGTTGTTTTTCCAAGTAAACTTCGAGAACATCCGAAGAAGGATTGACAATCACAATCCCTTCCGTCCCATCCACAATGAGTAGATCTCCGGTATCCACAGACGCATATAAGCCGGCTACCCCTACCACAGCCGGAATTCCCAAAGAATGTGCCATGATCGCACTGTGGGAGGTTTTGCTTCCAACATCGGTTACAAAGCCGATAACCCGTTCTTTGGACATTTGTACGGTATCCGAAGGAGAGAGGTCATAGGCAACGACAATGACATCTTCTTTTAGATTATCCAGAGGATTCTCCTCATAACCGATGAGGTTTCTTAGAATGCTGTTTCCTACATGGGTTATGTCCATTTGACGTTCTCGCAGATACTCCGTTTCCGCATTAGCAAGATTTGCCTTGAATCGATCAATCACCTGTTTTAATGCCCACTCGGCAGACACCTTGTATTTTTTGATATAATTGACAGTCTCCCCCACGAGGGTACTGTCTTCCAGAAGCATCAGGTGGACCTCAATGATTTTAGCCTGTTCGTTATCCTGACCTTCCAGTTTCTTTTTAACTTCCTCTAAATCAGCTTTTGCCCGTTCTACTGCCTTTCGAAAACGATCCGTTTCCTCCTCTACTTCAGAGTTTCGGATCCAGGATGGGTTAATCTCCAACTCTGGATGATCTAAACGGAAAGCTCTTCCTATAACGATTCCTGGCGCTACGCCGATACCCTTGAACATGGTTTATTTCTCCCCAAATCCATTTTCTATGAGTCGGGTCAGTTCTTCTAACATTTCAGAGGCATCTTCCCCTTCTGCCTCTAAAGTGATCTGCGAACCTTTTGCTGCAGCTAAAGTAAGAACCCCCATAATACTCTTTCCATTCACCTGTTGATCATCTTTGGTCAGAATAAGTTTTGCTTTATATTTATTGGAAGTTTTTACAAGCATCGCTGCAGCCCTCGCATGTAAACCCAGTTCATTTTTAATTTCAGCCGTACGCTTTTGCTTCATAAGCCATATGCAAGGATTATACTGGTCAGACCTACGATAGCTACTTGCCAGTATATGGACCATCCCTGGCGGCTCAATCTACTAAAGAATAAAATCAAAATAAGGGAACAGAGTTTAAGGATAAACTGATGATCCTCCAGAAAAACATCCTTAGTGTTCAATTGTAAGGCAGTCATACCCCCTAAAATGGGCAGGGCTATTTGTTTGAAAATCTTGGCTAGACCTGTTAAATTCAGTTGCTCAATTTTCTTTGCGGCTAAGTCTTCCTGGGAATATCCCCAGATAACTCCCATGACACGAACCTGCAGGTGAAACAGATTATAAACGATAAAAAATACCACAGGGCCCAGGAACGCGATGCGACCCCCCAGGACAATACAGGTCAGACCTAAAGCTGCTACAAAGGGCCTTAGGGCTCCCCAGAAGAAAGCATCCCCAATGGCTGCGTAAGGTCCAGAGGTCATCGTTTTAAAGGAGATAATTTCTTCTTCTGTGGGACGCCCGGTTTGAGCACGTTTTTCTTCCATTTGTGCTACGGCCCCCAGGATAAAAGATGCAAAATAAGGATGGGTATTAAAGAACCTTAAATGGCGTAAAAAACTTCGCACCCTCTCTTCAGGGGAAGTATAAAGTTTTTGAAGGATAGGAGCCAGTGCAAAAACAAAACCTAAGCTTTGCATACGCTGAAAACTCCAGGATGCCTGAAGAAAAAAAGATCTCAAAATAATTTTAACTAAATCCCATCGGTTTATCCGTTCTTGCATAGGTTTAACCTGGTCAGGGGAAATAAGGGATAAGAACTGTTACTGCTGTTTACCCTTCCAGGTTCTCCGGATTTTAAGTAAAGGAACTCCTATGGCTACCACTAAACCCATTTCTGGGGGTAACTTTAAACCCTCGACCAAAAACAAACAGAGAAAAAATGCGATGAAAAAATTACTTAATCCACCGGGTATCTTCAGCAAGTGAAGGGCTGACCCCACACCTATGGTGAGAAATAAGCTATTAAACACCCCGGCGAATCTGACAAAGCCCGGAGAGGTAAAAAAAGAAATCTGGGTGCTCAAGTATAAGAGACCTTTTTCCAGTAAAAGAATCAAGGTAGTTCCGATCAGGATCAAGGTAAAACCTTTAAGGAAGAAAATGAGAATACCACTGAGATGTTTGAGAGTAACCGCACCGAGATGGCCTTGCAGAACACTGATATCGGCGGATAAAGCCAACTGATTATTCAGTTGTCTGACCCAAACATCCGCCCAGACGGTAGCCGGTGCAAACATTACCACCAGGACCAGACTAAATAGAACGGCAACGGCCGGGCTCCAGAAATGGAGGCTAAGAATAGCCGTACCTGAGCAAATACAGGCCAAAATGGAATTATCGGAGGGTACTACGGCTCCCGCTGGAACGTAGGAGATCCATAGAAGTTGAAGTAAAGCCCCCGTGAGAAGGCCAAGCTGGGGATTATCCAATAACAGACCTATCAAAGTAGCTGCTATAAGGGGTTGAGAAAGCATAACCTGAAAAACAGCAACACTATCCAGGGATAACAGGCCTCCTACCACACTGATCATTAAAATATCTGTAACACTAGTGAGTAACATTTTTTACCTTAGCCAATACTTTTTGAAAACTTGCCGGATGATCTACCGGCACCATTCTTAAATCGATATCAACGCCACAATCGGCCAATTGCTCAAGAAACTCCAACTCCTCCGGCGTTACGAAGACGGTCTTGGTGAGGGGGATACTTTGAGGTACCTGCTCGGTAATGCCAATATTAAGGGATTTGATAGCCAATCCTGCTTGTACAGCACATTGCAGATCCCGGAGGTTGCTAAAAAGCAAAAGGATTTTTTCTTGTTTAAATTCTTTTTGGTTAAGTAAGTCGACTATTTCAGAAATCGGAGAGGCACGAAAACAGACCCCTTCCGGTAAGCTTAAACGCATAATAGTCTGGATCGATGGGTTCTGAGATACGGCATCATTGGCGATGATAATCGAAGTTCCCTTCACATAAGGTAGCCAACCACAGATTACCTGTCCGTGAATTAATCGAGCATCGACACGTACCAACTCCAAAGACATCTTTTAAAGGATAAAAAGAGAAGGACGAAGGATAAAAACCGTCTTTCCGGTATTTTTGCGTTGGTTGTATCCTTCATCCTTTATCCTTCCTCCGATTGAGTTAACGGTGGAGGAATTCACTGGCGACATGGATACTATTCTGACCCGTCTTTTTTACAGCACTTGCAAGCTCTTTAAGGGAAATTGTGCCGTTGTTTGTTGTAGCGAGTTTTAACAGCATGGGCAGATTAACTCCGGTAATCACTTCAACATGCAACTCATCGAGGAAGGATAGACTGATATTAGAGGGGGTACCTCCAAACATGTCTGTAAAAACCAAAACGCCAGACCCATCATCTACTTCCTTGATAGCTTTCCGAATTCTCTCCCTTGCCGAATTAACCCCATCATTTACATCAATGGAGACCGATCTAACACGGGTTAATGGACCTACAATCATTTCAGCAGCATGAACAAGTTCTTGAGCAAACTGACCGTGTGCTACAACGACAGCACCAATCATTATCAATTATTGTCCGCTGTCCGTTGTTATCATAAAGGCCCTCTGATAAACTTTCGATAGGCCTGAGTTGCTGCAAACAAGCAAGCGAAATTAAGGTCGCTACTCCAAACTTGCAACAGCCAACGGACAACGGATAACTCGTTATAGAATAGATTATTGATTTCTAAGTTTTTTATTAAGTTTGTCATTAAGATCTTTGGCCGAATCAAAACCCATTTCCTTTAAAAGCTGGTTCCTTGCCGCAACCTCTACAATCATGGCCATATTCCGTCCAGGACCTACCGGCATTTCAATATAAGGTAAATTTACATTTAAAATACTTAATTTTTTTTCCGTAAGACCTAGCCGTTCATATTCGAGGGAAGATTTCCACTCCACAAACTTAATAACTAAATTTATCTCTTTTTGGTGTGCTACGGAGGCAATCCCAAAGAGATCTTTAATATTAATAATACCTAATCCTCGGACTTCCATCAAGTCCTGAAGCAATTCCGAGGCCATTCCGATGAGCTTATTGGGGAAGATTCGCTTGATAAAAACCACATCATCTGCCACCAAACGATGTCCTCTTACAACCAGGTCTAAGGCACATTCGCTTTTACCGATCCCACTGTCTCCCAACATGAGCACTCCGGCCCCGTAAACATCCACCAAGACTCCATGCATACTTATAGAAGAAGCCAGACGGTATTCTAGAAAAGCATTGATTTCATTAATGCAGGCTGCACTGGTCATAGAAGTCCGCAGCGTAGGAACACGGGCCCTATTAGCCTCCTCTAGAAGTTCTTTGGGTACTTCCTGGCCCTTTGTAACGACGATGCAAGAGATGGTCATATTCATGAAGTCGCTAATCCTTTTCTTTCGCTCCTCGCTGGGTAGTTCAAAGAGGTAGGTAATCTCCGTTTCTCCTAAGATCTGAACCCTATTGGGATGTACGTGCTTAAGAAAACCGGCAAAGGCAAGTCCGGGTTTTTGGATTCGGTAGTGACTGATTCTATTTTCAAGCCCCTCCTCTCCGGCCAGAATCTCGAACTGAAGAAGCTTTAACCCTTCTTTTAACTCACGAACACTGATACTGCCTTCGGTACTCACTTTAGGAAATAAGAAAGTATGGAAGTATGGGAGTATGGGGGTCTCTACTCCCACACCTCCACACCTCCAACCCCCGGCTCCTTAGTACTTTGCATCTTCTTTAGCAATAATATCATAGATCTCTTTTTTTGTTTTAGCTTGAATAAGAGCCGATCGAACTTCAGAATTTTTAAAGAGGCGGGAAATTCGCGCCAGAATTTTTAAATGAACCCCTGCAGAATTATCCGGAACTAACAATAAAAAGAATAAATAGACGGGTTGTCCATCTAAGGCCTCAAAATCAACCCCTTTTAAACAACGCCCGAAAGCAGCCCGGGTTTCTTTAAGTCCTCTGGATTTTCCATGGGGAATAGCAATACCCTCTCCAATACCTGTACTTCCCAGCTTTTCCCTTTCTATCAAACTATTTAAAACACTCTGCTTATCTACATAGGGTACTCGCTGTAAAGCTGCTTCCGTTAATACCTCCAAAACCTCAAGCTTATTTGTAGCCTGAACATCCGGTAGAATAGCTTCTTCATCGAGAATATCCGTTAATTTCATCCTACAACGTAAAACGCAAAGTATAAAACGTAAGGAACTATCTTTCCGGCTCAACGTTTTACATTTTACGTTTTACGTTTTATGCTTTACTGGAAAGTGGGTTCAATCAAGCCATAATTGCCATCATCTCTTCTATATAGGACATTAATTTGGTTTGTTTCATGGTTAAGAAAGACCAGAAAACCGTCCTGAGAAAGTCTCATTTGGAGGGTTGCTTCTTCCAGAGACATGGGTTTTACGGCGAACTTTTCCGTTCGAATTACCCGAGGAGAAAAAGTAGGTTCTTCTTCCGATTCAAATTGAACAGATTCAGAAATAGATTGAACCACCTCGCCTAGGTTTTTAGGAGACTTTTTTGACTTACGAGAGATGATTTTCCCTTTCCGTTTCTTGATTTGTTTTTCAATTTTATCTATGGCAATATCGATGGCTTGATACATATCTCCGGTTTCTTCCTGGCCATGGATTTTTGTTCTCCTGGCCTGTAAGGTTACCTCGGCCGTATGTCGATATTTCTCTACGGAGAGTATGATGTGGGCTTCAACGATATTGAGATACTTCCCCAGTTTCTCAATCTTGGTTGTTACATACTCTCGAAGTGCATTTGTAATTTCCAGGTGCCGGCCTGTAATGTTAATTTGCATAGATTTCCCTCCTCCGATGGGTCATGGATCCTTACGTAATGAGTGGCGAGTGTGAGGAGGAATAAGCGATGAATGGGGTGGAGAGGGGTGAAAAGAAAAACGCCTTACCCATCACTCATTACTTAGGAGGTTTTACGTTTTCGTTTAACTGAAGAGGGAATATTTAGATCTTCCCGGTACTTAGCGATGGTTCTTCGGGCTATTTCAATGCCATCTTTCTTTAAAAGATCCAGAATTTCCTTATCACTATAGGGATTAGCCGTATCTTCATTTAGAATAATGTTCTTTATTTTTTCTTTTACTGCAATAGAGGAAATATCATTACCGGAAGTACGACTTAGCCCACTATGGAAGAAGAATTTAAGTTCAAAGATTCCCCTCGGCGTATGCATGTATTTATTAGTTGTCACCCGACTGACGGTGGATTCGTGCATAGAAATATCTTCGGCTACATCACGTAATACGAGAGGTTTTAAATGGCTTATTCCATGATCCAGGAACTCGCTTTGAAATTTAATGATACTCTTACCGACTTTATAAATGGTTCGTTTACGTTGTTCAATGCTTCGAATGAGCCAGATAGCAGATCGCAGCTTTTGTTCTACATATTGTCGGGTGGATTCGGAAACTTCGGCATTGTTGTGTCGAAGGATGCTTTTGTAAAGGTTATTGATTCGTAAGCGGGGGATGTCTTCTTCATTCAAAACCACTTCGTATTCTGATCCCATTTTATACACGTATAAATCGGGAATAATGTATCGGGTTTTTTCATCAGAATATTCCAACCCAGGCTTGGGATTTAGCTTTTTAAGAATTTTATGAGCCAGTTTAATATCTTCGACCGTGGTATTAAATTTAGTGGCCAGTTCTTGATATTTCCCTCTTACCAGAGGTTCCAGCAAGTTTTCCTGGATAATTTTTTCGATAACGGTATTTTGCAGCTTGAGGTGCCGGATCTGAATCAGAAAACACTCCCTATAGTCCCTGGCTCCAACTCCGGCCGGATCAAAATTCTGAATTTTTCCTAAAACCCTTTCCACATCTTCTACCCGACACCGGGCCTCCTGGGCGATTTCTTCCAAAGGCGTTCGCAAATATCCGTCTTCTTCTATATTACCGATAATAAGCATACCGATTCGCAGTTCTTCTTCACTGGAAGTAGTCAGTTGAAGTTGCCATATCAGGTGGTCAATGAGGGAGGAGGATTTGGTCAGGATGTTTTCATAAGAAGGTCCTTCGCTATCGGGATCCCACTCCGTAAATTCTCCTAACCCGCTAGGATTATCTTCAAAATAATCTTCCCAATTAACCAAATCCGATGATTTTTTTTCCTCGGGTTCTGTTTCCATGGGCTCCTCCCAGGTGGGAGGGGGATTCTCAATCTGAATAGGCGACTCACCGTCTAGTTCTCGTTCGATTTCCTCGATACCTATCTTTTCTTGATCCGGTTCATCCTCTAAAGAAACTTCCAATAAAGGATTCTCGATAACTTCCTGCTCAATCATCTCCTTCAGTTCTAATGCGGACATCTGCAGCAGTTTAATAGCCTGCTGTAACATGGGCGTCATGACAAGACGCTGAGTCATTTTGAGATTGAGTCTAGTATCCATTATCATAGCCCTAAACTACTCCAACTTCTATATTCAAAGCTCAAGGTAAAGAATCTTTTACCTTAAGCCTCAAATGATGAAATCTCAAAACTACAATACAAAATCCTCTCCCAAATAAAGCTCCTTAGCCTTTTTATTAAAAGCCAGTTCTAAAGGAGTCCCTGAAAAACGTATTTCCCCATCAGTTAGAATATAAGCCCGGTCCGTAGTCTTCAAAGTCTCACGAACATTATGATCTGTAATTAAAACCCCAATTCCTCGATAAGCCAGTTGGGCGATGATATCTTGAATATCTGCTACCGCCTTGGGATCAATGCCGGCAAAAGGTTCATCTAACAGAATAAAAGAGGGAGAAGTAACCAACGCTCTGGTAATCTCAACCCGCCGACGCTCTCCGCCGGAGAGCGTATACGCTTTGTTATATCGGACCCTTGCAATATCGAGTTCGTTTAACAAAGCGTCCAGCCGTTCTTTACGCTCGGTAGCTGTAAGATTGAGGGTTTCCAAAATGGCTAAAATATTTTCTTCAACGGTTAATTTCCGAAATACAGAAGCTTCCTGGGGTAAATAACCTAATCCCTTGCGTGCCCGCATATACATGGGATACTCGGTAATATCTTCCTCCCCTAAGTACACCCGTCCCTCTTCAGGTCGTATGAGCCCAATGAGCATATAAAAGGTAGTCGTTTTACCCGCCCCATTAGGTCCCAACAATCCAACGACTTCCCCTTGCCGAACGCTCAAACTAACCCTATTTACCACCTTCCGGCCTTTGTAACTTTTCTGAAGATTCTCCGCACGCAACTCAATCACAACCGAGTAGGGAAGTAGGAGAGTGTGGGAGTATGGGAGTATCATACCTCCACACTCTTACACTCTCTTACTTTTCTGCTCTACGGCTTCTGCCCCCCAGGATAAAGGGTTGCCTTAATGGGGGACTCTACCTCAGTTTTTTCGCTTTTTTTTTCCTCTGATTTGGATTTGTTATCAGCTCCCGTATTTTGATCTCCCGGGAGAACCGTTTTAACACGACTCTTTTTAGCAGCCGTCGTGGTGGTAGCCGGACCACCCTTTGCAACATATTTATCCACGGCCAGAAAAGCCTCTATAATTGGGGCTTCTAAGGTATTTTTCTTGACCCTGTCTTCTGCCCGTGCTTTGTTTCCGTCTAAACCTTCAAGAACGGCTCGCTGGGTATCATCATAGTACGTACCGCGATCGCCGGTAAATAACATATTATCCTTCGCAATACGAACATTATCAAATACTTCTATCTTTAAAAGCTCATCCTTTTCTGCCCGGGCATAGGCAATCATTTTCTCAGCCCTTAACTCGGTTGTCGCCTTCACGGCAACTACATTTCCAATATAAGTGGCAGTACGGTTCACATTATCTAAGACAACCTTATCGGCCGTAATTACAATGGGAACATCTCCCTTAAAACTCTCCTTCAAGGAACTCGGCTTGGAACTTGAAGTTTTCTCAACCTTCTCGGATGGGGATCCCTTGTTTGGCCCGCCATCTGAAGTTTTCTCAGCCGATTTGGATTCGGATTCTTTCTTCGGATGAAGCGTCATGACCACACGTTCAGGTTTGTCATCCCCAAAAGCCTCTAAGACATCTCTATCCAGATAAGCAATCAAACGGTTACCGGTTAACGTATTATCCACCTGCCAGGCCTTGGCATTTCCCTCCACCTCCAGCTTTTGCTCCGCATCATAATAAGTACAGGTGTCTCCCGTTGCTGTGATAGTCTCTCGAACCAGTCGACAATCTCCAACGGCCACAGCCTTCTCTAGTTTTTCCTGGTCATTGGCATAAACGATGAGTTTATCGGTAAAAATATGGGTCTGATCCTGACTGACAACCACATTACCGGTATAAATGGCAATCTTCTTGTTATTATCGATTTCAAGTTCATCCGCCGTAATTTCAGTAGGCCCACGACTTTTTTTCATCTTGTCTTGCAATTTTTCATCTTTTTTCTCGGTCTTGGCGGGCTCTTGAGACTGGTCTTGAGATTGAACGGATGGCGATAGGGCTAAACAGACTCCCAGTATCACGAATCCTATAAACCATCTCTCCAGCTTTTTCATAACTTCCCCCCTTTAAAGTTCTAAATTAATCTGCCTTAAATAAAGGCAGTTAATCGGTTATCCCCACAAAACGCCCATCCCCGGTTGACCCATTTATATTAAAACTCGAACTGTTTTCATCCTGGGATAAAATGATCGTTTTGACATTACGCCCAAATTTAAAGGCCTTGGCATCCACTTTAGCCTCAAAGGCTTCTCCGGTTGTAATCGTACGTCCTTTTTCAAGAGTTACCGGATCTTTAGAAGAAATAAGTCCCGTGGTGGTATCATAGACCAACTGATGGGCCTGTAATTTAACCCCGTCCTCATTTACGGCAACCACATTTCCGGTAATCGTAACGGTTTTTGTAATATCCGATTTTAATCCTTCCTTTCCCGTAAGGCTTAATGCCTTACCCTGGTCATCAAAGAATCGTGCATGGACGTCACTCAATCGGGTTTCCTTTTGATCATTAAAAATTTCTGCGGTCCTGGCGGTTAGACTCCATAAAAGCTGATTTCCCGATGACTCCGTCAACTCTACATCGTTAATAACGATATCTGCATGGGTATCTAATGGGTTACTTTTAACCGGCGACACGGGAACCCTCTGATAGGAGAAAACATAAAAGCTGCTGATGGCTATCATAGCCAGTAAAATAAACAGAAATAATCCTTTTAATACCTTAAACTTGATCATGATGGAAATAAGGGAGCAAAGTCTTATAGGTAGATTTGATATGCTCTGGAATGACCCGTACTTCCGCGATTACAGTCATATAGTTGGTGTCTCCGCCCCATCGGGGAACAATATGAACATGGATATGATCTTTGACTCCGGCCCCCGCAACGGCTCCTATATTAATCCCCATATTAAACCCTTCCGGGTGAAAAGCTTTCCTGAGAATGGTTTCGCACCGTTGTACCTCCGAGAAAACATCCAAGATTTCCTCTTGAGTTAAATCGGCAAGATAAGGCACATGTCGATAAGGAATGATCATCAAGTGCCCATTATTATAAGGATAGAGGTTCATCATGATAAACGAATGCTGGCCCCGATACAATACGTAATGGACCTCATCTTCTTTTTCTGCCAATGCAGTGCAAAATAGACAACCCCTTTTTTTATCAGATAAAATATATTCGATTCTCCAAGGCGCCCAGAGGATTTCCACAAATTCTAAACTGACAGTTCACAGGAGTAGGATCTAAAAAATTTTCTACTCCTTACTCCTTATGACCCAGTATTACCAATTCTTAGGCATATGTTATGCATATGCAACTTTAGTTTTATTAGATTTTTTTTCTTTGTCAAGTTCTTATATTGGAAATTTTTTACTTATCCAAATGACAGGCTCTCCCACCTCTAGAAACAATTTTATATAGGAACTTTATCCACTCTTACCTCCTTACAGGATAATTCCAAAAACCACTCTATGCCCACTCTAAAGCCTGACGTAAATCTTCCAGGATATCTTCCAGATCTTCAATTCCCACCGATAATCGGATAAGTCCTTCGGTAATACCTAATTTCTCTCGCTCCTCCTTAGGCATCCGGCGATGAGAAGTGGCCGCGGGAATAGTGACCAGTCCCTCAACTCCTCCCAAACTACCGGCTAAGTGAAAGAGCTTTAAGTGGCGTACAACCTTTTCTGCTTCTGCACCCCCGGACACTTCAAAACTCAGCATTCCCCCAAATCCTCGCATCTGCTTCCGGGCGATTTCATGTTGGGGGTGATCTTCGAGTCCCGGGTAAAAAACTTTCCGCACCTTAGGATGGTTTTGAAGAAATCGAGCGACCTGTAAGCCATTTTGATTATGACGTTCCATTCTGGCTCCTAAGGTTTTAATCCCTCGATTCAGTAACCAGGCGGTATGAGGATCCGGAATCCCCCCATACACATATCGAATATACTGAATTCGGCTCATCAGTTCCTGGCTTCCTATCACGACACCGGCCAGAATATCACTGTGGCCTCCTAAATACTTCGAACCACTATGAATTTCAATATCTACTCCCATGTTTAAAGGCTTCTGATTAAAAGGTGAAGCAAAAGTATTATCAATGACGGTAAGGATCTTATACCTCTTTCCAATCTCAACGATTTTTTCGATATCCAGCACCTTCAACATGGGATTCGTAGGGGTTTCAAAGTAAATGACTCGGGTGGAAGGGCGAAGGGCGGCTTCCAGAGCTTTTAAATCCCCGGTTTCAACAAAAGTAGTCTCCACCTGAAATCGGGGAAGCTCATTTTTAAGAAAGTTAAAGCTTCCTCCATAAATATCTTGAAAAGCTACAATATGATCTCCGGAACTGACCAAAGCCAGGAAGGTAGAAGTAATGGCGGCCATTCCAGAAGCAAAAACTAAAGCCCTTTCTCCCTGGGCAAGGGTCGCGATTTTAGCTTCGACGGCCTGGAAGGTAGGATTGCTGGCACGGGTATAGAAAAAGCCCTTTTTCTTACCGCTAATGACCTCTTTGAAGGTCTCCATATCCGGTTGAGCGTACATCACCGTCGGATAAATAGGGAGACCAATGGATCCGGTTGCCGGATCTGGAGGGTCTCCGGCAGATACCGCCTGAGTATGAAATCCTTTCATCCGATTTGTCTGATCCTGCCACTCCTGTTCCATATCTCTACACCCCTTTAATCGTGAACAATTTCCCGTAAATCCTCTTGATTCTATTTTTATAATACAGTACAGTATCCTTACCTCAATTTCAAGGAACTTTTCTTTTATTATAAATCATGAAAGGCACTATGGAACTATATAGTGACACGATACATTGCCTCTCTACTAATTTGCTCTTAACCTGATATCATCAAAGCCCCGGCCCGGAAACCAGAAAGTTCAATTCTACAAACGTAGAGATATGAAGACCTGGTTTAAATATCTGCTTCTTATCTCCTTAGCGGTTTATCTGCTGAACCAATATCTGAATATACCTTTGCTACGGCTTCAGACGATGGCTCTTACCTCACCGTAAAAGATCAACAAGTAGTGGATAACGGCCGGATTTTCCGGCGCCCGGCTCAGCTGCATGAGCTTACCTCACTGTAGAAGATCAACAAGTAGTGGATAACGGGGGGAATCATGGATTAAAAAGAGTCCAGGGGCAAATCTACTTGAAGGCGGGAATACATCCGATTCAGGTTAAATATTTTCAGGGGGGAGGAGCCTATGGAATGGAACTCCTGTGGGCTCGAGAAAATAAGAATCTGGAAGAGATTCCCTACTACGTTCTATTACCCGATCCTATCAACTAGGGGCGTTATAAGTTAGCACGCAGTTTAAGTTACATACTTGTATTCCTGAAATGGATCTGGCTGACCATCCTGGCATATTCCATCGAGCATTATCTATTCAGGCGAAAGGTGAGTTCTTTCTACGGACGATGTTTGAGAGTACTGATGTGTTTTGTCGGACTCTATTTACTCGGTTGGTTCTTTACAAAAGACATCTGGTTAGGGATTCTAATTTATCTCTATCCTAACCAACAATATTCGACAAATCTCCCTAAATCCCTGGTCAGAATTTGCCATGATGGCGCTCTATCTACTCAGTGATAATTTGGTGAGTTTAGCCGGACCGCTTTCCAGGTTAGTCAATCCTTTTTGGATCCAACAACTTGAAAGCTTAAAGACCCAATTTCCGGCGGAAAAGTCTTTCGGCCTGTACCTTTCCATAAGTGGGTCCTTAGAACTCTTGGGTACAAGCGAAGTGGGACCGGACAACTATGCGCTGATCACTTCTGATACGGTCGGTGTTGATCCCTATCTCCAAACACCCCCGTGGGGAATCGAGGTTTTAAATAATCATAGTTTTTTGTGGCTAGGTCGGGGTAGCGAGCAAGGAATAAAAGGCATTCTCTGGTCGCCCAGGGAGCAGACGGTGCAAATGAATTTCGAGGTTGCACCGGGTCCGGCACAGACCGATCCTCTTTGGGGTGTTGAGTTGGCCCTGGAAAACCAAGCTGGGTTCCAGACAGAACGTCAATGGTTTGATACACCTGCGACCCTTACCTTCAAAAATAAACTCCAGGCAGGTGTAACGCTTTGAGTTTTACGTGGTGGCTGATGTCATCCCACCATCCCAGAAGGAATATAAATGGGTCCTTTTACACCATGTAACGATAAAGGCCTGGTCGAAATAACAAACTTCTTTACTTTAAAGGTAAAAGGAGAATATTTACCCCTGGGATTCGACCGATGTTGGACTGTCTTCCATGACCACGCCGATTAACCTACCGAGATTTTGAATCACTGTACAACAAGAGGAAATTTTGAACAGGATAAGACTTCGTTTTCCTTGACAAATCAGTCTTTATGGGTTATCAAGCTGAGTAGTTTGATCCGGTTACTTATTTTTTAATTTAACTGAAAAGGAGATCTTATTTATGACTTCAAAACCATCCGGAACTCTTCTTGCTTCCTTACAATCTGTAGATACCGAAAGAATTCGGGAGATCAGCCGAAAGCATCTCTGGCAACCCCTCCTCCAACATAGTCTTTTAGAAACCCAAAAACCCCTGGTTATCACAGAAGGAAAGGGCTGCTATTTGATAGATTCCGAGGGTCATGAATATTTAGATGCCTTCTCTGGACTCTGGGCCGTTAACATAGGGTATGGTCGGCAGGAGGTAGCCGATGCGGTTTATCGACAGATGAACCAGCTTAACTACTATCCACTCAGCCAGCTCAACGTTCCGGCAGCGCTTTTAGCCGAAAAGCTTGCCTCTATCCTTCCCGGAGATCTAGAACGGATTTTCTTCGTTAATAGCGGATCGGAAGCGGTGGAAACGGCTCTCAAAATCGCCCGGCAATACGGACGGCAGAAATATCCGGGAGAAAATCGCTATAAAATCATCTCACGATATCGAAGTTATCATGGATTTACCATGGGTGCACTCTCTGCCACAGGACAGAAAATGCGGAAGAGAAAATTTGAACCTCTGGTTCCCGGTTTTCTCCATGCCCATCCCCCTTATTGTTACCGTTGTCCCCTTAACCTCAAGTACCCGGCATGTAATATTCAATGCGCCGAGGAGATTGGAAATATCATCCAACATGAAGGGAAAGAATCTGTTGCCGCGGTTATTGCAGAACCGATTATCGGAGGAGGAGGCGTGATTGTTCCCCCACCTGAATACTTCCCCAAACTCAGGAAGATCTGTGATGATCATGGGGTATTGTTGATTGCCGATGAAGTAATTACCGGATTTGGGCGAACAGGTACCCTTTTTGCCTCAGAAGCCTTTAATATTAGACCGGATATGATCACCCTGGCTAAGGGAATTAGCAGTGCTTATCTGCCTTTAGCAGCCTGTGCTACAACTCCCGAAGTGTTCGATGTATTTCTGGGAAGTCCAGGAGCCGAACTGGAGTTCGGTCAGGTCAGTACCTTTGGGGGCCATCCGGTAGCCTGTGCAGCCGGCCTGGCCAATTTAGATATCCTTCTTCGAGAGCGACTTTGGGAGAACTCCGCGGAGGTAGGCTCGTATCTTCTAAAAGGGTTGGAACAGCTCAAGGAATTCCCTATCGTAGGAGATGTACGTGGCAAGGGGCTCCTGGCCGGAATCGAGATTGTGAAGGATGAAAACAAAACCCCCGCAGACGATAAAATCATCGGAACGATCTTGAAGGAAGCCCGGGAGGAAGGGGTTATCGTAGGACGTATGGCCATGGCGGTTACGGATTACAATAATGTCGTAGCCCTATCTCCTCCCTTATCCCTCAAAAAAGAGGAGGCCGATCGAATTGTGAATGCGTTACAAAAATCCATCGGGAAAGTAGCAAGAAGTTTGTGAGGATTTTAATCTATTACTTATCAGCCTGGAAAGTGGTAAGTGAAGGCGGTAGCTGTATCAATTTCTGACGAAAATCGCCCTACGGATTTTCATGCTTTGCGGCAACCCAACGGGTCATGACCGTTGAGTAAGGCTTTTCCCCTTCTTAGCTTGATGCGTAGGGGGGTTAGGAAGTGTTTTGTTAGAAAGTAACACCTGCTAAATTATTACAATTACGCGGGAGTGCGGGCGGGAACGCCCGCCATTCCGGTTTAAAACTCCCCGGCCCGGTGAGGAGCATCCTGTTAAACAGAATGCCCTTACAGGGCTTTGAGGATTGTTGGAATTTTATAATTATCAACAGACTGCTCCTCCGGGGTTTAAACCCTTAACTTAGTCCCTTACTCTGCAAGGTAGCCCCAGGAGCCGGGAGGTAGTTTCATCATTAAATAAAAAGGAGAGATATGGAGTTTAAAACCAGTGACCTGAAAATGTTAAGCCAGAGATTAGAAGAATTGGCCGGCAACGGAAATAGAATGGCCATTCAGATACAGAAAACCTTAAATAGAACCATTGAGGAAGTCAGAGAGGTATGGCACGAACTGGATGATTTACCCCTGTCTGAATGGAACGAAGAGGCCAGGGAGCTTTTTGAAATAGTCGATAACCTTTTAAAGGTTATTTGTGTCTTCTCGGTAGATGAAGGGAATATCTCTTTATCGCAATCCTGCTAAGGGTAATCACCAGATGGAGATCTTCTATTCTTTGGGATGGATGTCTTCTTTTGTGAACGGGGGTGGCATTTTACAGGGTTTACCGTTCACAGGGGAAGAATGAAGGAAGATCCATGAGTGATTGGATAGATCGATTAGAGAGAATTGATCCGAAACTCGTCCTGCATATACGGGTCGACGAACTTACCATTACGGAGATTAACGAATTGCTGGATTTGTGGGAAGAGCACTCCAATGATGAGTTCACCGAGGCCATTAAGGACATGCTTTTCCACCGGGAAGGTTTTATAGGGAAAACTCTTTTAAAGGATTTGAAACAAAAGCTCCAGGTAAAGAAGGTAGATTCCCCTGACAGGAAGAAGGTTCAGATTTTCGGGGAGGAGCATGTCATTACCCGGCGCAATAATTTTTTCTTACTGGACTGGAAATATCCCTTTATTCACTATAAACGCATAAACCGTGGCTTTTGGGTAGATCCTGAGAGTGGTTATATTCTTTACCGCTTTGGAAGGTGGATGGTAAAGGATAACTGGCCGGTGTGTTTAAACGGATAGGGATGAAACCTTGGATCAATCCCTCAATAAGGTTCGTCTCCGATCACCGTACAGCGGCGCATGACCCGGCGCTCTCGGGTCGTATCATAGGCTGTTGCCCGGTGTAACAGACAGCGATTATCCCAAACGAGAACCTGTCTGGGTTCCCATTTATGGCGGTAGACGAGATGATCAGGCGTGGCAAGCCGATTGACTTCTTCAATGAGGGCCCGACCTTCTTCGTAGTTCATACCCTGAATAAACTCTGCATGATCTCCCAGAAAAATACATTTACGCTTCGTCTCCGGGTGGGTACGAATAATGGGGTGGTCTACGGGGGGAACTTGGGCTTTTTGTTCTTCGGTTAACCGATCTTCCCCATGGCGACGGGTACGCGAGAAGTCCAAACTATGGACGGCCCGAAGTCCGCGGAGTCGTTTCTTCATCTCCTCACTTAATTCTTCGTAAGCTCTGTACATATCGCAAAAATGGGTCTCTCCACCCCTGGAGGGTACGATCTCCGCGTACATAATCGTAGCATGGCCGGTGCGGCGTCGCCAGGACCCATCGGTATGCCAGTACAGGGTCCCCTTGTCCGGATGTTTCCCGCTGGGATTGCCGGCCTCGTCCAGGTTGGAAAGAAAATAGATCTCGGGATAGTCCTTGTACCCATGATATTGATCCATCACATGGACCTGCACTTCACCAAAATTCCGGGCAAACTGAACCTGCAACGCCGGGGGCAGGTCTACATCCCGGAACAGAATGACCTGGTAGGTGAGGAAGGCTTCGTAGATGGCAGGGAATATCTCTTCCTTGATCCCCTCGCTGAGAGTAATCCCAACGATTTCAGCCCCAAGGACCGGAGATAAGGGTCTGACCTCGAACGGCCAGTTATAAGACCTATTTGCTTTGTGAAAATCTTGAAGATGCATCATTTCCTCCTTTTCTGGATCCAGAGATTAATCTATCCCTTGAGAAAGAACCTAAGAACTGCCGGCATAGTTATATAGAATATCCACATACGACTTCTCTGCCTCGACGATCCCTGCGACCTTCCCATCTCCTTCGATAACCAGATATTCATCCGGGCTATGGGCATTACCACCATGTCCCAAACCCCCACTGCAATAAGGAAGGTTGATGGGATCTCCACAGTAAAGGTACATAGGCCAGCTCCCGCCGGAGATAGGCCATATTTGGGGTTCTATTCCGTTCTTCCGATAGGTTTGAATAACGGCCTGGGCAATAGCCGTTTTATAACTGACCTTAGCAGGAGAATAACCAGCCAGGGGTTTTATGAGGATATCCTTGTAGCCTCGCCGGTCCAAATGGGCTCTGAGCTTGCTCATCACCTCATTAACGGTCATTTTAGGGACCAGGCGTATATCTGCCTTACAGGCAACCTTATGGGGAAGGACGGTTTTGGAACCTGCGCCGATATGACCTCCGTAGATGCCTTGAATATTCAGGGTAGGACTGTAAAGAAACCTGATGAGCAGATCCCGCCCCTGGAGGTCATCGATCCAATGATCGATTTTAAACATGCGCTGCCAGACTTCCGGATTGAAGGTTTTTTCCAGTTGATCGATGAGTTCCAGATCTTCCTCTGAGGGGGGAAGAACATTATCATAGAAACCTTCTATTTGTACGGTATTTCCATCTTCGGAAGTCAAGGAAGCCAGGGCATGAATAAAGCGCCAGATAGGACTATCTGCGGCAGCTTTCATACTACTATGTACATCAAACTCCTTGGGGCCCCGGCCCCAGAGACTGCCCGAGCATTCTAACTCAAATTCGAAAATTCCTTTGGCACCCATCGCCATTCGAATACTCCCATCAATTTGCTGGGAAGGACCCGTATTGAGAACCGCATCGGCCCGACGCAATTGATCCTCATATTGACGGATAAACTGCTCTAAATGAGGACTTCCCAGTTCTTCCTCTCCTTCCGCCGTAAACATGATATTCACCGGTAGTTTTCCCTCAACAGCGATGATGGATTCCAGGGCATTGAGCCACATCCGATACCCCCCTTTGCTGTTAAAAGCTCCTCGGGCTATAACCACCTTTTTAAAAGGCGGCTTTTCCACCAATGTCGCATCAAAGGGCGGGAAAGTCCAAACCTCTCCGGCTACCGGCTGAACATCGTACATACAGTAGTTGATCAGTGTTTTAGGAGCCCCTACATCATAGTGGGCCCAAATACAGGGATGACCCTCTGTTTCCACCAGCTCAACTTCCCGGCATCCCAACTTACGATAATATTCCATAAGGAGATCCGCACACTCTCGGATTCCCTTGTTTTCAGCACTAATACTGGGCTGACGCAGATATTCCTGCACCTTAGCAATGTGCTCCGATTTATGATCTTCTATATACCGATAGATTTTTTCAAGATCTGGCATTTTGCAGAGATCTATGTAACTAATAGCCGTTAACCCATAGCCATGAACAATTAATTAATCCGCTTCTACCGCTGTACCCCAAAATTACCCCTTGTTCATGACTCGACTAATTTCCTTACATAAACCTTATACTCCCCCTCGACCTCCTCTTCGATTCCTAAAAATTCATGGCCGGTACTCTTACACCAGTTGGGCATATCTACTTTAATTCCTTCATCATCGGAAAGAACTTCCAGAATCTGTCCCACCTGCATACTCTTAAATTTTTTTGCCGTTTTGATGATGGGAATAGGACAAAGGAGGCCTAACGTATCCAGCGTAGCATCTGCTCGCATAGCTTTGTCTGTTGTTCGTAATCTGTCGTCCGTTGTCGAAGATCCCGGCCTGTAATACGTTTATCATAACCCGGATCTTCATCCCCTGCACAGCCAACCGTGCTCTTACAAACCCAGGGATAACGAACGGATCAGATACGAAACTCCTCCAATTCTTGTCCGATAATCGGGCGAACCTCTACAATTCCCTCAGTAGAGTTTCTGCGGTATTGAACCCGAACGGTTTTGGCGGTTTTTCCATCGCTATGTCCGGCTGTAATTCCGGCGATGAGTTCTATATCTTCCGGTAATACTTCCCCATCTGTAACGGTTAAGGGACCCTTATAGTCCAGAGTTTCAAAAAACCAGTGATCACCTTTTTTACAGAAGTTCGCAAGGAATTTATTTTCGGCTTCATCACGACCTACAATCACCTTCAGATCTTCGGATAATCGAAAATGCCGTCCTACCTTTGCCAAAATGAAGTCATCCATGATGATCCGCTCTTTTCCTTTGTAGGTAATCAAATCCCGCAACTTCCTGGCATAATTCTGATCGGTCAGGAAGCAACATCCTCCCGACGGTTGCGGATATTCTTCAATACCAAACTGGGTAGCAAGTTGCATCTGAACCTGGCGGGATCGTCCCTGAATGTCATAAAGCTTGTTTCGATCTACCCATCCTTTGATTTCCGGGATGGTGGGAGGTAGTAATTTAGCAGAAAGCGGTCGCAGCAGGAGACCCTCCAGGCCACTTTCCCTGGCAATTAGCAGAAGCTCACGCATGTGCTGGGATTTAGGACGCTGACCCAGAACTTCACCGGTAAAGACAAATTGAGCTCCGACCTCCTCCATATATTCTTTAGCCTTTTGAAACATATAGATTCGGCAATCTACACAAGGGTTCATGGCCGATCCATATCCGTACTTAGGCTCGAACAAAACCGTTTTATAATAATCTTCTGAGATATCGATCAACTCTACTTTAATGCCCAGGTCTGCCCCGGCCCTTAAAGCTTCATTCTGAATAATCTTGTTTTTATCTTTATTTCGCCGAATCTTTCTCCGATGTTCTGTTACACAAAATCCGGTGTAAAAGTTAATCCCCTGAACCTCAATACCCATGTTGCTGATTATTTTGACGGCCAGGGTACTATCCAGCCCACCGGAGAGGAGTGCGATAGCTTTTATTTTTTCGGTCATAATTAATCCATGAACCCTTCATTCTGAATAATTAACCCGTTATATTAAATACCCTGAGCCCTACAGGCTGTGAAATCCGACCTTGTCTTTATAAACAAGCGGTTACTTTGGAGTTAAAAGCTCAGGAGACAGGTTTTTAACCTGACCCCCTTTCCCCTCCCCCAACTTGGGAAGGGGAGTCCGCCGGAACTTTTCCGATAAGTTAACAGGTTCGGGTTAATTATTCAGGATGAAGGATTCATTACAGAGATCCTCCTTAGCTTTTCCACCACAGGTGGAAAGGTCTCTATCACAACGTCGATATCTTCTTCTCTGGTGTAAATTCCGGTTGAGAAAAGCAGTGAACCCTCCGCCAGTTCCAAAGGAATCCCCATGGCTTTCAGAACATGGGAGGGTTTCCTGGCCGTAAAGGTACAGGTGGAGCCTGGAGAAACCGCAATTCCCTTCCTGTCGAGAAGCAAAGTCAGGGCATCCCCCTTCACACATTCAACACAAAGACTCAGATAATGGGGAAGTCTTTGGGTAGGATGACCGTTTAAGTAAAGACCCGATACTTTCTTTAACAGGGCATCCCCCAGCCGATTCCGTAAAAACAAAATATGATCTATTCGTTGGGTCATTTCTTTTCTGGCCAGTTCTGCCGCTTTTCCAAGCCCTACAATACCTGAAATATTTTCGGTACCTGCCCGCCGTCCTTCTTCCTGCATACCACCATGGATCAACGGAGAAATTCTTACACCTTCTCGAATGTACAAAGCTCCGACCCCTTTAGGACCGTAGAATTTATGTCCTGAAAGACTCAGTAAATCAACCCCCAGGGTGTCTACATCTACCGGTAAAATACCCACTACCTGTGTGGCATCGGTATGAAAATAAATCCCCTTCTCTCGGGTAATCCGACCGATTTCTGCTATGGGTTCCAAGGTTCCCACCTCATGGTTCCCGTACATGATGGATACCAAAATCGTTTTCTCTGTAATTGCTCCGGCAATTTCTTCGGGATCAACCATTCCATATTTGTTTACGGGTACGTAGGTCACCGTAAATCCCAGTTTTTCCAGAAATTTAAGGGCATAAAGTACCGATTGGTGTTCGATCTGAGAAGTGACGATATGGGTTCCTTTCTTCTGATTCGCAAAGGCTACTCCTTTAATAGCAAAATTATTGGCCTCTGTACCACCCGAAGTAAAAACAATCTCCTCTGACCTGGCTCCAATGAGGAGGGCAACCTGATGCCTGGCTTCTTCTAGAGCTTCCCGAGGTTTTTTACTTTCTTCATAAAGACTTCCAGGATTCCAGAAAAATTCACCAAGGTAAGGAAGCATCGCCCCCCTCACTTCAGGATGCATAGGCGTCGTTGTGGCATAATCTAAATAAATTTTCTTCATCATAGGGATTCATAAAGAATATAATCGAAATACCTCTTATCTTCAACCTTCGAACGAGCTTTCTTGTCCGAAGTTAATAAAATATCTTCCATAGACGGACTTTCAAGGATAGACTTAACTTCTTCCAACTCCCCTACAGGCCCAATAGGGTATGATAAAAATAGATGAAAGGTCCGTTTTCTAAGGGGTTTGACAGGATAACCTTAAAAGAGGTACAAACTTTGTTGAAAGACTTAGAAAGACAGATTAAAATAGTTGAAATATAAAAATATTGCAGCTTGTAGAAACCAGGATAGGAATCCAAGGGGCAAGTAGAGACTATGAAACGTAAAACAACGGTGAGTATTGAAGGGCCTTCTTTTCTCATTAACGGTCAACCGACTTATCCAGGCCGTTGGTATCAGGGGTTCAAGGTAGAAGGTTTGCTTTTTAATGCCCGGATGGTTCAGGGGATTTTTGACGATCTCAATCCGGAAACACGAAGTCGGTGGAATTATCCCGATGGACCCTGGGATGCAACACGCAATACGGAGGAATTTGTTGCCGCCATGCCCGTTTGGCGGGCTTATGGTCTGTTGGGCTTTACGATCAATCTTCAGGGTGGGAGTCCGGAGGGTTACAGTCGCCATCAACCCTGGCACAATTCTGCTTTTGAGGCTGACGGGCAACTACGCGGGGACTATCTGGCACGATTGGAGAGGATTTTGGATACCGCTGATGAATGGGGTATGGTTCCTATTTTAGGATTCTTCTACTTTGGACAGGATTGGCGGTTGAGTAACGAGCAGGCTGTAATACGCGCAACAGAGAATGTTACAGACTGGTTGTTGGAAAAAAGCTATAGCCATGTACTTATAGAAATCGGTAATGAAGTAGATTTACCTTACTACCGGCATGAGATCATTCGAGCACCGCGCTGCCATGAGCTGATGGAAATTGTGAAAACCCGATCGACCGGGAAGGTTAAATCACCTGTCGGGCGACTGTTGGTAAGCACCAGTATGCAGGGCGGTGCCATTCCCCCGAATAATATGGTTGCTGCAGTGGACTTCATACTTCTGCATGGAAATCATGTTTCTGAAACGGCCCGGATTCGGGAGATGGTAGACCAATGCCGTCAGCTATCCGGTTACCGAGACCAGCCGATTTTGTTCAACGAGGACGATCATTTTGATTTCGACCGGGAAGACAATCACATGCTTGCAGCCCTCAGCCGGTACGCAAGCTGGGGATATTTCGATTATCGCATGCCGGGGGAAGGCTACCCGGAAGGGTTTCAAAGTGTTCCGGTGGATTGGACTATCAGTTCCCATCGTAAACGTGGTTTTTTTAACCTGCTGGCCAAAGTAACAGGTAGCAATCCACAGATCCTTTCAAGGTGAAACCAGATCGGTTATACGGCTCTCATCCTTTTCCCATAAAAAAGGGGTGGAGGACCCTACCGGCGGAATCGCCTTCAACAGGGTAGCTTTCCAATATGTGAAAGGTATTTACATTAACCGATCCGGTTATTTTAAAACCCCCTAACCCAAGGAGGAGATTATGCGAGATTTCCGTTGGTTTTTCCATTTTCCTATCACCCGAATCCCCCTTATCGGATTACTTTTACTCAGTCTGGCTTCAGGGGCCGAACCTGCAGAGCCAAAGATGGGTGGGACCTTGAAATTTGTTCCACAGGCCGATTTGAAGATTCTGGATCCGATCTGGACTTCGGCTTACATAACCCGTAACCATGGTTATATGATCTACGATACCCTCTTCTCCCTGGATGAAAATTTGAAACCACAGCCCCAGATGGTAAAAACCTGGCAGGTAAGCGAGGATGGTCTACAATATACCTTTACCTTACGAGAGGGTCTTAAATTCCACGATGGTAAACCTGTTGTTGCAGAAGATGTCGTAGCTTCTCTTAAGAGATGGGGCCAGCGGGATGTTTTAGGTAAACTGTTGATGGATTTTACCGCCAGACTGGAGGCCATAGATGACAAAACTTTTCGATTGGTACTTAAAGAACCCTTTAGCCTGGTTCTAGAGGCTTTGGCCAAGCCGAGTGGGAGTGTCCCTTTCATTATGCCGGCCCGGATTGCAGCAACTCCCGCAGATGAGCAGATTAAAGAAACCATTGGCTCAGGACCCTTCAAATTTGTGAAAGAGGAATGGGAACCCGGGCACCGGGTTGTTTACATACGTAACCCGGCGTATACCCCTCGAGCCGAGCCTGCCCACTCGGGTGCTGGAGGTAAACGTGTGTATGTGGATCGGGTAGAATGGATCTACATTCCCGACCCGGCCACGGCCAGTGCGGCGCTGGAAGCAGGAGAAGTGGACTTTTGGGAAAACCCGCCCATTGACTTTGTAGTTCGATTAAAACAGAATCCGCAAATTACAGTCTCTATCGTTGATCCGTTGGGGACTCAGGGGGTGCTACGCCCCAATCATTTACATCCTCCCTTCAACAACGTAAAAGCCCGTCAAGCTTTACTTTGGATGGTCAGTCAGGAAATCTACATGCAGGCAGCCATCGGAGATAAAAATTTCTGGCGAACCTGTCCGGGGTTTTTTATATGCGGAGGGCCCTGGGAAACCGATGTGGGTTCGGAGCCTCTAAAGCAGCAAAATCTGGAGAAGGCCCGACAGTTGATGAAGGAAGCCGGTTATGATGGACGCCCGGTGGTCTTGATGGATCCGACTGATATGCCCATTTTACATGTAGCCACACTGGTAACCCAGCAACTGCTGACCCAAATCGGGGTCAAGGTAGACCTTCAGGCCATGGATTGGAGTACCCTGGTATCTCGCCGGGCTGAGAAGAAACCTCCGGAGGAGGGGGGATGGGACCTGTTTCATACCTGGTCAGTAGGATCCGATGTCATGAACCCGGCGGTCAGCTCTGCCAGTTCTGGAGCTTGTGACAAAGCCTGGTTTGGCTGGTATTGTAGCCCACGAATGGAAGAGCTACGGGCCGAATGGGTTCGTACGCAAGACCCGGTTCGACAAAAACAATTGGTGGAAGAAATCCAAAAACTGGCTTTCGAAGAAGTACCTTATGTGCCCTTTGGACAATGGTTCCTGCCCACAGCTTATCGCAAGGATGTAAAAGGTGTACTTCAATTCCCTGCCCCTATCTTGTGGAATATCTGGCTGGATCGATAGAAACCTATCTCGTCCAGCCTGAAAGGGATGGTCAGAGAACCCTATAATCCAGGTTATAAATTCAGAAGCTTGACTTTCTCAATGACTTTTCTCATATTCGGCCTAGGCCAGGTGTTGTTTGAACCAGTCTACCGCTACACCCGCCGTTTTAGATACCCACGGCTCTGTATAAGCATCAAAATGTTTGCAGGGTTGAATGGAAATGGCCTTGGGTTGTAACGCCCGTTCGTAAACGGCTACTGCAAGATCGGTGGGAGTCAGGGTATCATAACCGGCAACTACCATCAGTAGAGGGGTCGGTGAGATAAGGTGGATAGAACCGGCCGGATCGTACTCCAGAAATTTTTCCAGAGATTCCACGGTTACCTGGTTGCGCCAGTTGGGCGCAAGGGTATTGCCTGCATGGGTGAACCACTGGTAAGACTCGGGTGTGGGAAGAACCGAAGGCTCTCCTTCAGGGGCCACAACCTTGAGATAGTTAACCCGACCGGTTTTATAACGCTGGATCCGATCCTGGATCAGAAAATTAAGGAACTGAGCAAAATGATCCGGTCGGTTGAGACGTAACGCATTGTTCCAACCGTTGACCAGGGGTACCTGTGAAACCACCACTTTGATCCGTTTATCAAAGGCAGCCAGATGCAAAACATGGGCTCCACTATAGGATGTTCCCCAGACCCCAATCCGATCCGGATCTACCTGAGGGTGATCAGAAATCCAGGTGATGGCATTGCGGTAGTCTTCAATCTGTTCCATGGGAAATATCTGACTGCGAGGCTCACCTTCGCTATCGCCAAGATAACGATAATCGAAGACAAGGGTTATAAAACCGGCTTCGGTAAACCGCTCGGCAAAGTTGGATAAGTACATCTCTTTCACAGCCGAAAAACCATGGGCCATCACAATGGCAGGGGTTTTTTTACCCGCAGGAAGATTTTCAGGTAGGTAAAGCCAGCCTGCACAACGTAATCCCTGACTCATAAAAGTAATGTTCTGACGCATAAACCCTCCTTTTTTCAGAATCCAGAAATTCAGAATCAGAAAAGAAAGGAAAGTAGAGATCCTTTGATTTCTGACTTCGAATTTCTAAGCCATTTCCGTATTGAAACAGTGCATAAGTTGTAAGAACAACTCCGGTAACTGCTGCTGAAGAGTACCTACTTCAAGTTACGTGATATTTCTATGTCGATTAGGCAGAAGTAGATATTATTCCACTTTTATAAGATTTGCCCAGGAAGGTCAACTTTATTTTTTAATAGGTAACTGTAACAATTTAGTAGGTGTCACTTGTTCTGTCTGAACACCCCCCTAGTCCCCCCTCGAGGGGGAATTGGGGGGTGTTTCTTTTTCCACCTACTAAATTGATAGGGACACTTTAATAGGTGGGAGAAGAAACACTCCCCCTAACCCCATACGCGCCAAGATAAGAAGGTTAGCCCCAGTGGGGCAACCTGTTTCACAGGCCGCTCCTCCGGAGCTTGAAAAATTCTGAATGACTGAATCCCCCAACTTGCGTCGGGGGCTCTCGACTGTTCGCTCCTGACAGGACTTTTCAGTTTAACCTGGTACGTAGGGGTCAGGGTAGAAAAAAATCTACCCCCTAAAAGGGATATAGGATGGCGTCGTGATATGGGTTTCAAGAAAAAAATCTCGCAGGAGGCAGTTTAGATTTCCTGATTCCCTTAGGAACTTTTCTTTCAGAGTAAAGTCTTTATTGAAAAATTATCAAAGGTTTCTCTTCCGGGAATATAAAAAGTAAAGCATTTGCCAATTAACGATGAGGTCCTTGTTTTGTACGGTCAATGCTTTGCTCTTCTTTCCTTACGACTATGTGGATATTTTTATTATTTGCTTTACTGTTATCCCCCTTTTCTGCTCTAGGAGCGGATTCAAAATCGATTCCTATGGGTTATGAGGAAGCCCGACATCTGCTCAATCGAACTTCCTTCGCTGCCGATGAGGATCAGGTTCGAGAATTTGCCGGGTTGACCCGGGAACAGGCTGTAGACAGGCTTTTGAGTTCTATTCGGACCCGAGCTCAAACTCCCCCTCCGGAATGGGTCGATGAAGTCATATCCCTCCGAAGAATTCGAAGTATGAATAAAGAAGAGCGGGAAAATCTCCGCAAGCAGTATCGTAGATATGGAATTGAACTGCGGGCGTGGTGGTATCAAGAAATGTTATCGACCCCTTCACCCTTCACCGAAAAGATGACTTTGTTCTGGCATAACCACTTTACCTCCAGCCTGCAAAAAGTTAAAGTACCCCAGTTCATGTATCATCAAAATGTACTCCTGCGGCAATACGCCTTAGGGAACTTTGGCGAGATGCTCCACGCGGTTTCTAAAGATCCTGCTATGATCGTCTATCTGGACAATGTCTCTAACCGTAAAGGCCAGCCCAATGAAAACTTTGCCCGAGAAGTGATGGAGTTGTTTACTCTGGGAGAAGGTCACTACACCGAACAAGACGTCAAAGAAGCCGCACGGGCTTTTTCCGGCTGGAGTCTGGACCGTGAAACCGGACGGTTCCACTTTTATCCTCACCTGCACGATGAGGGTTTAAAAACTATCCTCGGTCAGACAGGTAATTTCGATGGGGACGCTGTGTTGGATATTCTTTTGTCTAAACCTCAAACCGCGGAGTTTATTACCACCAAACTCTGGCGTGAGTTTGTTTCACCTACCCCTAACCCTGGAGAAGTTAAACGCATAGCAGCGTTATTTCGGGACAGTCATTATGATATCAAGACTTTAATGCGGGCCTTATTAACCTCTGAGGATTTCTATGCCAAAGAGAATCGGGGGGTTTTGATCAAGTCCCCGGTGGAGTTTATTGTGGGTACACTCCGTCAATTTAATATCCAACCTTCGGATATGCGTCCGCTTGCGTTTGTTGCCCGTCAACTGGGACAGGATATTTTTATGCCACCCAATGTAAAAGGATGGCTTGGGGGCGAAAGCTGGATCAACAGCAACACCCTGTTGATCCGTAAACAATTACTGGACCGTTTATTCCGGGCCAGGGAAATGCCAGATGAGTCCGGTCCTATCCTTGAAAGATTGGCCATGGAAAATTCCATAGCCCTTCAATCCGATTCGGACTCAAAACCGAATTCTCCCTCTGACCGGGAGCAGAGGAGGATGATACGACTTCAACGGGCTCTAAACCTTCAGTTTGATAGCGACACCTGGTGCGCTCAATTCGAGGGGGACCTCACAGAAAAGCAGAATCACATGACCAAACTCCTTCTGGCGATAGAACCCTTACAAAAACCCCAACCCACAACCGATTGTATTGAATTTATCCGTCAACTGGTTTTAGATCCGGTTTATCAACTCAAGTAGTCCGGAAAGGAGGAGTGGAAGAAAGAAACCAGGTTGATTTTAATTCCAGGTTTCTGACTCCTGACTCCTGAAACCCGATATATGAATCGCCGTGATTTTCTTAAAGTTTTAAGCCTGACTCCCTTTATTTCTTATATCCCTGATCTATCCTTTGCCATCACACCTCAGGCCAACTGGAATAATTTACTTGTCTTACTGGAACTGAAAGGAGGAAATGATGGATTAAATACGGTTATCCCCTATACCGATCCGACCTATTATGACCTGCGGCCTCGACTCGGAATCACCCGGGATAAGGTCCTACAACTGGATGAGAAAGTGGGTTTCCATCCGGCCCTGGAAGCTTTAATGCCATTGTGGAAAAATCGCGAGTTAGCCGTAATTCAGAGTGTGGGTTATCCAGAACCGAATCTTTCTCATTTTCGTTCCATTGAAATCTGGGAAACAGCTTCCAATAGCAATCAATACTTATCAGAAGGTTGGTTATCTCGGGTTTTTACGGCTTACCCTCCTCCTAAAACTTTTGCTGCCGATGCAATCGTGGTGGGGGATTCTGATCTGGGACCTCTGGGTGGAGGTACCGCCCGAGTGGTTGTACTTTCCAATATTCAAAGATTCCTGACCCAGGCTAAACAAAATGGTATCCCCAACGGCAGGCCTGCCAATCCGGCATTGGCCCATATTCTCAAAGTTGAGGAAGATATTCGTCAGGCGGCCGAGGGTTTGAAAACCTCTGACACACTTAAAACCGAGTTCCCCAACTCTCCTTTTGGAAATGCTTTAAAAACCGCATCTCGGGTTATTGCAGGTAATTCAGGTATCGCCGTTATCAAGGTTTCTTTAGATGGATTCGATACCCACAGCAATCAATTCAACCGGCAAGAACGTTTACTCCGTGAGATGGCTGAAGGTCTAAGCGCTTTCAGGGAAGCATTGATGGAAATCAACCGTTGGAATTCGACCCTTATCATGAGCTACTCGGAATTTGGCCGCAGACCCAGGGAAAACTTAAGTACCGGCACAGACCATGGCACGGCCAATGTTCATTTCATGTTGGGTGGACGTGTGAAAGGAGGTCTATACGGTCAGATCCCTCAACTTAAACCATTGGAAGGAGACAATCTCCGCTTTGCCATAGATTTTCGTAGCCTGTATGCAACCGTTATAGAAAAGTGGTGGGGCCTCAACGCAAGCCCCGTGTTAGGAAGGAAATTTGGGGTGTTGGATATATTAAAAGTTTAACTTTATGGCAGGACAAAATGATATTTCGGCCTGCTTTTAACGCTTAGAATAAAAATGAAGGGTAATATGTGGAAAAGACCAGAGGGCAATATAATTCCCATCAAATAACACATTCAGGGATTGGAAAGGTTGTAAGCGGGATAATCCGTAAAGGGACAGAAAAAATAGATTGGTTAAGAGGAGTAGACCCAGAAAATGGGAAGGGGAATGTTTGAACTTCCAGAAAGGGTCTCCCTGGTAATTGGCCGGAGGTCGGATATGGGTTGGGGAATTCGAGCCCTGGGACCTCAGCTCCGAAACCTGGGATTGATAGTAAAGAACCCTTTCGATACCAAACAGATACCAGGTTATATAATGATAAAAAATTACAACCTTATTGAAACGGCCGGCGGATATACTGCTTACGATAAATTGATTGTAAAGAAGGATCAACCCGATGATCCCTAAAGTATAAGCGGCACTTCGCAGAAAGGGATACTCCTCTCCCCGGCGAGTTGAATAAAAGGAACTGATTCCCCAAATCAAAGCCACCCCCAACAAAGCATAAAATCCCCACGGGGGCAGGTCCCGGTAAAAAGCAGCCAGATCGTATTCTGAAGGTGGGACCAGGCCGTTGGTATAATTGGTATATAAAAGGGCAATAAAAACCAGGATCATAAAAATCCCATGAGCCTGAACTTTTTTATCCAGTCTGGTGTGCTTAAAGTCAGAACTTCGCTGGACATAGAAGACATGTTCATCGCGGATCATATGAATAATAAAATAAACCATGAAGGGGAAGCCCCGGTACTGAATAGGAAACCAACCATAATAGATAACAGGAAAAATAATGATCAAAGGGAAGAAAGTTAAGAAGAAAAAAAGCTTTTTCTTACGGGTTGTCAGCGTTCTCCTTAAAACATTGTAGTGAAACAGGTAAGAAATACCAAAATGCACATGACTGGTAATCATAAAGAAGACTTCCAGGCTATCAAACCCAAAAAACTTGGCCGTAAGTGACAGGGAAACGAAGGTGATCCCCAGGCTCAGGAAGACATTATCCACAAAGTATTTCTGTGGGTTCCAGGAAAAGGCTCTCTCCCCGGGGATGGAAGAAATCGAGGTTTTTAAAATCGTTTGTTCCATACGCTTAGTCGGTTAAGAGCTTTTGATAAAAGCCTTCATCGCTTAAAATTTATCAAAAGTCCTCTTAACCGATTTCCCTTAACTCTGTTTTTTTAATCTTACCTGTTTCGGTTCTGGGGAGCTTATCACAGATAATAATATATTTGGGTCTTTTGATCGGACTTAAGCGATCAATACAGAATCTCAGGATTTGATCGGAATTCAGATAGAAACCTTCTTTAGGAACTATATAAGCCTGGATGGCTTCCCCTAACCATTCATCCGGTACTCCGACTACAGCACATTCTGCAACTCCTTCATGATTGATCAAAACAGCCTCAATCTCAGAGGGGTGGATATTTTCGCTGCCACTCTTAATCAAGTCTTTTTGGCGCCCTACCAGATATAAATAACCTTCTTCATCTATCCACCCGAGATCTCCGGTGTGAATTCCGTCTTCTTTAAAAACCTGCCGGGTTGCTTCCTCGTTTTTATAATACCCTATGGCCCTATGATCACACCGAATAACAATCTCTCCTTCAGACCCTTCTTTTCCCTTTGCAAGGTGGACCTGCACCTCCGGAATAATGCTCCCACAAGATCCTGCTTTTTCTTGAAGTTTTTCCGGAGGTAAAACTGTGACCAGACCCACTTCGGTCAGGCCATAGGTCAGATAAATATCTACCCGGGGAAAAGCCTCATGAAGGTTCCGGATTAGTTGGGGTGTAACCTGGCCTGCTCCGATTCGGAAGTATCTTAAAGAAGTTAAGGTGTAACGCCGGATATCACCCCGGGATAATAAGGTGTGGTAAACTGTTGGTACCGCCGAGAGTCCCGTAACTCGCTCTGCTTCCATGGAGGCCAGAACCGAGTTCGGGGAAAGAAAATTCCGCTCCAGAATTACGGTGGCCCCAACCATGAGATGGGCCAGGAGAAAAATTTTATTCATCCCGAAAAATAAAGGAAGAACAAGGGAAGTTCGATCTCTAGACGAGATTTGGAAGTATTTAATATTCAACTCCGCATTCCGGATAAGATTCTTGTGGGGAAGAAGTACACCTTTAGGAATCCCTGTAGTTCCAGAAGTGTAATTGATACAGGCAATAGAAGACGAATCCTTTCCTTTACTTCGATTCTCCGGTTCTTCCCTTCTCCCATTCTCCCCTTCTGTGATTTTCCCCCACTCATTGATTAATAAAATGGTAAGAGATTCAAACTGATTTGAAATTTGCTCCCATAAAGCCCTTTGAATCTTCTCGGTAATAAATATTTTAATCTCGCACTGCCGGACAATGCAGGTGATTTCCTCGGGTTTAAGGGATGGGTTTATGTCTACAACGATACCTCCCGTCTTCCAGACGGCAAAAAAGGCCAGAACCAGTTCCGGGGAGTTCCAGCAACAAATTCCAATTCTTTCCCCCGGCATTGCTCCTCTTCGAATAAGGTCATAGGCTAGCCGATTTGTCTGTTCCTCAAGTTCTCGATAGGTGTAGCGGATTCCGTGTGAAATCAGTGCTGTTGCCTCTGGAAACCGATTTGCGCTCTGATTCAGCAAGTCTGCTAAGGTTTTTACAGACATAGAGTTCGTAACAGGTTATCTCTCTCAACCCCGCGGGGAAGGAGAAGAAGGTAAAGAAATTCTGATCTCACACATTAAAAACTTTGTGCCACCGTTCTAGAAAATAGAGACGGATCAAGGCATAATGTTTCTGGGTAAAAAGACCCGATGAACCTTCCTGGAAAGATGCCAGGAAAGCGTTTAACTTTTCTCTATTGAAATAAGCCTCGATGGCGAGATGGGGTTGTTTCAAAGAAGCCAGCATCGTGTTTATCAATTCCTGGACCTCGAAGGGAGGAGGCATGGGACTTTTCTTGCGGGTAAGAATGGCTTCCGGAAAATCCGGTAGATACTTCCGAATCATTTGTTTTAAAAAATGTTTTTCATCGGATTTTTGAGTTTTAATCTCACCCGGAAGATTTAGTACCCACTCTACCAACCGATGGTCCAGAAAGGGAACGCGAACTTCTACCGAGGAGGCCATGCTATGACGGTCTTCAATCTCCAGCATTTCGTGAAGATGCAATTTAACGAATACATAACTCAGCTTGTTAAAGAAATCCGATGTCTTAGCCCTGGTCAGGTACTCTTCAAACCGGTCCTGATGGACTTCCCAGTAGAGGGTTTCCCACCGAAATTCATCGGTAACCAGGGTTTCTAAGAAGTCCACGGCACTGATGGGATAACCCGGTTTTCTCGGATCTGTACGCCAGATCCAGGGAAAGAACATGGTATTCTGTCGGTCCTTCCTTTGTAACCAGTAGTAATAACCTCCAAAAAGTTCATCGGACCCCTGTCCGGATAAAAGAACCCGAACCTTTTGAGAAGCTTCCTGATTTAACCGAAAGTGACCATATTCCGAAAGGGTAACCAGAGGTTTTTCCCGATGCCAGATCATTCGGTCAATTGCTTCACAAAGTGAATCTGTAGGGAGAATATAGAGATGATGATCCGTCTTAAGCTCTCGGGCGAAAAGCGACGCATAATAAGTATCATCCCCCCGGACTTCCCCTACGATACGATGGGGGTTCTGTTTAAAAACCTCGGTATTTCGGGTATATCCGATGTTAAAGGTCTTTAAAAAAGGATGATACTTCAGGGCGAGTGCCGTCACAAGGCTTGAATCCAGACCCCCACTTAAACAGGCTCCCAACGGGACATGGGAAAATAACTCATGGTGGACAGACTCATCCAAAAGATTGTAGAGGTTCTCCAGGTCCCCCTCACCCCGATTTCGGGTTTTCCAGGTCCGGTATCCCATTTCTGAAAAAGGTACATCCCAGTACTCTCGAATTTTTAAACCCTTCCTGGAAACTTCCAGAAAATGGCCCGGACTTAAGGCATGAATACCCCGAAATAGGGTGTTGGAAACCAAAGGGAATCCGCAGAACAGATACTCTGCTACGGCTTCGGGGTTTACTCCTATCGGATGATCGGATTGGGTTAAGATAGCCTTGATTTCTGAGGCAAAGACAAATTTACCGGACTTCATCCAATAGAACAAAGGCTTTATTCCCAGACGATCCCGTGCCAGAAAAAGCTTCTCCTGTTTCTCATCCCATATGGCAAAGGCAAACATTCCATTCAAAAGATGGAGGCAATCGGTTCCATACGCTTCATACGCCCGAAGGATAACTTCTGTATCGCTCTCGGTCCTAAAACAATATCCCCGTTTTTCCAAATTTTCTCGGATTTCTCGGTGATTGTAAATTTCTCCATTGAATACAATCCACAGGGACTGTTCCCGATTCGATAAAGGCTGAGCTCCTGACTCTAAATCGATAATGGAAAGCCGCTGACTTCCCAGTCCTATAAACTCTCGAAAGTAAATTCCATCCTGATCCGGTCCTCGATGAGCCAGGGCACGATTCATAGATCGAAGAATCTCAGGATTGACCTTTTCCGAGTGATCGGTGATAAAAATTCCAGAAATTCCACACATAACTGAAAGTCTAAAGTTTAAAATTCGAAACCTCTTATAATTTCCTTAATTTGAAGCTTCAAACTTTTGGACTTTGGACTGAATAGGCAACGCAGGTGTTTCGAACCGAGAGTCGATGCTGCTCCAGGAAAGCTATTTTCTCTTCAGGGGGATACGGCTGTTGGGGATTACCCATTTCCATACACTTCTTGGCTAAAAGCCCTTGAACCGAGATATGACAGGCGTCCAATATAAGGTTGGTGAGATGAGTACATCCTTCCTTTCCACCGATTTGCTTCTCCAAAAGAAAGGCCAGACCTGGCTTGACCTGGAGTCCCACACATTTAGATAGCTGGGTCAGAGCGGTGGGACAGACAGGATAAGGCGTTTGATTTATCCAGGGTTTAATCGAAACGATCACCAGATCCGGATATTGGAAGATCACTTCGACCCCCATATCATGGAAAGAATCTTTCATACTTACCGTTACAACAAACCGGTTTTCCGGGTTGTCCCAGAGAACTTTATAATCTTTTTTTCGATGAAAAAGCTCCATATTCTCCCATTCTCCCGTTCACTTCAGTAAAGACTTTTGGGTCTTACCCAATACGGTCTTGGGAAGGGAATCCGAGAATTCAATCACTTTAGGTACTTTAAAAGATTCCAGGTAACGGGCGCAGTACCCAATCAATTCATGGGGGTCGGGTGGAAATTTAGGATCACAAACGACCCAGGCTTTTACCACTTCCCCTAAGAGTCCGGCCGGATCCGGGATTCCTGTCACCGCAACTTCTCTAACCGCCGGATGCTTACGCAAGACGGCTTCTATTTCCTCTGGACTGATCTTCTTTCCCCCGCTGTTAATCAATTCATCTGCACGACCCAGTAAGAAGAGATAGTTTTCTGAATCTAACCAGCCATAATCCGGGGTCAAAAGAGTTCCATCGGACCGCAAGCATTGCCGCGTAAGATCTGGCCGGTTCCAATAACCTTTCATAATCATAGAACTTTTAACCGCTACACGACCGGGTTTGTTAACCCCTACAGGCTGACCCTGCTCATCTAAAATCGAAAGTGTTACGCCTGGATAAGGCTGTCCTACGGAACCCGCTTTCCAATCCGGTTCGGTGACTTCTCGAAAACACACCCGACTGACTTCTGTAAGACCATAGGTTACAAATAACCGCGTGGTCGGTAAAGCTGTTTTGAGTTGGGTGAGGAGAGAAGGAGGAGCCGGTGAAGTACCCAGGGTAATATACCGCAGATGCTTTTGGCACCTTTTCAACATGGATTCATAGCGATCCATAAAAAGCCTTAATCCACCGGGAACTCCGGAGAATCCTGTAACCTGTTCCTCATGAAATTGCTTTAAAACCTGGGCCGGGTAGGTCAAATTCTTTGCCAGGATTAAAGTTCCTCCTGCACGCAGACAACCATCTATCTCCCGGAGTCCGTAGAGATGGAAAAGAGGGACCAGAATTCCAATTCGATCCCGAGGAGTCAATTTCAGAAACTCCTTTCCAGTCTCTGCAATAACCTCTAAATTTCCATGGGTCAGCATAACCCCCTTTGGTTGTCCGGTTGTTCCACTGGTATAAATAATAGCGGCCAGATCATCTCCAGTGATCGGGGCTTCAAAGGGATACTTTTTATCGGTTATGTCCTGTTGTTTCCTTTGTTCCGGGCGTTCAAATAAGCTCTTACCCCCCTTTTTCCTCTCTGGCCCTCCGACATCCCTCTGCATGCCGGGGGGATTGGGAGAATTAGGGAAAGCGAGGAGGTGGGAGGATGAAGGGAATCCAGGGGAGTCTATCGAAGTACTCGTAAAAAAACTACCTTTGAAAGCCGCAACCGGAGGATGAGGATGCGAGATCCGGAAGGCGCGGGAATATGAAGACAGAAAGAAAATTTCCACGCCGTTTTCTCCCAGGGCTATGGGATCCCCAAAACCCAGAGAGATCAGATTTACGGTATGGGAATGGATTCGCTTTTCCAGGAACAACGCTTTGGGTGAACAATCTTCAAGGGTATGGGTTAAGGCTTCTAAGGGCATGGAGGGGTTTAAAGGAACGACCACTCCTCCAACTTGAAGGATAGCGAGATAAGCTATCACAAAGTCTGGAGAATTATCCAGGAGCAGACAGACGCGATCTCCCAGGGATATTCCGTTTTGTTGTAAAATGTTGGCAAGTTGATCTACTGAAGTATCTAACTGAGCATAGGTAAGGCGATACTCTTCCTGGACTACCGCTTCTTTTCCTGGAGAAAGAATCCTGTATTGTTTTAAAAAATCGTGTAATCTGTCCATGTTTATTGAATTCCAAACTTCTCTCCAAGGTACCTCATTACGGCTTCTAAGGAGCCAAAGTTTTCAGGCAGGATATCTTCCCCTGGAATTTTGATCTTACAGAGTTTTTCAATAAACACAACAAAATCCAGAAGAGAAAGGGAATCAAAGATCCCTTGATCGATAAAGGAGTCTGTACTTTGAAGGGTGGTGATCCCCTTCCCCTGTAAAGCCGGCAGGCTCAGAAGATAATTTTCGAGTGCCTGTACTACTTTTGTGGGTTGTTCGTTGATCATTCTTTGTTGTTCCCGGTTTAATTTTTTATCGTCCGTTATCTGTTATCTGCCGTCTTTAGCTATAGAAAAACAACAGGCAACAGGGTAACGGGGTAACAGGTCAATCAACCGAAAAATAGGCGCTGATAAGCCTGGAGTGTTACTTCCAACGGCTTACCGGTGATTCCATCCCAAAAACTTCGATGAATAAGGGCTATAAATGAAAAGGTAAGAGCAATTTTTAAAGCTAAAAGGAGGGTTCTCATCCCAGGACTCTTCACTTTAAGAGAAAATTCTTTTATCCAGGGGGTTTGGGAAATCTTTGAAATAATAGCGACGGCTAAACCAAAGGATCCAAAGGCCAGGGTTATTTGAATGGTAGCGTCCAGGGTTATGGCCGGCGTAACCAGAAGATGCCAGAGACCGCTGACTAAAAAGGTCGTTATGATTTTAGCAGTTATCTGCGTATGCCTCCAGAAGGGATAAAAAACATGGGTCATCAGCCATCGATAAGTCGAAATGTTGGAAGTTTTCCAGTACTGGACAGGGCTGGAGGACAGAAGTGGATTTGCAAAATTTTCATAAAGATTAAATCCTAGAATTCGAGACAGGGCAATAGCCATATCTGTAAAGCCGGAGAAAGCCCAATAAAAGCGAATTAAAAGCAGACAGAAAGTACCCCATACAAAAAGCCTCGGATCCAGGTGTTGAAGAAAAGGGTGATGGATAGAACCCTCTGCCCATTGTTGCAGTTTATTGTAGAGATTCTGAGAGTAAGGAGCCAAAACAAAAAACTTAATACCTCCCCAGATCATTTTAAGGAGGTTATAAGGAACCAGTTGGGACCAGTTAGAAATCTGGGGTTGATAGCTTTTATAAAAATCATTGAACGAAACCACGGGTCCGGCGAATAGAGTAGGAAGAAAAAATATATAAAGGAGAAACTGATTGAATCGATCCCAACCGGTTAAAGAGGTTTTAGGGCGTTTACTGAGGGCAAAGTCTATGCTTCGAAGCAGGAAAAAGGCTTCTATTCCCTGGCGACCCCAGAAAACGTACTTGATAGCCGGTCTGGGAAATTGGTATTTAAGAAAAACAAAAGCGGCTAAAACTCCCAAAACCAAAATCAGCTTTTGATTTCGGGTCCAGTTTGTTTCCCCGATGAGATAGACGGTCAGGGCCGTCAGGGTAAATATTAGAAAATTTAACGGGGGAAACAGCCACAAAAGGGCTCCCAGGCTAATAAAGAGCATGGAGTATTCGCGAACCTGGAATTTTCCCATCCATTCCGATGAAGGCTTTGCCGGAGTTACGTAAAAAATCGGAGTTGTTGTCAGGAGACCGGTGAGATTTTTCATACCTTAAAAACCCGATGCAAAAGTTCCAGGGTTAAAAGATACATGGAAATCTGCCACTGGGTGAGCAGATCTACTTCTTCGAACTCATTTTTTCTTTCTAAGAAATCCTCTAATTGAGAACGGTCGAAATAGGAAATAGCCCTTGAGTTTGGGCTTAAAAGGAGATCTCGGGTGAGCTGGAGTTGGTTGAACACCGATTGTGGATCCCGGGGTATGGGCATATGGGTTTTTTTTCGGTAAAGGATGGAATCCGGAAGAAAGCCCCGGAGCATTTTTTTGAAGATATATTTACTCTGGCCGTTTTTAACTTTTAATTTTGAAGGCATAGGTGCCAGGAGCTCAACCAATCGGTGATCCAGAAAAGGAGGTCGTGTTTCCACCCCAAAAGCCAGGGAGGTTCGGTCATGGAACTCTAAAAGCTCCAGAAGGAAGAACTTTAAATACAGATAAAGGGCCTGATATAAGATATCCTGGTTAGAAACCCGGATCAGGTGGTCTGACAACTTTTGATAGAAGAGTTCTTTGGGTCTGATCGCCTTGCGAAACTCCTGGGAAAAGAGTTTGAGCATAACTTTCCAGGAAGGAGCCCAGGGAAAGTAGGTAATCTGTTGGGTTTTTAAAATATCATCCAGACCCAAACCTCGCGATCCCAGATACCCGGCCAGGAGTTCATCGGCACCTTCTCCACAGAGAACTACGGTGGCATAATTCTTAAGCTTTTCATAGAGGAGGTACATGGTGGCAGCCCCTTTATTAAAGGGTCTTTCTAAATGCCAGGTCAACCGTTCCAGGGTAGAAAAATAGATTTCCGGAGAGATTAAAAATTCATGATGTTTCGTTCCCAACGTTTGGGCGACGATTCTTGCATAGGTGGCATCATGGTCTTCCCCTTTCCAGGGATTTGGGAAGTCAATGGTAAAAGTCTGCAAGGGGCCGGATAGCATCTGGCCGGCCCAGGTTGCGATACTGCTGGAATCTGTACCTCCGCTGAGTAAAACACCTAACGGAACTTCCCCGACCAACCGGAGCCGGACGGCATCTTTAAGGAGTTCCATGAGGTGTTGCCCGTAATACTTTTCCGCCTCTTCCCCTTTAAGAGGAACGGATGGGGTTGCCTCTGGAGAAGGAATTTCCCAGTACTTGTTCAAACGATAATGAAAACCGGGCCGACCCGTATGGGCCATGGCGGTTAAGGTATAGCCCGGAGGAAGGGTCCATATCCCCTTAAACATGGTATGGGCTTCTAAAAGGGTCCCACAAAGAAGTACCTCGGCAACGGCTTCCGGATTAATATCCGGGGAAATGGCAGGATGCTCTAAAATGGCTTTAGCTTCCGATGCAAAAATAAATTGCCCATCGGCTATGGTATAGTGAAGAGGAACAATGCCCATCCGATCCCGGGCCAGAAAAAGTTTTTTTCCGGGATGATCCCAAATGGCAAAGGCAAACTGGCCGTTAAATTGTTCTACACAATCCTCTCCGAAAGCTTCATAGGCATGTAAAACGACTTCCGTGTCTGAATCTGTTTTAAAACGATATCCCCGGCTTTTCAGAAGACGTTGAAGCTGTCGATAATTAAAAATTTCCCCGTTGTACGTGATCCAGATCGATCCATCTTCATTGGACATGGGTTGACGCCCGTATTCACGATCGATAATGGATAGTCGCCGGTTTCCCAAACCTACCCGGTTGTTAAGATAGATGCCTGCATCGTCAGGACCTCGATGGCGCTGAATTTCATTCATTTTTTCCAGGGTTTCTACCTCAACAGGCTTATCTAAAGCAAAATTAAAGATTCCACTAATACCACACATTTTTAACCTCTTATCCTCTTACGTTGGATATAATCACAAATGGTATGGATACTTTGAAAATTTTCAGGTTGAAACTCTGCAGGAGACACGGTCAGATCAAATTGCCCTTCCAGAAAGTCGATCAGATGGATCAAAGTCAAGGAGTTAAGAATACCGGTTTGCAAAAGAGGAGTATCTTTATCTAATTTTTCAACCTCAGTTTCCGGTAAGATCTGTTCGGCCAGGAATTTTCTGATTATTTTCTCTACTTCGTCCATAGGTTTAATCCGTTAAATTTAATAGCACCCCTTCCTCAGGAGGAATGGCCCTCTGATCGGCCAACTTCCTTAAAGCGGCAACTGTGGTAGCTGCTGTATAACCGCAGTCTATTTTTTCTAACTGAAACAACAGCGCCCTGGCTTCTTTAATCTCTGTTTCGGTAACACTGATAAAGGTGCCGTTTGTTTCTTGAACCAGTTGATAGATATAAGGGTAACTGGTTACAGGATTGCCTCTTAGGATGGCTTTGGCAATTCCCTTAGGGTTTTTAACGATATGATGTTCCCGAATAACCGGAGACCCCTCTTCGAAGGCTTTAACCATAGGACAACAACTCTCCTGCTGGACACAAACCATTCGGGGGATATGTCGGATTTTTCCCAAAGTCTGAAATTCTTTAGCTCCCTTGTAGGTTCCATAAACCCCCATGGCACTGCTGACAGCTTGAAAATACCACCGGATCTCTACGGGAACCTGATCAACGGCTTCCAGGAAAGCCAATTTAAGTCCTTCCCGTCGTGCTGGATTAAAAAAACCTGCCTCAAAGGGCAAATGATGGTGGAAAGCATATTCTCGTGCCTGATTAAAAGCCTCTGCAAAAGTCCTTCCTGTCAAGACGTGGAGTAGAACGCCGGGATTAAAATCAGAAAACCGAACCCGTTCCTGGAATTCTCCCCCGATGAAAAGATGCATTTTAAAATAGGGATATTTGAGAATTCCATATGCCAGAGCATTGGAGCTGTTCCCGGTCGAAGAACTTACAAACTCTGTAATCTGAAGCTCTTTAAAAAAAGATAAAACCACAGCAGCCATTCGATCTTTTGTCGTACCGGTTGGATTTCGAGATTCGACTTTTAAAAAAACCTGTTTCAGTCCCAAGGCTTCTCCCAGAGTTTTTGCATGCACACAGGGAGTATTTCCTTCTCCTAAAGGGAGAAGGTTTTGAGAATCCTGGATAGGAAGTAAATCGAAATATTTTTCCAGGGAGTGTGGCGAATCGTAGATCTTGACCCGAGATAAATCGTAATAGATATCCACAAGACCCCCACAATAGGTACACCTAGGGGTATAAGCATGGGGAAAGGTTTTCTGGCATTGGTTACAGCGATGAGTCAGTTTCAAATTTGTCTTTTTACTCCACACTTGCAAGGGTTGATCAGTTTTTAGCATTCCGTAAAGGAAATTCAGTGCTTAGAATTTTTGCAAATGTAGAGTATTTTATCTAACCCCTCCCCCCAATCCTTCTCCCATATGGAGGGTGTAGGAAATCCATGGGTTACCCCTACCTCCTCAAGAGAAAGGACTGGGGGTTAAGGAATTACACCTGTTCTACAACCGTGACATTTCCAAAGGGAATCACATAAGTCGAAGGATTCGATTTTCTAAGCTTTTCCAATGCGAGTTTTTTTGCTTCTTCCAAATGAGTAGCCGGAATAAAGCCCAAGAGTCCTACCTGATCTTGTGGACACCGGGAGATCAGGATCACCTGAATTCGCTGCAAAATCTCTTTGAGCAGGTAAGAATTATGTCCGGTGAGATCGTACCGTTCCTTTACAGCTCTGGCTAATTCCGGGAGAGAGGAAAATTTTGCCCAACGCAAGAAGCCCTCTTTAATACCCTGGGGACAGGCTGCCAGGAGGATGAAAACCCCTCCATCGGCCACACACGTATGGGTATTCATAAGGGTCTTGAGCGCTTGCATGAAGGAAATATCATAAGGATGGCCTCCACAACTGGCCACGGCCAGTTCTGCTTTTTCTTTAAAGGGAACTTTAAAAAGGTTATCTACCACATGACAACCCATGGTGTGGGCAGAAACGGGGTGACCTGCATAGACATGGGTTAGTTCATGGTTTAAATTCACAAGGGTATTTACCAGAAAACTGGGTCGAAATAGAGCGGCGGCCTCTAACATGTCCAGATGTACGGGATTTCCTTCCAGATGACCATTCTTGGCCAGGATATTCCGTGGTTGAATTTCATCACCGGACATAACCAGTTTATGATTATGTAAAATAGTTTCATATCCCGATACCCCGGGTAAGACGGCTTTACGGCCACCCGTGAATCCGGCAAAATAATGATGGGTAATCCGGCCTGTCAAAATCTTAATATCCGCTTCATAAGCCAGCCGATTGACCTCGATGGTATTCCCAAAGGAGGTTTTTCCTAAATAAACATGGTTTTCTTTGTTCAGGCAGTCGTGTCCGATCACCCGGATTTCCTTATCAAAGTAAGGCCCCAGAATGATATCCATATCTTCGGTGGTAAACCGTTCATGAGTCCCCGTCGCAATAATAACCGTGATGTCTTGCTTACGGATTCCGGCCCGGCTTAGTTCCCGAATCAAAAGCGGCATAAAAATATCGCCCCGGGTTACACGATCCTTACCGGATACCAAAATTACAGCGGTTTGCTTGGATTTAGCCAACTCATATAGGGGCTCCCTTTCAATGGGTTTTTGAAGGGCTTTTTCTACTAAAAAGTCGGGGGGATGAGCAGGGGAAACGGAATGAGGCAAGAGAACCCCTAGAAAATTTCTTTTGGGAACCTCTGTCTGTATAACTTCAGAGCCATAACCTAACCGGATTATCTCAAACATAACAGACCCTCCTGCTCATTTGAGCTTTTAAGATGGCTATCGGTAAGTAGAAACTGCACAGAATATGCCAGCTTCATAGTTTTGGGACACGGAGTTCTGGGACACGGAGACCTTGGGACTTGGAGACGCGGGGAAATGTCTCCGTGTCTCCGCGTCCCCAAGTCCCAGTTATCTTGGTGATGAATAAGGGGAAATAAGGGCAAATCTTCATGTAAAAGCAAAATAAACTTCGCACTATTTATTTTCCCCTTGACTTGAAAGTTCAGGCTGAATAAGATCGTATTCGCTCCAAGTTATGGGATTTTCATACCTTAAACCTTCATTATTTTCCGGGGTTCATGATAAGGATTTCATCTGCGCAGGGTTTTACGCTCTTAGAGACCCTTATGGTGACGGTTTTGTTTACAACGGTTCTGATTTTATCTTTCGAATTTTTTCAACAACACCAGAAAATCTACTTCCGGTATCGGAGTGACACAGAGATTATTCAAAATGCCCGGATAGCTTTAGATGCCATTTGTTCGGATCTGAGAGTTGCCGGTTATCATTTAGACCGGCAACAAAATCAACCTGTTTTTATCGAGGCGGCTCCATTTCAAATTATCCTGAATGCAGATAAGGACCCCGGCGAGCCGGTTTTGATTAAAAACGGTTTTGTAATGCTGTCCAGTGGTACTCCCTATATTAACTCCCAGGATTACTCTACAGGGGCTGAAACTATCCGATGGACTTTAGATTCGAATGATGATGGTCTCATCGATAACCGAGATATCGATGATAATCCAGAGGAGCGGGCCTCTCGATTTAACGACAGTGATTTCGTTTTAATTCGAGAACTGAACGGAGGGCCGGATCAGCAGGTGGCTCTTTATCTTAGAGGACCGATAGATGCTAAAAACAATCGTACGTACGTGCCTCCTTTGTTTCAATATTGGATTTTGTCTTCCGGTGGCTCTTTAACTTTATGGGGGGATACTGATGGGAATGGATTTTTAGAGGGGAATGAAATTTATTTCCCACCCCTTACTTCTCAAAGTGTTTTAGAGAAAATCAGGCGGATTACCGTGATGGTTTCGGTAGAATCCGATGAGTGGGACCCTTTTCGTAATCCACCCGGCCATCAACAGGTCATCTTGAGTTCAGAGGTTGCAGTAAGGAACAACTTTTAAAATTCATAAAGAAAGTCTAAACCCCCAGAGTTGCCCTATTTTCAAGCTGTGGGACGATCTTAAAAGACCTTGAGAGCCTATGAAACGATCCCTACTTCTCTCTTCAGGAGGTTTTAGTCTCATAGAAGTTCTCATAGCTTCAGCCATCCTGGGTTTTGCATTGCTCAGTTTATCTCAATTGTTTTTACAAAGCTCCTTGGAAATTTATCGGGCGAAGAACAGATCCCGGGCAACCCACCTGGTCGATGAGATGATGGAAATCATGGCGGCTTCTCCCTATCCCATTGAAAATTATCAGGGTTTCTCCACCAACTCCTCCCCTGCAAATACGAACCCGGTAAAAGAAGACCTACTCCGTTGGAAACGAGATGTGAAAGCTTTCCAGGATACCGCTTTAGGAACAATTTCCGTTGTTCAAGATAACTATCGAAAAACGGTTATTATCGATTTGGATTATCCAAATTTTGGAAAGAGAGACCAGGTAGAAATCAAACGTATTTTTTCAAGTCCTTTTCCTATTTCCCCTTGACGATAAGGATAGCTTGTTATATTTCAATCTGTCAGGCCCCTTCACTATAAAGAATCAGGCGACTCTATCTTAAAAAGACTCTCCTTCAACAAGTTCATTGCTCAGGGCCCCCTCTTCGTAAATAAGTTTGAATTTTGTAGCTTGTCCTGATTTCTGACAAAACTCGATACTTTTTATAAGTATTGTTTTTTTTCCTGCTATATTAGGGTTCCTGTTTTAATTTTTGACATGGCTGAACTGTTTCACAAAGTCGGATTTATATTAAATAAGTGATCTTTCAAGCTCTATCCCAATGAGATTTTGTGATTTTGAAACTCTGGCATAAGAATTGCTTGTTTCTCTTATTTGAGACGACTTCAGAACTTCAAGGGAGAAAAGAGGAAGAAAAAACTATACTTGTATTAACTGTTAGAGAATAATCCATAGGAAAAAGGATAAGTTGCGAGCTTATGGAGTCGTTTAAATCTCCTTTGATGGGAGGGGAGTAGGAGTCGCCCATGTTGTAGATTGCTTAAAAAATTATAAAACTCTTTGGAGGGACAATATGACAATTTTAACAGATAAAGACCGACAGGCAGTCCGTGACCGACTGCAGGCCATGAGGGAACCAGTTAAGTTAGTATATTTCACCCAGGAGCTGGAATGTCCAACTTGTCGAGAGACAGGCCAGCTTCTCCGGGAGCTTAGTGAGCTATCAGAAAAACTCCCCCTCCAGGTTTACAATTTCCAGCTTGATCGGGAGCAGGTGGATCGATACAAAATTGACAAAATTCCTGCAACAGTCGTAATAGGAGCAAAAGACTACGGCATTCGTTTTTATGGGATGCCCTTAGGTTACGAATTTGCCACTCTATTGGAAGCTATCCTCGCTGTCTCTCAGGGAAAGTCAAATTTGAGCCCGAAAAGTATAGAACGACTGCGGGCGGTAAAAGTACCCCTTCACCTTCAGGTCTTTGTAACCCCTACCTGACCCTACTGTCCAGCTGCGGTGCGGTTGGCACACCAGTTCGCTTTGGAGAGTGACTTTATTACGGCTGATATGGTGGAGGCTACAGAGTTTCCTCACCTGGTTCAGCGTTACGGTGTTCGGGGTGTGCCCAGAACAGTGGTCAACGAGAGTGTATTTATTGACGGGGCCTTACCCGAAGAGATGTATCTTAGCCGGGTATTGGAGGCCACTACTCCATAAACAGAGGGCAAAGGAGGTTTATTATATCAGCTGTAAGTGTGACTATCATCGTCAGACTATATCCTGAGCCTTATCCATCATATCCCGAATGCCTGGCTTCTTCACCATGTGAGGATTACATCCAAGGTTGAAGAAGGGCTAAATTTTATGGAAGATATCCCCATCCAGAACCTGTTGGAGGGGACATCCAGGGCAAATCCCGTTTTTCCCTGGTTTCCTTTACCAGAGGTTCTTTTATTGGGAAACGATGAAGTCCATGTCTGGCGTGTGGCCCTGAACGTGGAGATTTCGTATCTACACAACCTGCAGTGGCTTCTCTCGGCGGATGAGCAGGTCCGGGCTAAGCGTTTTTACTTTCAGAAACATCGTGAATACTTTATCCTCACACGTGGATTGCTAAGGATGATCCTTGGACGTTATCTGGAGAAGGAACCGGGCCAATTGCAATTTGGTTATAGGCCTTATGGAAAGCCCTATCTCATAGGAGAATTTAGCCACAGGAGATTGCGTTTCAACTTAGCTCATTCCCATGGACTTGCCCTTTATGCCATTACACAAGGTCGAGAAGTTGGGGTGGATATTGAATATATCCGACCTCATCCGGCCAATATGCAGATAGCGCATCGGTTCTTTTCACCCTGTGAAGTTATGGCTTTGAAGGCCCTTCCCTCCCATCTGCAACAGGAAGCATTCTTTAATTGCTGGACTCGTAAAGAAGCTCATATAAAGGCCAGAGGAATGGGTCTTTCGTTTCCTTTGAATCAATTCTCTGTATCCCTGGCACCCGGCGAGCCTGCCATTCTATTAAATGTCCTGGAAGATCCCCAAGAAACCTCCCGTTGGTCACTCCAGACGCTGGAACCGGGTCCCGGCTACGTGGCAGCTCTTGCCGTAGAAGGACAGGATTGGCGGCTTAAATGTTGGCAGGTACAGGGATAGAGGGAGAGGCTTCCAGAACCCATCTCATTTTCTTTACCCCTTTAACCTCTCTTATTTATTACTCTGCACTCCGGACAGGGCTATCTAAATATTCTCGACACCAGAGTTCAAAAATCAAGAGGGCCCAGAGGTGCTGGCTGTAATCTTTAAGACCTTTTTGGTGTTCCTCGATAAGCAATCGGATATAATCCACGTTGAAAAGACCGCGTTCCCTTATGCGTTCTCCTAACAGGATATCTTCAAGTAAAGGCTTGAGATCTGTTCGAAACCACTCTAGCAGGGGTACTCCAAATCCATGTTTTCTTCTATGAATAATTTGAGAAGGAAGGATGCCGTGCAAGGCATGTTTGAAGATGTATTTGGTTGTAAGACCTTTCACTTTGAGATCTGAAGGGATCTGAGCCGCAAATTCTACCAGTTCATGGTCCAGATAAGGAACCCGACCTTCCAACGAAACCGCCATGGTCATTCGATCCTCCTTGACCAAAAGATCATCCGGGAGAAGCGTGTGAAAATCGGCATATAAAGCCTTATCCAGATCTGACAGGTTGGAAGCCTTTCGATAGTACTGAGTAATAATTTCGTCTGAAGGGCGTAATCCTTTAAAATGGGGAGAGGAGGGATTATAGAGGGCCTGCTTCATATCCTCGGTAAAGAAGGAAATAGTGGTGATATGTCTTAGATTAGGGGGTAAGTTACGGCACTCCAGAAATCTTTTAAAAAACAGAAAATATTCTCCGAGACTGGAAGTTCGAGAAACGGGTAAGTGCTTCGAAATTTTCTCGAAGTAGTGTTGAAGCATAAGGGGAATCCGGCTGTAGTATCGAATCAAATTGTCGATCAAATAGCGTCGATAGCCTCCGAAAATCTCATCACCTCCCGTTCCTGAAAGAGCTACAATTACCTGCTCCCGAGCTAATCTGGCCAGATAATAGGTGGGAATGGCAGAAGGATCCGCAAAGGGTTCATCGAAATGCCGGATAAGCAACGGAATAATATCAATGGCTCGGGGTTCTACCTCAAATTCGTAGTGCTCTGTGGCAAATCGCTCGGACACTTGTTTGGCATATCGTCGTTCGTCATAATACCCGGCATTTTTAAATCCAACGGAGAAAGTCTTAATAGGCTGAATTTTACTGGCAAAGGCTACAATAGCACTGGAGTCAATCCCACCGCTCAGGAGGATTCCCACGGGGACATCGCTTACCAGATGACGTTTAACAGATTTTTGTAGGAGTTCTATTAAGCCTTCTGAGTAAAACTTTTCATCCTTCGGACTTACAGGCAATCTTTTGATCTCCGGTACCTTATCGGGTCGATCTGCTTCTCTTAACCCCGAGGTAGGAGGGGTCGATCTATCCACTCTACTCCCAACGGGCAAACTCCAATATCTCTGAAGGAAGATTTCACCGTTTTTATACTCCAGAACATACCCCGGTTGGAGCTTTTTGATTCCTTTAAATATCGTATCCGGGCCTGGAATGTAGAGGTAGCTCAGGTAATTGTGCAAAGCCTGAAAATTAAGTTCTCTTTTAAAGGAAGGGTCCTGAAGAAGGGACTTAATCTCAGAAGCAAAACAAAGTTTTTCCCGATCGATACGGTAAAACAGAGGCTTTATACCTATTCGGTCTCGAGCTAAAAAGAAAGCATGTTCCCGACTGTCCCACAAGGCAAAAGCAAACATTCCGTAGAGTTCACGGATACACTCTTTGCCCAGGTCCTCATAGAGGTGAACGATGACTTCTGTATCACTGAGGGTTTTAAATTTATGATTACGTTTTTCTAATTGTTCCCGAAGCTCCTTATAGTTATAAATCTCCCCGTTGAATACCACCCATACCGATCGATTTTCGTTACTGATGGGTTGGTGACCCCCTGTTACATCAATGACACTTAATCTCCGGACTCCCAGACCGACCTGACCCGACATGTAATAACCTTCATCGTCAGGTCCACGGTGTTTAAGAACCGAAGTCATCCGGCGCACAAGGTTTTTATCGATTTCTTTTTTTTCATTGAAATTAAGGACACCACATATACCACACATAGTTCACTTATATATTGGACAATTCCTTCCTGGCCTTCTCCGCATAACCATTATTGGGATAATTTTGAATCAATCTCTTTAAATATAACTCCGCTTCTTCTTTCTGACCCAACTTGAGATAGTTCATACCCAAATAGAAGAGGGTTTTATCAATGACATCGGTATCTGCATATTCTTGTAAAATGATCCGGAGACGATCAATAGAAGCTTTGTAAGCCTGTTCACGCAGGTAAAATTCGGCAATCAAAAACTCGTGCTCGGCCAGTCTATTCCGGCATTTATGGATTTTCTCTTGGGCTTTTTGAGCATACTCGCTATTCGGATATTTGGTTTTAACCTTATCGAATTCTTCCAAAGCCCGACGGGTATTAGTCTGATCTCGATCTGCGGAGAGCATCTGTTTATAGTAACACATACCCAACTTATACTGGGCCTGCGGCACTTCAGGATGGGTTGGATAGAGATTTATAAAACTTTGATAAGCGGCAATAGCTTCTTCATATTGCTTTTGAGCATAGTAACTTTCGGCGATATAAAATTGAGTTTTACTCAGGTATTTGCTCTTAGGATACTGCTCCTTTAAAGTTTTAAACTCTTCAAGGGCTCGAGCATACTTCTTTTTGTTAAATAACGTTTCCCCTTTTTTAAAGAGCACTTCATCGGCTACCTGGGAGGAGTGATGCTTGGTTGCTTTAGAACATCCTGGACTGGTTATTAAAACAAACCCAACAAACAAAATAACACTTAAAACTTTTTGAGGGTTGAGGATTATTTTATTCATAATTTTGGGTTGTAAGGGATTAGTTGAGGGTATCACCACCTTTCTCCCTTTCTAGTTGGGCATCGACACGGGTAGATCTACCATCGCTAACTTGAATATCTATTACAAAATGTTTATAACCCGGTTTAATCACTCGAAGTTTATAAATCCCTGGAGGTTTATTCAGAGATATAGGAGTATAGCCTATATCTTCCCCTTCTAGAAAAACCTTGGCCGAAGGGGGATTGGATTCGATTTTAACTTCACCCACTTCAGGAGTCAGTTCTCGCTGGATTTTCTTGGTAACTAGGTCCTCTACCACAACGGTTTCCGTCAGGGTCCGATATTTACTTTTCTTCAAAGTAAGCTCATAAGGACCCGGTTTCAACTCCTTTTTCAAAGGAGTCTCACCGTAATACACATCGTTGATATGAACTTCAACGCCGGGTGGGTTGGTTACAATATCTAAGATTCCAGTCCTCTCTTTAAGGGTTACGTTAATTTCCAGGACTTCATCTGCTACGAGGACTGCCTCACCTAGATGATCCCGAAATCCTTCTTTTTTAAGAACCAACTTGTATTTACCAACCGGTTTATCATGGGTTAAGGGGGTAGTTCCAATAAATTTGTCATCGATATAGACTCTTGCTTCTGAAGGCTCTGAGGTAATGACTAATTTCCCCACCTGGGGAATTAAATTTACTTCTACCTCTGAAGTGGTATCATCCTGAATAAGAACAGGTCGTTGATCGACATAATACTGATCCTTAACAATTTTCAGCTCGTACTCTCCGGGAGGTTTCTCGATCACTAAAGGAGTTACTTTATCCAATTTAACCCCATCGATATATACCACAGCCTTTGGAGGGGCTGTTTTGATTTCTACTTTTCCTCGCTGCTCTGAAAGTTCCGCATCTAGAAAAGCCGTCTGTTTTTTATTTACCCAAACTTTTCTTGCATAGGTCCGATAGCCCTTTAACAGAAGTTTTACATCATACTCCCCTTCTGCTACTTTCTCCATGAAAGGAGTTTTTCCTACATACGTATGATTCAAGTAAACCGATGCATTGGAGGGGGAAGAAGTAATTCTTAAAGTACCTTTGTTATCAAAGTAACCATAGAAAGCCTGCAGATAGGAAAAAAATCCACCAAAATTAGCAAAACGATCTAGCAGTGCCGTAATACAAACAAGGACAAATCCCACAGAAATAACAGCTAGAAATCGCCTCATAGCGCCATCCTCGACGAGAAATCCTTGCTGTTTACAGGATTACTTTATGTAAAGCTTCTAACCTCAGGAGAACCCTCACATCTCATAGATTTTTGTAGGTAATCCTATCTAGAGCGGCAGCCATATCATCAATGGCTTCACTGAGCTGGATAACTGTGCTGAATACCCCATTTAAATCCAAAGAACCTGTATGAATATCGGAAAATTTAAGCCTGATGATCGAGAGATGCACTTCCCTGAGCGAAGTTATAAAGTTCGTTAATTTAGATGTAACATATTCTATCCCTTTTTCAATTTCTTGATGGCTTTTAAGCTGTTTAAGCAAAGAATTTCGAGTTCGAATCCACTCTAGTTTGATAAATTCATCGGAACGGGCATTCTGGATCTTCTTCTCTAAATGCTTCAGAACAGCCTGGGTACGTTCCATGTCATGACAACGTAAATCTTCATGAATTCCGTGAATCTTCTTTACAATACTGAAAATTTTAAGGATTAAATGTTGAACAGCGGGAAAGATTTCTTTAAAAGATTCTGTAAGATAAATCTCCTTATCTTTATCCTTGATTGCTTTTTTAATCTCTCTGTAAAGGGTTACACTTTGGTGGATGAAATCCATATAGGGATCTTCCAGCTCGGACTTGAGCTGACGGTAGTTTTCTTCGATTTCATCATATCCAAAGTCCACATAGCGCAGGAGCCCCGTTTTTAGGGAAGCCCAGGTTTTCTTACCGCTTAACCAGATAGCCAGACATAAAAAAATCCCTACATAGGTAAACCCCATATTAACCGTCAGGCCCGTCCCTATTGAAAAGCTTAATACAATGCCAAGCCATATGGGATGAGCAAAGAAAATAAAGATATCTCGTTTCTCTTCCTTTGTAGTTGAAAAGGAAGAGTGTTCTCCTTGGGCTCCCAGACGTTCCATGATTTAAAATAATGTAAATATTATTGGGAACATGTCAAGAAAAAAGGAAAAGATACGGTAATCTACCCTCCCACGTATCCTTCACAACTTGCAATTGAAAGCGTTTTCACTTGACAATTCCGTCCAAATCCATGATAAAGTCACATTATGATAGGATGGATGATGAAACTTTTTAAATATTTCCAACTTTGGGTGTATTTAGGCTTCCTGGTGGGTTGTAGCTATGAAACGATAGCTCGTTCTCGGGAAGAATCCTACGGATATCGGTTAAAATTCATTCAAGAACCCCCTTCCAGGTTACTCAAATCCTTAGCTCTCCATAACAAGGGGTATGTTATTGCCGTTCAAGATAAAAAGGTATTTATAGATTTGACCGCCCAGGATGGAATTCAACGGGGGATGCCTCTGGGGGTTTACCGGGAAGGAACCGAAACCGAGCTTAAACATCCGGTAACCGGGGAAACTCTGGCCACATTAAAAAAGGAGTTGGGAACTATCCGGGTTTGGGAAGTCTCCGATAAATTTTCAGTTGCCTATCTGGAATCCCTGGTTAAAGGGGAGGAAATCCGTTTGGGAGACCGCGTGTGGCCGATTCAGTATTAAAAAGCCATGTCCATGATCCAGATGTATAACGTATATAAAATCTATGAAGGTGGCGTGCGAGCGCTGGAGGATATCACTTTAAGCATTGAAAAAGGTGAGTTTGTTTTTTTAACAGGCCCCAGTGGAGCCGGAAAAACCACGTTATTAAAAATCATATTTCGTGAAGAGCTCCCCACATCCGGTAATGTTCTTGTCAATAATTTTAATATTGCCCGACTTCAAAGATCCAGTGTCCCTTATCTGAGAAGGAATATCGGGGTCGTTTTCCAGGATTTTAAGCTTTTAAAAAAGAAAACGGTTTTTGAAAACGTTGCTTTCGCCCTTAAAGTCATAGGCGCTCCCCGGCGAGAGATTGACCAGCGGGTTTTACAAATACTTCGCCTTCTGGATTTAAAAGATAAAATGGATATGCTCCCCCATCTCCTCTCCGGAGGCGAACAGCAGCGGGTCGCCATCGCAAGAGCTCTGGTTAACCACCCCACCATTGTGTTGGCAGACGAACCCACGGGAAATCTCGATCAGGAACTATCCCTGGAAATTATGAGTCTCTTCGAGGATATTAATGCCCGAGGTACAACGGTGGTGGTGGCCACCCATAACCGCATGATCATCCGGGAAATGAGGAAAAAGGTCTTTTGCCTGGATAAAGGTCGTTTGGTCCGTATCGTGGACAATGGGAAAGATATTTAGAAGTATGGGGGTGTGGGAGTGGGGAAGTGTGGGGGTGGGAAAGTATGGGAGTGTGGGGGGTGGGAAAGTATGGGAGTATGGGAGTTAGAACTTCCCCACTCCCACACTTCCCCACCCCCATACTCATACTTTACCGTTTTCCTTCCAGGACCAAGGTAATTTCTCCTTTGATCGGGGTGTTTTCAAATTTCTCGATAAGGGTACTGAGAGGGCCCCGTAAAACCTCTTCGAATTTTTTGGTAAGTTCCCGGGCTACGGCAGCCTTTCGATCTCCCAAAATTTCTTTCAGGTCCTTCAAGGTTTCTAGAAAACGATGAGGGGAAACATACATAATTAAAGTTCTCGGTTCATCTCGAAGAGATTCTATCTTTTTAAGCCGCTTACTTCTCTTATGGGGTAAAAATCCGATAAACACAAAACTATCAATGGGAAGACCAGAGACCACAGCAGCACTTACAAAAGCCGTAGGTCCTGGGATACAGACCACCGGGATATTATTTTCTATAGCCTGTTGAAGCAATCGATAAGCAGGATCCGATATTCCCGGGGTTCCGGCCTCAGAAACAAGGGCGATGTTGAGTCCGGATTTTAATTTATTTATTAACTCGGTCGCTTTAAATTCTTCATTGGCATCAAAATAACTGGTAACCGGAACATGAATATCATAGTAGGATAGAAGTTTTCGAGTCGTTCGCGTGTCCTCAGCAGCGATAAGATCAACTTCCCTGAGAACGCGTAGAGCACGTAAGGTGATATCTTCTAAGTTGCCAATGGGGGTACTGACTATATAAAGAGTCCCGGTTTCAGACATAACCCTTCATCCGTGATGATGGATGATCCATCCTGGAACTTTTGCCGGGTTGTGAAAAATAGAATTAATATTTTTTCTATAGACAACGTTCCAAGAGTATATTACCAATTTAAGGAGTCAGGGGTTAAAAACCAAAAATCGGAAGTCAGAAAAGTAGAATTTTTACTCATATGGTAAGGGAATTATTTTTATTCAAACTCCTGACCCTTAGATTCTGACTTCTGATCTTAAAAGGATTTATGATGCGATTATCTCAACGTGCCAGTGCCATAAAGCCGTCCTCAACTTTAGAAATTACCACCTTAGCTAAGAAAATGCGAGCCGAAGGGATTGATGTCATCGGATTTGGTGCGGGTGAGCCGGATTTTGATACCCCTTCCAATGTAAAAGAAGCGGCCATTCGAGCCATTCAAGAGGGTTTTACAAAATACACGCCGGTTCCGGGTATTGATGAACTGAGAGCCGCCATTGCTAAGAAACTTGAAAAGGATAATAACCTGGTTTATCGTCCTTCCGAAGTGATTGTTTCTTGTGGAGCGAAACATGTTCTCTTTAACGCCATCATGGCCCTATTTGAGGAAGGGGATGAAGTAATTGTGGCTTCTCCTTATTGGGAAACCTTCTTAGAGCAAATACAACTCATGGGAGCTACTCCGGTGATTGTTCAAACAGATGAGTCGACCGATTTTCAAGTCACCCGGGAACTTCTAGAAACAGCCATAACAAAAAAAACCAAGGGTCTGATTCTCAATACGCCCTGCAATCCCACGGGAGCAGTTATAAACCGTGAACATTTAAAGGCCATAGCCGATCTGGCCGTAGAAAAAAATATCTATGTAATTTCCGATGAAACATATGAAAAACTGGTTTATGAAGATGCCGAACATGTAAGCATCGCATCCTTAAATCCAGAGATTAAAGAATTGACCCTTACCGTCGGGGCTTTATCCAAGTCTTATTCCATGACAGGATGGAGAATCGGCTATGCAGCAGGTCCTGCCGAGGTGATCAAAGCCATGGTTAATCTTCAGAGTCAGAGTACCTCTAATCCCACTTCCATTGCTCAAAAAGCAGCCCTGGAAGCCCTTACAGGACCTCAGGAGGCTCTCAGCGAGATGCGCCTGGAGTTTTTAAAAAGGAGGAATTATATTGTCCAGGAATTAAACACTATCCCCGGGGTTTCTTGCTTAAAACCTAAGGGAGCTTTCTACGTGTTTCCCAAGGTATCCGGCCTTTATGGAAGGACATACCAGGGGCGTATCATCTCCAACTCTAAGGATCTGGCATCTTATTTGCTAACTGAAGCCAGGGTAGCAGTGGTTCCAGGTTCGGCCTTTGGTTCAGACCAGCACATAAGATTATCCTATGCCTTATCCATGGAACACATCTGGGAAGGATTACATCGTATGAAAGAAGCTATTGGGAAACTCCTCTAAAACTTAAACAAGGTCCTTTTTCTATCGACAGATCTCGATAAATTCCCTTGACTTATAGTCAGGAAGATGCTAGATAGTCGAGGTTGAAAGAACCAAGTTTTTTGAGGAAATTCTATGACGCTGCAAGAAACTATATTGACTTCCCAAACCCGAGGGGTCAGGTGTAAGGATTGTGGAGACACGGGATGGCGGGTAAAACATCAAGGTCCTGTGGAAACTGTAGAGAGATGCACGTGCTACCGCATGAAGCGGAAAGAACAACTTCTTCTAAGAGCTTGTATTCCGGAGAGATATATGCAATGCTCTTTGGAAAATTATAACCCACAACCTTACCCGGATTGTGATGCCTCCATAGGTCGTGCCAAAGTTCTGGTTGAGCAATTTGTAAAAGAATATCCGGCCCGGAAGATAGGATTGTTATTCATGGGAGGTTGTGGAGTCGGCAAAACCCATCTGGCGGTGGCCGCCATTAAATATCTCATTCTTGAAAAAGGTATTCCCTGTCTGTTCTATGATTTTAGAAATCTCATAAAGGAGTTGCAGAACTCTTATTCTCGAGACTCCGAATATTCGGAATCTGATATTCTGGAGCCTGTACTATCCAGAGAAGTCCTTGTGTTAGATGAATTAGGGGCCAAAGTTATGAGTCCCTGGATACGGGATATCTTTACGCATATTCTCATTCAAAGGTATAACAACAATCTGGTTACCCTGATCACCTCTAACTGGATGGACGAAGAGGATCGAGGAATCCAGGAAGAAACTTTAGAGGAGCGTATTGGCTATCGGCTGCGGTCGCGACTCTATGAGATGTGCAAAACCATCGTGATAAAAGGGAAGGATTATAGAAAGTTTCGTGAGATTCGGAATTGAAACGCAACGCAAGGATTGCCGCCGATAATAAGAACCATAAAGGAGTAAGAAGGAGAGCCTGGAGTATCCGAAATATGCTCCTGGATAAGGCTTGTTGGAGATATTTTTTATCTTGACAGGATTTCTAGCGTTTGTTACCTTTTCTCTACATCTGCGGAGGGAGTTTTAAGATTATTTCAGAGCATAGGTTACATTTTTTTATGGAATCCGAAGGAGGGCTTAATGATCATTCCTAGAGGTAAAGTTATCCACGAAGCCCTGAGTACATCCTTTACGGATATTAACGAGCTTCTCAGAGATCTTGCAGAAAATAGTTTTACCGGCTGTTGCCAGGTTAGTTTTTGGGAATACGAGGGGATCTTATTTATGGACACGGGCAAGATTGTCAGTGCCTTAGAAGAAATTCAAAAAGATCCCCCGGTCTGTATAAGTGGTGAAAAAGCGGTACGAAGCATTCTGGCCAAATCCAGAGAAAAGGATGGAACGGTCACCGTTTTTCGGTTATCCAACGAACTGGTAGCCACCCTGGCCGCATCCTTAAAAAGTACCATTGTTTTAAAAGATTTGACCACGGAACTAACCAGTCTTGAAAAGCTCGTTCAAAAACTCCGAAAGGAAGAACACACCGGATATATTGAGGTCATTTTAAATAACCATGAAGGAAAAGGTTATATTTATTTCCAAGACGGTCGGGTAATGGAGAGTGTTTATAAATCCGACGAGGGAGAGCTTATCTCGGGAGCTCAGGGGCTTAAAAAATTATTAGGGCTGAGTGCAGAAGTCGGAGCCGTTTTCAATGTGTATAAAGCAGATGTCTCTTCTGTCATTGAAGATACCACCAAGATAATGGAAGGGGAGGTTTTAGATTCGGTTCTGAGCGTATTTCAAAATATTTTATTTAATTTAGAAAAGGCAATCAACGACACCCTGGGCCAGGGGAAATTTTTAGAAATTTTTAAAAGAGTTTTAACGGCCCATGCCAATAAATATCCTTTTTTAGATCCCTTTGCCGGTGAGTTTAACTATAAGGATGGAACCCTCACTTTTGAAGGGACTGTAACCGTAGATGAGTTTGTAGAAGGGGTGTGTGATACCATTCGGCGAACCGTGGAAGAAGCGGCTAAAAGAACTCCAAAGGAAAAACTTCTGTATAATATTCATTACCGCTTTCAAACTGTAAAAGGAGAATATAAACAGGATATCGAAAATCTTAAACTGCCGAGTAGATTACCCGAACTTCTGGCAGAGCCTGCTGAACCTCCCAAACCTGCTAAGGAAAACCCGGAAGAATCCAAGGAAAAGAAAGGGTTATTGAGTAGACTCCGGTTAAACATCAAATCTGAATAGGGTTTGAAAAATGCTTGAGAAGATCAAGGATTTTAGTCTTTCTGCTAAACTGGCATCTCTGATTGTCATTGCGTTACTTCTGTATGGTTTTTGTATATTTTTCCTCTTGAGTTATCTGCTTGAGCAGAAATTTAATAGTATCTATCCTACAGTTCGAGGGATGATGGTTGCCCAGATGGTAGCCCATAACCTTGCCAATACTTCATTAAACGGAAGCAGTATTACCAAAAGCCAGATCCAGCAGACTTTAAATTCTTATGATCCGTATAAAAGATACGGACTCTTCTATATCATTGTACAAAATGATAAAAATGAGGTGGTGGCTACCACTTTAGAAACGGCTCCCTCTCCGGAGTTGATTAAAGCGAATGAACTTACCCAAGGCAAGGAAATACAAAACAAGCGGTTTAAGTCGGGGGATAATACCATCCAGGACGTTGCCGTACCTATTGGGGATTCCCAACAACCTAGAGGAGTGGTTCGAGCCGGAGTCCTGGAGCAGAGTGGAAGTGAAACAGGTTGGGAAATTATTAAAGAGGGAAAAGTCAAGGAGGTTTTAAATCCCCTTACATGGGGAATTTTTACCGGAGCTATTGTAATAGGATCCCTTTTGATGCTTTTCTTTTCCAAGATTATCGTGCAACGCGTTCAGTACCTGATCGATGTCGCGGACAAGATGAGTTTTGGAGATTTGGATGTGAAGATCGTTCCAGGGCCCAAGGATGAACTGGGAATATTGGGGGAAACTCTAGAAAGTATGCGGGCCAATCTCAAAGACGCCATCGAAAGACTTAAAAAGCGAAAACAGTAATTTCTTTTTAAACTCAGTCTTTAATGAGGAGTAGGGACCATGCCGAAAAAGATAGATGGAAGTAAAATTACCATATTATCCTCTGAACAGTACGAAGCCGTTAAAAAGTGTCTAGGAGAACTTTACTCTAAGACCAAGGCAAATGCGGTTCTTTTTGCCGATATAGCCGGTCAGCTCATAGGTGAGCGGGGAGATACCTCCCATATTAATACAACGGTTCTGGCCGCTTTGGCTGCAGCCGACTTTTCGGCCACTGCGGAAATGGCCAAATTGGTCGGAGAAGAAGCCCGATTTAAGCTTCTCTTCCATGAAGGGGAAAAGAATAATGTCTACCTGACCAATGTCGGAGATGAGTATTTTTTGATTATCATTTTCCAATCTAATGTAGCTTTGGGGATGGTAAGGGTTTATACCAAAAAAGCAGTCGAAGCCCTGGATAAGATCATCAAAGAAGGAGGTAGTAGTAAAACTGTTACAGATATTATTGATGATGATTTTGGGGAACTCCTGGCAAATGAGTTAGATAGCTCATTTAAAGAGTAACTTTCTCCTATCTATCACGACTATGTATATTAACTGGGCTTTACAGCAAATTAATCTGAAGATCGTTTATTATGGCCCCGGTGTCAGTGGAAAAACCACTAATTTGCTTTATATTCACTCTAAAGTGGCTCCAGAACTTAAAGGAGAGCTCGTTTCCCTTCAAACCCAAGAAGACCGTACCATCTTTTTTGACTTCCTCCAACTGGAGGTAGGTAAAATAAAAGGGAAAAAACCAAAATTCAATTTATATACCGTCCCAGGTCAGGTGTACTATGCTTATAGTCGAAAGGTCATCCTAAACGGAGTGGACGGGGTGGTATTTGTGGCCGATTCTCAATTCGATCGACTGGAAGCCAATCTTGAAACCCTGAACGATCTGGAGAATAATTTGAAACAGGATGGACATAAGATGGATGAGTTTCCCTGGGTCATTCAATACAACAAGCGAGATCTCCCCAATGTGGCCCCTATTCCCTACCTGCAACTCAAACTGAATAAGTATAACGTTCCCTATTTTGAAGCAGTGGCCAATAAAGGGATCGGAGTTTTTGAAACCCTTAAGGCCGTCATTAACCTGGTAGTGGCTAACGTCAGGAAAAAACTCTAATGGATCAAGATCTTCCTTCAACTCAAAATCTCATTGAAGAAAAGCTCCAAGAAATCAGTAAAGAAGGCCGTTTTGATCTGCTGGTTCTATTTAGTGAAGAAGGCCTTCCCATGATTCAAATTCCCTCATCTAAGTACGATAAAGACAATTTTATCGCTCTTTCTACCCTGCTTAACGATCTGGCAAAAGTCGCAGAAACGTTAGATTCCTCCCTCAAAGTCGATGAAACTTCTATTACCACACACCATAAATCCAAAATCGTGGGTCGTATTTTTCATGTCAACGGAATTCGATTTAATCTGGTTGCCGTTGTCCCACCCGAAGTGGCCTATCGTAAATTTATCAATAAAGCGGTTAAAGCCCTGTCGGCTATTTTATAACTCTCTAACCCGGGGGCCATCTCATACCTCTCCCCCCTAAAAGATGGAGATGAAGATGGTAAACTGACTGTCCCCCTTCGGGATTACAATTTATAACCAATCGGAACCCACGATGATGAACGTTTTTTAAGATCGCAATTTTTTTTGCCACCAGGATCATTCTTCCCATGAGAGTCTCTTCCTGATCTGGAACATCCATTAAAGTAGCTATATGCTTTTTGGGAATGATGAGAACATGAACCGGAGCTTTAGGATCGATATCTTCAAAGGCAAAAACCTGATCATCTTCATACACAACGGTACTCGGAAGCTCTTTCTTAACAATCTGGCAAAAAATACATCTCCTCATGATCCGTAAACCTTCTTTTCATCGAACACCTTCTCCCGAACGATGGTACTGGTTTCCAAATCCTTCTCCAATCGCCTGTAAAAACAACTACGATAACCTTCGTGGCACGCACCGACCAATTGTTCCACTTTAATTAACAGACAATCCCCATCACAATCCAAAAAAACCTCCCGTACAAATTGATAATGACCGGAAGTTTCTCCTTTTGTCCATAATTTCTTCCGGGATCGGCTCCAAAAATAAACTTTACCCGTCTCAAAGGTTTTTTCTAAAGCTGTACGGTTCATATAACCCATCATGAGGACCTCATTATTTTCTGCATCTTGAACAATGGCCGGAATTAAACCATTTGAATCAAATCTGAGCGCTGTCATGGGGTACTCTTTTGGACTATAAAGCCCCAAAGGCACAAAGAAAACCAGATAAAAAAGTATGGGAGTGTGGGTGAATTTCCCATACTCCCATACTTTCTTAATATTCTTTATGCCTTTGGGCTAATAGGGCTAAAAAGTTATCCGCGTACAATCTGAGCTCATTATCTATAATCCAACAGTCCTTGTCAACGGTTAATTGCGAATTCTTTTTAATAATCCCAGGGTCCTCGAGATAAATAGTAGTCGTCCACCACTCTAAAGGTAAATTGGTTAGTAGCCTCTAGTCGCCTATAGCCGTATCTGGTTTCAGACCATAATTTAACCGTATAGGTTAAAACTCCCGGCGGGGTCTCTCGATCTACGACCAGATCCAATTCATAAACTCCTGGAGATCTTTTCCAGGCCTCCACCCGCTTCCACAAATGACCCCAGCTGTTGTAAATTTCGAAGTAATATCGAATCGAAGGTCTGGAAGAAGCATTGGTTCTAACCGTTATAACCCCACTCCCCCCTTGAGGTATAGACCAGGGAGTTACATAGGCACTGATCCATAAATCATCCGGGTAAGGACGGTTATCGCAATCCAGGACCCTAAAACGAACCCGATGGGTATAACCATAACCCGAGTCCCCATCCACATTTATCCAGAGTGATTCGGTGCCCGGAGGACCTTCGACCTCAAACATGACATCCATCAAATCCGATAGATAATAAGTACCTGGATTTAATCTCCCACTGTAAAGGGTTCGGGTAACACCTCGGGTATCTCGATTCATAAGGTAGATATGCTGGGGATAATCCCCTCGATTGGTTAACCGGATATCTATTCGGTCTTTACCTATGCAAAAAGAAGTTTTCGGATATTTGGTATAGTAATCTACGGTTTCTATACTTATTCGGACCCGGGGTTGAGGAACCAGCTTGCGATATTCCGCTCCCCAGGTTTCTCCACTAAAATTCGGTAAATTTCCGATTCCTGATAAAAGTAGAATGAGAATTAAAAACACTTTATATCCACGAGATGGAAGCATATTCTTTATCCTCCTTTTTCAATAAGTTGACTCCTCCTTTTTAAACAAGTTTAAGAGGTGTAATCATTTTCTATTCAGCAAGATGTGTAGGAGCCTGCCTGGGAGCGCAGGCATCCCGCCTGACCTAATTAGCTATAATTATTTTAAACAAGATCTATAAGGATTTGGAAATGCAGGCGTCCTGCCTGGTTTGATAATTGTAACTGGTTTTCTACTTAGAAAGATGTAGAAAAGGGTGAAAGGTTGCAGAATTTTCGATTTGATATGAGAATCGGAAATTAAATCTTAGTTCTGAACTCTCTTGAAATATATCTTGACAAACCCTAAGGGAACGTTCTAATCTTTCTTAATAGAAAACAAGCGTAAAGGAGTTAAACGCTAAATCAGATTTAGATTTCATAGATCAGCTCTCATTTAACTATCCAAATAATGAGTGGCAGATTCATTTAGGAGGAAAAACCTCATGTATCAAAGGATCAAGAATCATAAGATATTTACCCTCATTGTTATCTTCAGTCTAGTCTTTGGGATTAGTCTGACTTCAAAAGTTCTTGCCACCCAATCTAATGCCTATGAAAAGCTGAAAATACTCAGCGAAGTCTTATACTTAATTCAAACCAATTATGTCGAAGAGGTCAACACGCAGGACTTGATTTACGGGGCCATCAATGGAATGCTTAAAGTTTTAGATCCCCATAGTTCTTTTATGCCCCCGGATGTTTATCAGGAAATGCAGGTAGAAACCAAAGGGAGTTTTGGGGGGTTAGGGATTCAAATCGCCATCAAGGATAACCAATTAACCGTCATTGCACCCATTGAAGATACTCCTGCTTATCGTGCCGGAATTGAGGCCGGGGATAAGATCGTTAAAATAGAAGACAAACCGACGAAGGATATGACGTTGATGGATGCGGTGAAAATGCTGCGAGGCCCTAAAGGAACTAAAGTAACCATCACTATCATGCGGGAAGGATTCGAGAAACCCAAAGATTTCGTTCTAACCCGGGATGTCATCGAGATAAAAAGTGTCAGTTGGAAAGTCTTGGAAGGAAATATCGGATATATTCGCATAAAACAGTTCCAGGAAAATACGGCCGACGAGCTTGAGACGGCACTGGACAAACTAGAAGAAGCCGGTATCAAAGCCATGATCCTGGATCTGCGTAATGATCCGGGCGGACTCCTCAATGCAGCGGTAGATGTAGCTGATAAATTCCTGGAGAAAGGTAAATTAATTGTCTATACCAAGGGTCGGGCGAAAAATCAGGATATGCGTTTTGTGGCCCGTCAAGGAGCTACCCATCCTTACCATCCCCTGGTAGTCTTGGTTAATCATGGAAGTGCCAGTGCTTCCGAAATCGTTGCCGGGGCCATTCAGGATCATGGAAGAGGCCTCATTGTAGGAACCAAGACCTTTGGTAAAGGTTCTGTACAGAGCGTTGTACCTCTTTCGGATAATTCAGGACTTCGGCTGACTACCGCTAAATACTATACCCCCAATGGACGAACGATCCATGAAAAGGGAATTATCCCCGATGTAATCGTTGAGCTTCCTAAATCGGGTCAAGATACGGAAGAAGCGGCTCTGGAAGCTTTGTCGAAGGAAAAACCCAAAGAAAAATCCGAATCTTCCGATAAGGGAAAATCCCCACAGGCCCCAACTGAAAAGGGCACACAGCCGGAAAGTAAAAATCCATCGGATAGCTCTCAACAGAAAACCGGTGAAGGCAGTGATATGAGTAAAGAAGGAAAAGAAGAAACGGTTAAAAAAGATCCCCAACTGGAAAAAGATGTTCAATTACAACGGGCTGTGGATATCCTGAAGGGAATCATGATATTCGAAAAACAAAAACTGATGGAGGCGAAAAAGCCTTAAAAAATAGAGAGGGGACGTGATGGTGGCGAAAAACCGGGTCTTTCCCACGTCCCCTTGTCTCCGTGTTACTGCGTCTTTTATCCCTCACGTCCTTAAATTCTTGACTTTTATCTCAAGCGGTACGCTATCCCGTGGAAGGCGAAAAGGAGCAGAATCCAGCTCAACTGGATATACCTCAGAATCAGGCAGTTTTAAGATTATCCGGGATTATCCTTTCACTCTTCGCTTTTCTTTTCTCCATAGGCTTATTAGCACGGCCTTTTTTTCCCGTCCTCAAAGGATTAAAGAACTATATCTCCCATGAGATTTTTAAAAATCCCGACTTTGATCGTATGGTCTTTAATCTCGATACGATAGTTAGTAAGGAACTTACCGATCTGGGTCTTTCTAAAGATCAGATCCAGGTCCAGATCTCTCAGAATGTCGATACACTCCACCAGGAGTGGACTTCTTACCTCTATGAAATTAAACTTCCTCCGGAATATAATTTTTCGGATATCCAGCAAAGATTTTATCAGGCGATTCAAAAGGCCCGGGGAAGGTTCTTCGAAGCTTATAAAGGGGATGTTCCTCAAGAGGTCTTTGTTTTAACCCTTGGCATAGAACAAACCATTACCCATACCCTCCGATTTATAAAACAGACCCTCCCGGATTTGAAAGAATCTCTACCACCGGTACTCTCTTTACCTGAAAAACGACCCCAGGTAGCCATCGTGATGGATGATGTGGGCTTCAGTGAAGAAGCAGTTCATAAAATCCTTCAGTTAGGAGAGCCTTTTACTTTCGCGATCATTCCCCATCTGGAGAAATCCGTTGCCATCGCGGAACTTCTCAATGAAAAAAAACAAGAAATTATCCTCCATATTCCCATGGAGCCCGAAGAGGATTTCTTTATAAATCTGGGAAAAGGAGGGCTCTGGATCCATATGAGCAATGAGCAGATCCGACAAACCGTACGAGAAGATATTGAAGCAGTTCCTTATATTAAAGGGGTCAGTAATCATATGGGTTCTCGATTTACCACGAGAGCCGAAAAAATGCGGGTGGTTTTAGAGGAGATAAAAAAATATCACCTTTTCTTCCTGGATAGTCGAACCAGCAGCCAAAGCGTTGGCTATCAACTCGCCAGGAAAATGGGTCTCAAATCTCTAGAGCGAGATATTTTCCTGGATGACGTGGAAGAGTTAAATGCTATCCGAACCCAATTGAAAAAAGTCGAGAATTTAGCCCTTAGAGATGGAAGAGTCATTGCCATTGGCCATCCCAGATCCCTCACCATTGAGGCCCTTCGTTTAATGCTTCCTGAGTTTAAGAAAAAAAATATTGAAATGGTCAGTTTATCTAAACTCATCGAGGAAACTCAACCAGAAAGCGGACATCAGGATTCAGAAGTTAGAAATCATAAATCGGAGACCAGAAGCCAGAAATCAGAAGTCAGAAAATTCTGACTTCCGGCTTCTGATCTCTTTTTTTGTTGTCAGAAAAATTTCGAATTCTCCAAATTACAACAGGAACTACCTGGAGTGGCGGGCAAGAACAGGTTTACCAGCTCAGTAAAGGACTCGCTGAAAAGGGTCATGAGGTTACCGTTATCTGTCCACCGGGAAGTAGTCTGGGCGACAAACTGGAAAAAATCCATATACCTGTAGAACGTATCCCGATGCGAAAGGAGTGGGACTTTTTAGCCGTTCCTCAAATTATCCGGGTATTGATTCAAAGAAAAGTGGATCTGATTAATGCCCATAGACCGACGGCTCATATGCTGGCCTGGATTGCGACCTTTTTTCGGAAGACCCGGGCCTTCATTGTAACACGCCGCGTTGCACTTCCCATAAGAAATCCCCTGTCTGCAAGATTTAAATACCGTTTTGGAGTATCAAAAATCATTGCGGTTTCGCAAAGTGTTAAACAGGTGTTAATAAACTCCGGAATCCCTTCCACCCAAATTGAAGTCATCTACAGTGGAACGGATCTGGCGCGATTTAATCCGGCTCGGGCGGACGGAACCTCCTTCAGGAAAAACCTTGGACTGGATCTTTCCCAACCCTTGATAGGGGCCATTGGAAATCACTCTTCCCACAACTTTCGAGGTTACCCTTATTTTTTAGAGGCTGCGGCCAGAGTCCTTCAGGTTGCTCCCCAAACACGATTTGTCTTGATCGGACGGGGAACAAACTCCGAAGAACTTCTTGCTTTAAGTAAAAAATTTCATTTAGATCCTTATTTCTCCTTTCTCGGATTTCGAGAAGATATTCCAGAAGCACTGGCCGCCATAGACATTTTAGTAAATCCCGCCCTTACGGAGGGATTCTCCGGGGCTATTCGAGAGGCGATGGCCATGAAAAAACCCGTGGTAGCTACCTGGGTAGGTGGGAACCGGGAGCTAATCCAGGACGGAATCAACGGATTTTTAGTCCCCCCTGCCGATGCCCCTGGCCTGGCCGAGAAAATACTTTATCTTTTGAATCACAAAGACCTTGCGTTGAGCATGGGAAATCAGGGTCACGCATGGGTTAGGGAAAAATTCTCTATCCAGAAGATGGTGGAAAATACAGAGCGACTATATGAACAGGTCCTTCAGAATAATAGATAACCCTTCAAATACTTGTTCCCTATTATGATCTCGCCTTCTACAGCAGTTCTCTTATACCATCATGTAGATCCTCACGATGCCATTAAACCGGAAGTGTTTGATTGGCAGCTGAAGTACCTTCAACAGCATGGCTATTCGGTTGTTTCCCTGGATGAATTGGTACAGGGGATGAAAGGGGAGCGGGATCTTCCGAAAAAATCCGTTGTGATTACCTTTGATGACGGTTTTTTAAATACCTGGGTGTATGCCTATCCGATTTTAAAAAAGTATCAGTTTAAAGCCACGCTCTTTATGATCACGGGTCTTGCAGGAAATCCCTCGACTCCGCCCCGTTTTAACCTGGAAGACGTTTTGAAGCGAAAGTGTCAGGAAAAAGACCTGTACCGACGAGGTCATATTTTCCATCCTTCCCTTTCAGAGAGGGCGTGTGATCCGGATCGCGAACTTCCGGATTTTCTGACCTGGAAAGAATTAAAAATCATGGAGGCCAGCGGAATTATCGATGTTCAATCCCACAGTCGCTGGCATAGTTCAGTATATCGAAACGAAAAAATTGTAGAATTTCATATCCCCGCTTTTATAAATAGAAAATGGCCCATAGAAGGGGATTGCCGGCTGGGGACCCCCCTGTATCAGCGCGGCTCGGCAATGGCCACGAGGAAGTATCTGGGTGATCCGCTCCTGGCCGAAACCCTGATCCAGTATGTACATCGGCACGGGGGTGAAGATTTCTTTAAAGGCAAAAGAAAAGCCGATATCGATAAAGCCCTGATGGAAGTCGTCCGGGCCTACAAAGCCTGCCACAAAGTAGAAGGTTGTTATGAAGAGGAATCTTCCTGGCAGAAGCGGGTGAAGACAGAACTCTTAGAGTCTAAACAAGATATTGAAAAGCACCTGAATAAAACTTGTCGTTATCTAGCCTGGCCCTGGGGGGAATATAACGACACAGCCCTTGCAATAGCCCGGGAAGTAGGCTACGAAGCGACGGTTACCACACAACGAGGGGCTAACGTCCCTGGGGGAGATGTAATGCGAATCAAACGGGTTAAAATCTGGAAACCCGGCCGGCTGGCCTTCGTTTTAGGACTCCTTATCCATACCCATGCAGCCTTTGCCCGAATCTATGCCCGACTCTACGGCCAGCTATAAAGAATCTGATCGGGAACCGGCTAAAACCATCGGCCTTACCCATTCCCTATGAAGAGGTTATATCCTGTATAGGGGAATCCCCTAAGCCTCAAGTTAAAGATTAGACCTGGGGGTTAGATACCCCCTTCCCTCCTCGAGCTATGATTAGCCACAACCAGCCAGTGTTTCAAATTTTCATAATTAGTATCGCGGGCGAGAATATGGTTGGATGGCTGTGCAAGAGAAGTTCTCTAGAATTCAAATGCAAGCAAGAGCCCTATAATAACAATATATATAGCATTCTTTTCATACCATAGCCCCTTTTCTAAGGTAAAAGCGCACTATGGTACCGTGCGCAAGCGCGTTCCGACTTTCGATCAGAGATACTTAGATTATATTTGGCAAGCTCGCGCCGCAAGTCATCATCCAATATCTGGTTAAGCATGCCAAGAACAAGCGAAAGATCGATTATGGACATCTTTCCTCCAGCGGCCTAACGGAAAAGCTGAGCCGCCGTGCGCAGCGTAGCAGAGCACGGTCGGCTCCAGCGAGTGGTTAGGCACACGCATTTAATAACAATCTCTTCAGGTCACGGAGCTCTTTGCATACCAGGAATTGCCACCGACCGAATTCTCCGTGGTGATTCACGGCCCGCACCCAACGGTGAGCTGCGGCTTCTTTTTGGCGGTCCTGTTCGCTCTCAAAACCTTTTATCTCGTGTATCACGGTGGTCGTGACGCCGTCTTTGCCCACCAGCCGAATGAGGTAGTCCGGACGATACTCATGCCGCACCCCTTCCTACTCATAGGGGATCGTGAAATCCAGGTGGTCGTTGCGGGCGTAGCTGATGACTTCGGGCATTTGCTCTAACTGATACGCCACGCTGTGCTCCCATCGCGGCGCGTCTAGGACGACATGGCTGATATGGCTTTTCGTCGTGCCCACCGCCGGACGCACGGTGCGGAACAGCACCTCAGACGTGGAACCCACAGGGCGAAATCGCTCGATGACCGGTAAGATCGGCGGCTCACCGCTTTCGGTGTCGGGTTCAATTGCTTCGGTTAGGCGCTCGATGATGCGCTGCTTGTATTTGAGTAAGGCGATTTCTTCCAGGGGCGCGTTCTCATCCACCACGATCACTCGTTCCTCTAGATATTGCCAGACAATGCCCAGCACCTGCGGGAACAGAATGTGCCGCGCGCTCCAGTCATCTCGCTTGTCTTTCAGACGGCGGGTCAAGTCGGCGGCGATTTCATAGACGCTGGCTTGCAACCGCTTCTGGTGGTGGAATGGGTTGCGGTCGTGTAAGACTTCGGGGCCAGGGCCCAGACGGTCAGGGCGTCCGATGCGATAGCCCGCCGAGGGCTTGACGACGACTTCCGTCGGCTCGTGTGCAGGATCAATGGTCAGGTAGGGCACGTCCTTCAGGTTCACCCGGATCCGCTGGCGCACGTCGAAGATGTAACCTTCCACGCGCGGGAAGGTGATTTCGAGGCGCTTTCGTTCGGGCAAGGCGCGGATCAGGGTCGAGACCTTCTGCACTTCAGCCCTGCCGAGAGGCTTCTTCTTAACGGGGATCACCTCAAAGGGGACGCCGTAAACATCTACGTATTCGGGTTCAAACAAGCCGATTTCGGGGTTCACGTCATAATGCGTGCGGCGCAACCCGCGGCCGACGACTTGCTCGCACAAGAGTTGCGAAGTAAACGCGCGCAAACCCAAGATCTGCGTAACATTTTGTGCGTCCCAGCCCTCATTTAACATTCCCACAGAGACCACACAGCGAATGTTTTTGCCCGGCGGGTCGCCTTCGCCCTCCCATTCGGTCTTGCCGATGGTGTCCACCACCTTCCGCAGCCGCTCAGCGGCTTCCTGTTTGGTCTCCCCTTCGATGGCGCTTTCGGCTTCCGCCAAAAGTTTCGTGTCAATCCGGAAGGTAGGGGCGAAACATGTTTCGCCCCTACTGCCATTGCGGTTTTCCAGCTCAGCCAGCACATTCCCACGCGCGATGTGCTCGTGCACGAGCTTGGCTAGGTCAGTGTTATCGCACACCACGATCAGGACGGGTGGCACAGGCGAGCCAGCTTTCTGAAACTCTTCAAACGTTTTCTTCCACTCGGAGGCCAGGGTTGCTAAGGCCCCCTCGGCTTCGCGAACCACCGATTCCGGTCTGGCCCGCCGGCGAGCGGTTTGTCGCTCCGAAGCGGGAAGTTATTGGTTAATGTGCTCCCAGAGGCGGAAATAACGCGGGATCAGCGCTCCGGTATTGTCATCCACCGGCACGCGTGGGATCTTCACGATGCCTGACTCTATCGCGTCCACCAGCCCGAAGTCTGAGACAACCCAGGGAAAGGGCGTGCCCTCTTCATAGCCACTGCCTTTGATATAGAACGGCGTCGCCGAAAAGTCCACGCAGAAATTGATGCCCCGTATTGCAGTAATCTTGTCGAGTCCGTTGACCCAAACGGTCGCCTCTTCACGCTCGGCGATCTCTTCCACGGAAAGCCCCTCTCGCACCTCCTCAGGCAATGGCGCGGGGCGGTAGGCGTGGTGGGCCTCGTCGTTGATGACCAAGGTGTTCTGCTTGTTTCCCAGCTCTGTTAACACACGGTGGCAGAGGGCCACCTCGCTCTCCATGCCCCGTTGGACGACACTGCGCGAGCGGCTATCATCTTTAGGCTGGAACAGGTGCCAATTGGTGATCTCAAATTTCCCTTGCTGCAGACGCTCCATCATCCCACGGGGCAGGAGGTCAAACTTGCCGTAATAGTTAGTCGGTTGCCAAGGCAGCAGCACCTGCAAGCGTTCGCGGATGGTTAGGTTGGGGCAAACCAAAAGTACCGCATCAGAGAATCGGCGATCCCGAGGGTTCTCCAATTTGTTGAGCACCTGCCAGGCGATGACCATGCCCATGACCACCGTCTTGCCCGAACCGGTGGCCATCTTGCAGGCGTAGCGGGTCAAGCCGTTGTCTTTAGGGACGGTAATGCCCTGCTTTTCCGCTGGCGAGGCTTCCACCAGCCAGATGAGCGTCTCGGCCGCTTCTCGCTGGCAGAAGAACAGCTTGCGCTCCCGCTCGGGATTATTCCAATGGTTGAGCAGTTGCCGCGTGACGGGCGTCACGCCGGGATAGCCCTTCTCGCGCCAGGCTTTTACCCGCTCACGAATGGTGTTGACCAGCTCCAGCGGGACGAACTCTTCCTCCAGCAGCGCCATCTGAGGTCCTCGGGTACGGGCCTTGAGGTAATAGCCCCCGGACGGCCGGCCCTCCTTCAGGACCGGCTGGCCTTCTTCGTAGTCCCAGTAGCGGGAGGGTTCGTCAAAGGGCGAGTTGATGATGGGGTTGTCAACCAGCATCGCTTGTCACCTTCTTCGTGAACGACATCAGCCATTGATCGAATTCGTCCTCGCCAAGCCGTTGAGGGTTTTCCTGATCCAGATGCCAGCGCAGAGGGTTGTTGGCGATGTAACCCCGAATGCGGTGCAGGGCGTCTTCGGTGCGGATGATGTGTTCGTAATAGTTGCGTTGCCAGACTGGAACGCCCCGTGTGCCACGCATTTCATTGATGCGCCGGGCGGAAAATGTTTTGAAGGCGCGGACGATTTCCGGTAATCCGTGGCGTCGGTGACCAGCCCCTATGGGCGCAGGTTCGGTAGGGGCGGGTTTCGTAGGGGCGGGTTTCGTAGGGGCGGGTTTCGTAGGGGCGGGTTTGAAACCCGCCCCTACGTATTCGGTGATGATGATAATCCCATGCACATGGTTGGGCATGACCACAAATGCATCCAACATCACGAATGGATAATGTTCGGGTAAACCATCCCATACCGCCCGCACCATTTTCCCGTAATCATTCAACCACATCTCACCCCCCACCACCTCGCCAAACAGACACAAACGGTCTTGTGTGCAGATCGTGATAAAATACGCCCCCTCCTGGGAATAATCATATCCCTTCAGGCGAATGGAATGGCGATGATGTCTTTCTGGATCGTAATTCATCGGTATCCCTCCCCTTCCAAACCCATCACCCGCACCACCTCGTTGCCTCGAAAATCAATCACCTTCACCGCAATCCGCTTGTACTCGCCGGGTTCGAATAGGAACGACACCGTGCCCCGCATCCGCTCGAAGGCTTCGGGTCAATTTGGGCTTTGAGGGCACGCTGGAGTTTGTCCCAGGCATCTGCATCACCGGGGAAGAACGCCTGGCAGATGTGGAACGTCTTGCCGTCGTAGTCGGTATCTAAGAACCAGGCAGCCACGTCGCTGCCGCGCGTGTGCTCCGTTTCGCCTGTCAACGGGTCGTAGATGTCCACCCCGCGCAGTTCCACCACGAATGTGCCGTCCTTCTGCTGTTTCATCTCCACATCGGGCTGACCAAAGACGGTAAAGATCTGGCTAGCTCTGGTAGTCTTGAGCAGGTCGCCCACCAGCACATCAGGAGCGATGTTGGCAAAGTGCACGTGCACCCCTGCCACTGGTGCTTTCTGAATCAGTGCCTGCGCTTCGGGATCGAAACTGAACCCGGCAAAGAGCAAAACCTGGTAGCCATTCATTTTGGCCATAGGCGTTGCCTCTTGCACCTGATACGCCGTAACTGGTCCATGTTGGGGCCCGAACGAGATGGCCACCCGAAGCGTCTTGCCATTCTGTTTGGTTTCCCCCTCGGCGTGCAAGTAACCAATGCTCATCGGTCGGAGATTCTCCAGTTCCATCTTCTTGCCGCCGGGGAAGAGGACGCTGCCTTGCTGCTTGAGCAGGTTGAGCATCGCCGTCAGGTAATCGCCGCCACGATCAGAGACGCGGGCGCGAGCCTCCTCTCCTTCAAACTGCGGGATAGGCGCCTGGGTGGGGTCTTCCACCGCTGGGACGGGGATGGCTTCCACGGTGAAGGGACCGGAGACGCGCACGACCCTACGCACCACCTGGGGGCGGTCGTAAAGTACTTCCTGGCGAGCATTCCGTTGGATGCTCTCGTCAATCTCTTTCCGTTTGGCGCGCTTGGCTTCCCAGAAGCGGCGCAGCGCCTCTTTGGCTGCCTTGGGCCAGTCTTCAGCAGGCACGGGCTTGGGCACGTCTGACAGGCGCTCCCAGCGGTGGCCGGTCTGCCGATAGATGGTCTCCAGCAAAGGCGCAGCCTGATCTTCCCCACCCAAACCGGCGCGTTTCAGTTCCAGAAGCCGTCGATAGGCGTCCTGAGCCTCCTGCGGCCAGACCGGCTGCAGCACCTCGCGGGGCACCTCCCATTCCCGTAGTCCTTATTCTGGAGACCCCCCCTACCCCATGGATTAGCTGCAGCACCTCGCGGGGCACCTCCCATTCCCGTAGGAGCGGCTGGCCGGTCGCCCCTATCAGCGCCCGGTTCAGGTCTGCTAGCGCCTGATCAATCTGCGGCTGGTATTTGGCGGCGATGGCATCAATCTCGGTGTTCTTGGCGATGCTCTCCAGGGTAATGTGGGGGACGGTCTCGTAGGTGAAGCCGCCGGCGGGGCCGCGCTCCGGGTCGCGCAGTTCGTAGTAGTCGAACTTGGCGGTCATGAGGCGCTGGCGGGCAATGGCCAGGGCCACGCGGGAGGTATCGCAGGTGATCCAGCGCCGGCCCCACTTCTCGGCACAGTAGGCCGTAGTGCCTGAACCGCAGGTCGGGTCGAAGACCAGATCGCCCGGGTCAGTCGTCATCAGGATACAGCGTTCGATGACTTTGGTAGCAGTTTGAACTGAATACGTTTTTTCTCGGCTCCCAAGCTGCGTATCCAGCCAGATGTTATGTATAGCAATTACGGGGAGATCACTCAAATAGCGTGCATAACGCAAGCGCTCACCTTGAATGAAAAGCCTTTCTGCATGGGCAAGACGTCGAATCCCATCAACAGTTGTTTTCCAGTGAAGGCCGGGCGGACAGTCGAACACGCGGCCATGATGTGTTATAGGCAAAGAGCCCAATGCTGTCTGTCCCTGTGAGGTGATTTGGTCGGAAGCAAAGACATTCGATCCCATTGGCAAAGAAGCTGGATCTCTTTTCTCTGGATGAGATACCCGCCGTCTGGTTCCATCGGGGAGTGTTACGAAGTCGTAGTTTTCTGCACCTTCGTCACCGAGGGTCTTCGAAGTGAAGAGCTGGCGATATTTGATTGAGTCCTTGTCCTTCGCGTACCACAACAGGTAATCCGTAACTGTGTCCAAAAGTTCTCCACTGAAGCCTGTGGTCTTAGCAAACGCCACCACCGCCACGAAATTCTCCCTTCCAAACACTTCATCCAGGAGGCACCGCACCAGGTGCAGGTTCTCGTCGTTGATCTGGAGGAAGATGGAGCCGCTTTCGGTGAGGAGTTCGCGGGCCAGGAGCAAGCGGTCGCGGAGATACGTGAGGTAGGAGTGGATGCCCAGCTTCCAGGTGTCGCGGTAAGCTTTGATCTGCTCGGGCTCGTGGGTGAGGTCTTCGTCCTTGTCCTTCACGTCGCGGCGGTCGATGCGGGGCTGGAAGTTAGAGGCGTACTTGATGCCGTAGGGCGGGTCAATGTAAATCATCCGGACCTTACCGGCCATCCCCTCTTTGACGAGCAGCGAGTTCATCACTAAAAGGTTGTCGCCCAGGATCAGGCGGTTGGCCCAGCCGACTTCGTGTTGGTAGAACTCGATCTGCTGGTCGGCAGGCAGGGGCGTTTCGCCGAAAAGCGCGAGTTGCAGCGGTTGGGGGCGGCGCACCGCGTCCAGAATCGCCCGCGTGGAGATGCGCTCGTGGATGTGGAGCGAGACTACGTCCACCTCAAACGAGGTGTTTTCGGCCTTACCCGCCCAGACCAGTTGTGGGTCGAGGTGCGGGTCGTGGGCATACGTTTGTGTGCGGCGCTCGCGCACTTCGTAGGTCGGCGCGATGCCGGCCGGTGGATTGTTCTTCCGCCGCGCTTGTTCGTGGCGAAAGTCCTGCACGTTTTGATCGGTGATAGGTGACTTTCTCCGAGCCATGTGTCCTCACTTCTTCCTGCGTGTCTCCCGTCCTCTATGAGCGATTAGGCGTGTGCCTAACGGGGTGGCGGGTGAGCCCTGCTGGTTTCCACATAAGACTCTTACGCCATTTTCTGTCGGCATAAGACGCCTCTGTGGGTTGACTATTAAGTTCTTTATTTTCATCAGCTTCTCCATATGTTGAAACAACATTAATCATGTTATCTGGTTTCCGTCTAACACACAAGCGCTTTCTCTCACAATTCATCCACCGGGCTTTTGACACCCCAGCTGCCTCGGTTCAATACGTGCCTATAAACCATCGTCGTCCGCACGTCCTTGTGGCCGAGAAGCTCTTGCACGGTCCGAATCTCACAGCTGGCTTCTATCCAGCGCGTGGCAAACGAAGACCTGAGCCTGTGACAGGTTGCCCTCCTGGTCAACCCTGCTTTTTCAACCGCCTGCTTGACACCTTTTTGCACCCTGGACCCATCGGTATAAGGTCGTTCTGGCTCACCCGTCCGGGGATTCTTCCACCGATGCTCCTAAGGAAGATAAATCACTTGGTCTAATGCACATAAGCTTCCTCGGTTCGCGGGCTGTAATGACGGACGTGAAGCACCTGATGGACTTGATCCAGAGGCTTTGGCTTGGTAGCACCCGCACCACCTCCCACCAGACCCTTATTATCCACCGCCCCATCAAGCGGGACGCTTAACCTACTCGCTCACGGGAAGAGACAAAGGCTAAGTTTCGTGGTGCTACTGCCAGCATCACATACGCTCCACAAACCAACAACAGGTGCAAGGCACGTTACCTTTGTTACAAGAGGTACATTATGCTCCCTCAAAAATCAAGTAATTTTTCCTCGCCTCACTATTGCCCACCTGTGAGCGTTCATCATAGTTGGTTAAAAAGCCAGCCCTTTATAAGCAGTCTTATCCAGAGATTTTGTTACTATGTTTTCTAATTTATTGACATCCAAGCTAGTACACTGCTTACCTAATTTTAACCTCATAGGACTGCTTTTACTCCCCAACTCCCCTCTCCCGCAGCGTGG
>JAUQPW010000099.1 GCA_030550175.1 bacterium
AATGAAAAGATATTGCTATTCGTTGCTGGCTATAATTTTCGTCCTATTTATTTGTTACCCGGCACAGGCTCAAAAGCTGGAGGGCCGGGTTATCGAGCATAAGTTGAAAAACGGGATTCAGGTTCTCATGCTAGAGCGACATGAGGCGCCGGTTGTATCTTTCCACGTGCTGTTTGATGTAGGCGCCTCCGATGAAAGTGTGGGCATAACCGGAATTGCCCATATGCTGGAGCATCTGGCCTTTAAAGGGACAAAAACCATCGGAACAACCAATTATGAAAAAGAAAAGCCTCTCCTAGAGAAGCTGGATAAAATTGTCATTCAATTGAGGGAAGAACGTGCTAAGGGAGAAAAGGCAGATCCTGCGAAAATTCAACAACTGGAGAAGGAATTTGCTGAAACCCAGGCGGAGGCCAATAAGTATGTGGTAACCGATGAATTCAGTAAAATTCTTCAAGTCAATGGAGGGGTAGGACTGAATGCAACGACCTCCCAGGACAGTACCCGATATTTTGTCAGCCTTCCGGCCAATAAGGTGGAGCTCTGGGCCCTTCTTGAATCGGATCGGATCGCTAACCTGGTACCTCGGGAATTTTACTCAGAACAAGATGTGGTGCTCGAAGAAATACGGCTTCGGACGGATTCTTCTCCGATTGGAAAACTTTTTGAGCAGTTTCAAGCCTTGGCCTTTAATGCACATCCCTATCATAATCCGACCATTGGATGGGAATCGGATATGCGCAACTATACCCCAGAGAAGGTCGAAGCCTTTTATAAAAAGTATTACGTTCCGGCCAATGCAACCATTGCTATTGTTGGGGATATTAACCCTCAGGAAGTCATTGAGCTGATGGAAAAGTATTTTGGGACCATTCCACCTGCCCCAAAACCTCCTAAAGTCGTCACTGTAGAACCTCCCCAAGTCGGTGAAAAGCGTATCCAGGTCGAATTGGATGCAAATCCACATATCTTGATCGGTTATCATAAACCGGATATCAATCATCCGGATGAAGCGGTTTTTGATGTGATTACTTCCATCCTCAGTGATGGTCGTACCTCCCGGTTTTATAAAAACCTGGTGGAAAAGCGCATTGCCACCAATGTTGATAGTCTTACCGGCTTTCCTGGAGATAAGTACCCGAATCTATTCTCAATCCTGGCAACCCCTCTAACTCCCCATACCAACAAGGAAGTCGAGGAAGGAATTTACACCGAGTTAGAAAAGTTAAAGACCGAACCTGTCAGCGCAGAGGAATTGCAAAAGGTCATCAATAACGTAGAGGCTTCCTTTATCAGCTCCCTGGCTTCCAATAGTGGCCTGGCCAGTCAACTGGCCTTCTTCCAAGCCATAACCGGAGATTGGCGAAATCTCGAGAAACATATCGATCGGATAAAAGCGGTTACCCCTGAGGATATCAAACGGGTTGCTAAACAGTACTTTGTCAAAACAAATCGAACGGTTGCCGAAATTGTAAAAAGGGAGAAACCTCAAGGATAACCCAGTGCAAGGAGAAAGGGGGTAGGAGAGTTAAGAGAGCATATTCTCTCATTCTCCCCCTCAAAATTACCTTATGCAAAGAGTAACAAAGCACTTCTTTATTCTATTAAATATCCTCCTTCTTTTCTCTATAACTTCCCCCCTTCAGGCCCAAAGCTATAAGGACCTTAAGTTCAAGCCTCTGGAGTTCAAACCACCTCCTATAGATCGGGTTGAGCTGGCAAACGGGATGATTCTCTTTTTAGCCGAAGATCATGAGCTTCCCATTGTGAATATTTCGGCTAAGATTCGAACCGGAGGTATCTATGAACCGGCCGATAAGGTGGGTTTGGCTGAGCTTACAGGAGTTGTTATGAGAACGGGAGGAACCCAAAGTCGGACCCCCGAAGAAATCAACGAAGAACTTGAATTTATGGCCAGCACAGTTGAAACAAGCATCGAGGATGAATCGGGTTCTGCAGGGCTTTTTACCCTCAAGAAGAATTTAGATAAAAGCCTGGAAATTTTTGCAGATATTCTGATGCATCCGGCTTTCGATAAGGATAAAGTAGAACTGGCTAAAGCCAAGGCACTGGAAGCCATCCGAAGACGAAATGATTCCCCTCAAGGGATTGCCCAGCGCGAGTTTCAAAAATTGATCTATGGGAAGACGCATCCCCTGGCCCGAACCACCGAAGTCGAAACCATTAACAATATCACCCGTGAAGACATGGTAAACTTTCACAAGAAATATTTTCATCCTAATACGATCCTGTTGGGAATTACCGGGGATTTCAATAAATCCGAGATGATTGAAAAAATAGAAAAAGTCTTTGCCGGGTGGGAAAAAGTAAAAGTCGATTACCCCGAAGTACCACCGGTCGATACCCAGGTCAAAAGTACCATTGCCCTTTTCGATAAAGATATCAATCAGGCAAATATCGTTATAGGGCATTTGGGAACTAAGATTACCAATCCGGATTATCCGGCCCTTCGGATTTTGGATGAAATTTTAGGTGGAGGTGGATTTACCAGTCGACTTTATAAGAAGGTTCGGAATGAGGAAGGTCTGGCTTATGGCATTTATTCTAACTTTGAAGCCGGATTGCGAGATTACGGGACTTTCGAAGTAGTTCTTCAAACAAAAACAGAATCTACGCGGGAAGCCATTGATGCCGTTATTGATCAAATTAAAAGATTAACCCAGGCGGAGGTTTCCGATGAAGAGCTTCAGGTAGCTAAAGATCAGTATATGAACTCTTTTGTGTTTAGGTTTGACACCCGATCGAAAATTGTACAGCGCAAGATGCTCTATGAGTATTATGGACTTCCGGCTGATTTCTTAGAAAAGTTCCGGGATAAAGTCCTGAATGTAACCAAAGCGGATGTGCTTCGAGTTGCTCAACAATATCTTCATCCGGATAATTTGGTGATTATGGTAGTCGGAGATCGCAGTAAGATAGAAAAAGATCTGGCCTCGCTGGGGCCTGTGACTATCCTATCGAAAAGTTAATAAGTTTCCTCAAACATACCCCTGTTTCCCCTTAGGGGAGTTCGGGGAGGTTTCAGATTAAGCGATTATGTCAAATATGTCAGAACCAAAACTCATTCCCAGATCTGTACTTTTCGGAAATCCGGTCAAAACCAATCCACAAATCTCACCGGATGGGAAGCGGATGGCTTATCTGGCTCCGGTAGATAATGTACTCAACGTTTGGGTAGGAACCGTTGGTAAAGAGGACTACAAGCCGGTTACCCAGGACAAAGATCGAGGGATACGGATATATTTTTGGGCAGAGGATAACAGGCATATTCTATACCTTCAGGATATGGGCGGGAATGAAAATTGGCGATTATATACCGTAAACCTTGAAACGGGGGAGACCAAAGAACTTACTCCTTTTGAAAATGTCCAGGTTCAAATTGTAGCCCATAACAAACACCACCCCCATGAGCTTCTCATCGGAATGAACAAGGAGAACCCTCAGGTCCATGATGTCTATCACTTAAATTTAATCTCCGGAGAACTGAGGATGGTCGCCAAGAATCCGGGGAATGTTGCAGATTGGGTAACCGATATAAATCTTAAAGTACGGGGTGCGGTAGTTTCTACTCCCGAGGGTGGGTTTGAGTTAATGATTCGGGAAAATGAAAATACCGAATGGAAAAGGCTGGTTACCTGGGACCCGGACGACAGCTTGAACAGTGGTCCTGTTGGATTTTCTAAAGATGGCCGATTTGTTTACCTTAAGGATTCTCGAGGTGCCAACGCCAGCCGTTTGGTCAAGATGGAGATCGATACCGGTCATACAGAAGTTATCGTTGAGGACCCTCAATATGATGTAAATACCGTCGTCATCCATCCGGATACCTATGAAATTCAAATGGTATCTTTCACCAAAGCTCGAACCGAGTGGGTGGTTCTGGATCCATCTATTCGAGATGATATCGAAGCGATCCGCAATCTCCACCCTGGAGACTTTTTCCTGACCAATCGAGACCATGCAGATACCACCTGGTTGATAGGATTCACGGTAGATACAGGAGCTATCCCCTTTTATGCCTTCGACCGAAAAACGCGAAAAGGGACTTTTCTTTTTTATCATCGGCCCGATCTGAACAACTACACCCTGGCTCCCATGGAACCCATCTCCTTTAAGGCGCGGGATGGGCTAACCATCCATGGCTATATAACTTTTCCCCCTGGAAAGGAAAGAAAAAATTTACCCATGGTCCTCCATGTCCATGGAGGACCATGGGCTCGGGATACATGGGGCTTCGATCCAGAAGCCCAGTGGCTGGCTAACCGGGGATATATTTGCCTGCAGGTCAACTTTCGAGGATCTACCGGTTACGGGAAGGATTTTCTAAACGCCGGAGATCGGGAATGGGGTGCAAAGATGCAGGATGATCTGGTAGACGCTGTGCGTTGGGCTGTTGAACAGGGATTTGCCGATCCGAAAAAAGTGGCTATTTATGGAGGTTCTTATGGAGGATATGCGGCATTGGTCGGCGCCACCTTCACGCCGGACCTCTTTCGTTGCGCCATCGATGTCGTTGGACCCAGCAATTTGATCACGTTGATCAAAACGATTCCTCCTTACTGGTCCACCTTTCTGACAATTTTTTATAAGCGGGTGGGTAATCCGGATACCGAACAGGAATTTTTGAAGTCCCGTTCTCCCCTCTTCAAAGTTGATCAAATCAAGATACCCCTACTTATTGCTCAGGGAGCCAACGATCCTCGGGTCAAACAATCCGAATCCGAACAAATTGTTGCAGCCATGAAAAGTAAGGGAATCGACCACGAGTATTTGCTTTTCCCCGATGAAGGGCACGGCTTTGCCAAACCGGAAAATCGAATCAAGTTCTATGCTGCGGCAGAAAAGTTCCTGGCCCGGCATCTGGGGGGAAGATTCGAGGATTCCGAATAAAAAATATTCCCGAGTAAGGCCCGACATATGGTCGAATATCGGTTAAAGTTTCATAAGACCACCAGATCCTCCAGCGAAAGAGTCTCCGGCCCAGACCGGAGGTCCGGAATGGGTAAGATCCTCTAACTTGCACCTGGGACCGGGAAGAAGTCATCCCTCTGGAGCTTAACCAGCTCTAACTTGAAATCCACAGGCTTTATCCGGATCTGTGGGCGTGAGACAATCGCTTTAAACAGCAGAGGAGTTCATCTTCATTTATTAAAGAATCGGGGTTGGAATCGGAGCCTCTGCCGGAAGGTCGTAAATAGGTTCTCGCTCCACGATTTTATCGATGGAAACTCCCATAGCTGCGTCGGTTTCCCGTTCGACCATAATCTCTACCAGAGCCGGCCTTTTCTGACGATTAGATTCTTTTACAGCCCACTCCAGAGCTGGCTTGATTTCATCCGGCTTGATTACCCGGCGACCCAGCGCTCCCATACCTTCCATTACCTTGACATGGTCGATTCCCATGCCGTCATAGGTAATATCCACTCCAAAATTCATCTCATAAAGATATTTTTCCGGCTGTCGAATGAGGCTGAGGTAACCATTATTGATCATAACCAGGACGAAAGGAACCTGATATTGAACGGCCACGGCGATTTCTTCCATCAGAAATTGGAAGCTGTAATCCCCTACGACCCCAACGACCTGTTGATGCGGTCTTGCCAGCTTGATTCCAATACAAGCCGGGATTTCCCATCCCAGGGGTCCTGCCTGTCCGCAACAGAAATAGTGTCTGGGCTTGTAAATTTCCTGAAATTGGCCCGACCAGATTTGGTAAAGTCCAATAGCCGTTACAAAAACCGTATCCCGATCGAAGAATTCATTCAGTTCTTTGTAAACCCGCTGGGGTTTAATGGGAATGTTATCAAAATCCATTTTTCGACCCATCCGACGTCGAAGGTCTGGAACACTTCGGACCCAGGGTGTTGGTTGACGTGGTGGGGTCATCTCTCGAGCTGTTTGCAGGAGGGCTTGCAGGGCCAGCTTGGCGTCTGAAACAATACCCAAATCCGGAGGGAAAACTCGACCCAGTTGAGTTGGTTCGATGTCGATATGGATAAACTTTCTTCCCTTGGTATAAACGTCTAGAGCCCCGGTATGCCGTTCTGCGAATCGGTTTCCGATCGATAGGACCAAATCTGATTCCAGAAAGATTTTATTACCCGAGCGGGTAGTCGTCTGAATACCGACCAGGCCGGCATATAAAGGATGGTCCGCCGGAATACCGCCCATAGCCATATAGGTGGGGATAACCGGTATTTGTAAATACTCGGCCAATTGGATAAATTCCTGGGTCGCATTGGCCAGGATAACTCCGCCCCCCATCATGAGGATAGGCCGCTCAGCCTGGAGAAGCATTTCGATGGCTCGACGAATTTGCTTCATATTGGGGCCGGGTTTAAAAATCGGCAAAGGCTCGTCAATATCGGGATCATATTCCACCTCCCCCCGCTGGACATCCAGGGGAAGATCGATGTGAACTGCACCGGGTCGCCCTTCCTGGGCAATTTTAAAGGCTTCCCGGAAGACAAAGGGAACCTGCGCCGTTTCCAGTACCAGGTAACTTTTTTTGGTAACCGGCCTCACAATTTCAGTGATGTTAACGGCCTGAAAAGCCTCTTTGTGTAATACATTACGAGGAGCCTGCCCGGTGATACAAATCAATGGGATAGAATCTGCTTGAGCCGTATAAAGTCCTGTAACCATGTTGGTCCCGGCCGGACCTGAAGTCCCTATGGCAATGCCTACCTTGCCCGTAGCGCGAGCCCATCCATCTGCAGCATGGGTCCCCCCTTCCTCATGCCGAACGGTCAAGTGTTTAATCTTCTTGGATTTGCTAAGGGCCTTGTAGAGAGGAAGAATAGCCGCCCCCGGAATCCCAAACACATACTCTACCCCTTCACTCTCTAAAATTTTTACCACAGCTTCCATTACGGGCATTTTAGGCATAAAATACCTCCTTAAAAGGAAAGAAAGGTAAATGGAATCACGCCCATCCCCCACCACCCTTCCTGTTATTTTTATCCTAACTGCTTCGGCTTTCTCAAAACCTTACAACGAGATTGTAATTATAAAAATTATCAAAATCTACGAGGGGTGTCAAGGAAAAGTTAATTCAAGTAACTGTACCAACTTCTTATGAAAATCGCCCTACAATTTTCATGCTTTGTGGTGACCCAACGGGTGACGTAAAGTCTATAACCTACGTCAAAAAGGCTTTGGGATAACTTTCTCCTTGACAACCTTTGTAGATTCGATAATCCTTACTAAGGGATTAAGGGCTATCAGTCCATTCGCTATTTGCCCTTTACTATTCGCTACCTGCCCTGTGGATTCGGTAATCCTTACCAGGAACCGTCAACCCGGAGGGGAGAGATAAATATGGATATTCGACAACTAACCAATGAGGTCATGGCTCATCTGGATGAGCTCGCAACTTACAGCGAAGACCCCTGTGGCCTTACACGAGTTTTTTTAAGTCCTGAGCAGAAGCGAGTCAGCGAATTGGTGCTGGGATGGATGAAGGAAGCGGGTATGGAGGCCTGGACAGATGGGATTGGTAATGTGGTAGGTCGGTATGAAGGGATAAGTTCCGGCCTCCCTGCTTTAATGTTGGGCTCACATTTGGATACGGTTCGAAATGCAGGAAGGTATGACGGTCCCCTCGGGGTTGTTACGGCGATTGCTTGTGTCAAAGCCCTGCATCAGAGACAAGAACGATTGCCTTTTGCTATCGAAGTAGTCGGCTTCTCAGACGAAGAAGGTACTCGTTTCCATGCAACTCTGCTTGGAAGTCGGGCCATGGCCGGTACTTTCGATTATACGGTGCTCCAAAATGTGGATGATAAAGGGATAAGTATGGCCGATGCCATGCGGAGTTATGGGCTTGATCCGGATAAAATCGTTCATGTGGCCCGGCGACCCACCGATCTTCTGGCCTATGTTGAGCTTCATATCGAACAAGGTCCTGTACTCGAAACTGAAGGCCTCCCTGTCGGTATTGTAACTTCCATTGCCGGGGCGACCCGGTTGATGGTAACCCTTACCGGTAGTGCCGGACATGCTGGAACTGTACCCATGTCTTTACGACGAGACGCCCTGGTTGCAGCCGCCGAGGCTATTTTGTTTATCGAAAAACGTTGCTCGGGCAAGATTGGGGTACCCGTAGACAATCTGGTTGGAACGGTAGGGCAGATCCAGGTTTTACCGGGTGCGAGCAACGTTATCCCGGGTACAGCCAAGTTTTCCGTGGATGTACGTGCCCCAGCCGACTCGGATCGTCTGGAGGCCGTAAGGGATATTATAAAGGCTATCCAGGATATTTGCTCCCGGCGCAGGATTGAATATGAGATCCGGAAAGTCCATGAAAGTCCAAGCTCTTCTTGTGCCCCCTGGCTTATGACCCAGCTCGAGGCTGCTATTGTGGCGGAAGGTATTCAACCGCGCTATTTACCCAGCGGTGCGGGCCACGATGCCATGGCAATGGCCGCGATCACGGATATAGGAATGCTATTCATCCGCTGCAAGGGAGGTATCAGTCATACGCCGGATGAATCCATTACCCCGGAAGATGTCGAAATCGGTATTCGGGTGTTCTTGCGTTTTATTCGAGAGTTTAAACCCAGGGTCCGTTGTCCTTAGTCTTTCGCCCGTTACTTTTGGTTGATGATCCCTCGCAAGGAGTCTTTAACAAGGGACAACAGGCTAAGGACGACCCTTATAGATACATGTCGGCTAATTTTAAAAAAGAGATCACCGAGTTTCTTAATCGCAAATGGGAAGAAGAAGTCCAATTTCTGGCCGAACTGGTAAAGGTACCTTCCGATAATCCACCCGGAGATTGCGTACCCCACGCAGAGCGAACCACCGCGCTTCTAGAGGCATTGGGATTGACCGTGGAGAAGTATCCGGTTCCTGAGGAACTGGTAAAAAAGCAGGGTATGGTCCGGGTTACAAATCTCATTGTCCGCCAGCGGTTTGGGGAGGGGCCCATTGTAGCTTTAAATGCCCATGGAGACGTTGTCCCTCCGGGTGAGGGATGGACCGCTGATCCCTATGGGGCAGAGATCCGACATGGAACCATGTATGGTCGAGGGGTTGCAGTCTCAAAATCGGATTTTGCGACCTATACTTATGCCCTGTTAGCCCTTAAGGCTATCCAGGCGCCCCTGAGGGGAAGTGTTGAACTGCACTTTACTTACGATGAAGAAGCCGGAGGGCAAGTCGGTCCGAAGTGGTTGCTTGAACAGGGTCTTTCAAAGCCTGATTTTGTTATTTCGGCAGGCTTCTCCTATGCCGTAGTAACGGCCCATAACGGCTGCCTGCATCTGGAGGTCCAGATTAAAGGTAAATCGGCCCATGCCGCCCGTCCGGATACAGGTCATGATGCCCTGGAAGCGACCACGGCAATCCTTACGGCACTTTATAACCACCGGAAGAGCTATACCGACATCCATTCAAAGGTGGAAGGAATCGATTCGCCAACCCTGGTGATCGGTCTTATTCACGGTGGAATTAACACCAACGTCGTCCCGGATTTGATTACTTTCCGCCTCGATCGACGCTTAATTCCGGAAGAGGATGGGGACAAGGTCGAACAGACGCTAACCAATTTAATAGAACAAAGTGCTGCCCTTTTTCCGGGTATAAGTACCCAGGTCCGGCGTATCCTGTGGGCTAAAAGCTTCGCCCCGGTACCCGGTTCTGAAAAATTGCTGAAGATTCTCCTGGATAATGCCTGTGAGGTCATGGGAGAGAAGATCGGCAGTCAGGGAGTTCCCATTTACACCGATGCCCGACACTACGCCGCTATGGGCATTCCAACTGTAATGTACGGTGCAGGCCCTCGAAGTCTCCTGGAAGCCAATGCCCACCGGGCCGATGAACGCTTGAAACTGGATGATCTTAAAAAGGCAACCCGAGTCGTGGCTTTTACACTCCTTGACCTTTTACAGGGAACTCAGGATTCACCAAAATCAGAATAAGTTTTTAGGCAGTCCGGGAAGGGAATTTGCCTAAAAATCAGGCAGGTTTAAACAAGATTAAGGGGAAACTCAGGAATATCCAGGCATCTAATCCCTAAACAAGCTGGCATTTAAGTTGCTTTTTATGAATGGATCTCCCGGAATAATGGGAAACTCCATGGGTTTTATGATTCTTTCTTAGAATAAACAAATTCAGGTTCTTTATAGAACTGCCATGTGTTTATTCACCCGTTACGGTAATATTTTCCTTGACAGGTTTAAGGATATTATTATCTGATGGAGAAAGTAGGATAAAATCCAGGAGTTATGGGGAGGTAGTTTAACCTTATCATCAAAAAGGAGGTAAAATAGAATCATGAGAGATTTCAGAAGAAGTCTATTCTTAGCGGTTTTAGGGATATTTCTAGGGGCTATTACTTTATTGTTTTCTTTTGAAAAAGCCGTTGCCCAGGAAAAAGTTTTGAAAATCGGGCAATTGGGGGTAATGAGCGGTCCGGCAGCGTCGTGGGGATTAGTTAATAAATATTGTATTCAGGCGGCTGCCGAGATGTTTAATGAAGAGGGAGGTGTAGAGATAGACGGAGAGAAGTATAAAATTGAGTTCGTCAGTATTGACGATAAAATGGATCCCAAACTGGCTGTATCCGGTATGGAAAGACTTGTTTACCAGGAGAAGATCAAATACATTATCGGTCCTAATGTGGATACCACGGCTGCCAGTGTAGTACCCGTAATCGAAGCGGCCGGAGCTATTAATATTGCTTATGCTTTTTCGAAGGCATTATACTCTCCTCCCCACAGCAATTCAATCCTCGGAATGATCGCCTCCTATCAGGCAGGTCCTGTAATTTATAAGTATTTAAAGGAAAACAAAGGGGTAAAGTCCATCAGTTTTATTGCAAGAAATGATTCTGATCCTCTCAATCAAAGGGATGAAGGGGTAGAGGCAGCCAAAAAACTCGGGTTAAATATTATTTCTTCGACCGATACTTACGAGCCGGGAACGACGGACTTCTTTCCTGTCATGTCGAAGGTGGTCAAGGGAAACCCGGATCTTATAGTTCTTTCAGGAGTTGCCCCTGCGGATGCCCCTCTACTCATCAAGGCGGCCCGTGAATTAGGCTATAAAGGGTTATTAAGTACCGAGACGGCTCAAGACATCAAGATTTTGAACGAAGTGGCCGGAAAATATGCCGAGGGTTTTATCTCTGTAGGCGGGGCCAGTACTCCTGAAATCCAAAGTGATTACATGAAAAAATTCGTCGAGCGTTATAAAAAAGTAGCCGGTGAGTGGAATGATGAAGCTGGAACCAAAGTCTATGCCCTGCAGATGATCATCTATACCCTTCAAAAAGCCGGTAAGGCTGCTCTGACCGATGTGGAAGCTTTCAAAAAAGCAATTCCGGAAGTAAAGGTAAGGAATCCCTTTCTCAAAGAGGAAAGGATTTTGAAGTATGTAGGTACGGCCTATTTCGGTCAGCCTCGCCAAATTGGAGTTCCTATGATAGTTAATGAGGTTCGCAATGGGAAGTTTGAAACCCTTTTCATTGGAAGTGTAGAGGACTAACCCTTTTGTCCGGGGTCCTATGTCCGGGGATAGTTATAATAAACTGTAGACATGGGGTTCCGGACCTCTGAACCCCCCCATATTTCCCGATGTCCCAGATGATCATTAACGGAATGGTTCTGGGGATGATTTATGCCCTCATTGCCCTTGGACTTACCCTGATCTTCAGTATTATGAACGTAGTTAATTTTGCCCATGGTCAGATGTACATGCTGGGGGGGTTTGTAGTTTATTATCTTTACGGTGTTTATCAGTTGAATTATTTTCTGGCTTTAATAGCAGCCGCTCTGGCTCTGGCCGTTATAGGAATTATATTTGAAAAGTTCTTCTTTCGAAGGGTCATAAGATTGGCAAAACGGGAAGAGAATACCATGCTTCTCGCTATGGGCACGGCCCTACTCCTCGAAAACCTGGCTTTATTCTCCTTTGGAGAAAAGCAGCGGGGGGTTCCACCGGTGGTTACCGGGGTATATGAAATAGGCGGGGGTTATCTACCGGCCGGAAGAGCCCTGGTATTTTTTGTGGCCTTATTTTTGGTCATCGGCCTGTTGTTGTTTGTCCAATATACCAGGCCGGGTCGTGCCATGCGGGCACTGGCTCAAGATAAGGAAGCCACCTACCTGCAGGGAGTAGACATCAATCAAATCTCGGCGCTGGGATTCGCCATAGGAGCTGCTTTAGCCGGACTGGCCGGGGGGCTGTTGATAACCATTTTTGCGATTAATGCCGGATCAGGCACTGCCGTCTCCACGAAGGCCTTTACCATGATTATGATTGGAGGGGCCGGAGTCGTCTCGGGGGCTATTCTTGGAGGCTTTGTATTGGGTTTCTGTGAGGCAATAGGCTATGAAACCTTACCAGGTTCTACCACTTATCTGATTATCTTCATAGCATTGATTCTTTTCTTAATTGTTCGTCCTCAAGGAATTATGGGTAGACCCCAAGGATAAGGCTGTAGAGAAGGAACAAACGATAGAATGGCTGCAACTCGAAAAGTAGAAAGTGAAAGAGTAGAGGAAAAAGTGAGAGAAGGCGGGAAGGGAAAACCAGGTATCCTATCTTCGGTTCTTCCCTTTTCCCTTTCTTCCGTTCTCTTGTTTTTCCTGGGGCTAATCTACCTGATCATCTTTCCGCTTCTTTATCGGGATTCCAGATACGTGTTAGGGGTGGTTATCAATGCTTCCATGTTGAGTGTCATTAGCTTAGGAGTCTGGCTTACCTTTACCATTGGCCGTACGAACATCAGTCAAGGGGCTTTTGCCCTTATCGGTGGATACACAACGGCTATTTTATCGGTTAGATACGGTGTCTCCTTCTGGCTTTGTCTTCCTCTATCCGGACTCATGGCTGCATTGATCGGTGCCTTGATCGGCTGGCCCATATTGCGCCTGAGAGGGGTCTATTTTGCCATGATTACCCTCAGCTTAACAGAAGCAACCAGACTTGCTTTCTTGAATGGAGGAGACTTTACCAGGGGAGGTACCGGAATTGTAGATATTCCAAGACCCGGAGCCTTATCCATCGCAGGAATAACCCTTATCCCAGCATTTAAAGGATCAGACCCTTTACCCTTTTATTACCTGGCAGCCTCTTTACTCGTTCTCACCCTTATCAGTTTACGACGTCTGACCCAGAGTCGAATAGGCTGGGTCTTTAGATCCCTCAGACAAAATGAAGAGCTGGCTTCCAGTATTGGAATCAACGTGGCCAAGTATCGGGTCATGGCCTATGCCATTTGCTGTTTTATCGGGGGGTTGGGAGGCTCGTTTTTCGCAGCTTTCCAGCAAAATATCTATCCGGCAACCTATACGGTGACCGACTCCATCTACTTCATGCTTTATTGCTTCCTGGGTGGACTTGATTATTTGTTTGGGCCTGTTGTAGGGGCCTTCTTACTTATTATCAGCTTTGAACTTCTCCACAGTATCCAAACCTATCAAACCATGATTTACGCCATTATTATGATCACCTTTATGTTGTGGTTACCCAATGGGATTCTAAGTCTAAGGTTTAAGAAATAATCCTTTACATCCGTTACCTAAACAGGGGACTATAGATAACAGGATGAATATGAGCCTGCTCCAGGTCAAGGATCTTACTAAACGGTTCGGAGGGTTAACGGCCGTCAATGGAGTAAGTTTCGAGGTGAAGGAGGGAGAAATCCTCTCCGTTATAGGTCCAAACGGTGCCGGGAAAAGTACGCTTTTCAAGTTGATTACTTCCTTTCTAAAACCCAGCCATGGAACCATTACCTTCAAGGGAGAAGATATTACCCATTTACCCCCCCATGTTGTAGCCAGGAAAGGGATTGTCCGCACTTTTCAGGAAACCAATATTTTTAAAGAGATGACAGCTTTACAGAATGTAGTTCTTGCCCATCATCTTCGATGCCGGGCCAGTAGTTGGGGAATTTTTTTCAATAGCCGTCAGGCACGAAAAGACGAAACAGAATTTCATCAAAGTGCTCTGGAGATCTTAACATATCTTGGATTAGCCGCCCTCAAAGACGAGGAGGCCAGGAACTTACCCCATGGACATCTCAGGGCCCTGGAAATAGCGGTAGCTTTGGCGGCCAATCCCACCTTGCTTCTTCTCGACGAACCCTTCACAGGAATGAACCCCGAAGAGACCGATACAGCCGTCGAGATGGTTCGAGGGATTCGCGATCGTGGCGTAACGGTTATCCTGGTCGAGCATGATATGCGGGCGGTTATGAAAATCAGTGACCGTATCGTCGTCCTTAATTTTGGCACCAAGATTGCCGAAGGAAAACCCAAAGAAATCCAGCAGAATCCGGCTGTAATCGAAGCTTATCTTGGAAAAGAGGATGAAGAGGCCGGGTTTTAAAAAAGGAGGAATGGGAGAGAAGGGAGGAAAATGTACTTTGAAGCCAGGAATATCCGGGTTCTTTATGACCGGGTCATAGCCCTTCGAGGGGTTTCCATAGCTTTAGAGCAAGGCGAAATTGTGACTCTGATTGGAGCCAATGGTGCAGGAAAAACAACGACCTTGCGCGCCATTACCGGGTTAACTAAAATCAGTTCCGGCGAAATCTGGTTTAATGGACGACGAATTGATGGTTTACCACCTCAAAAAATCGTTGCCTTGGGAATCTCCATGGTACCCGAGGGAAGACACATATTCCCTTACATGAATGTCAAAGACAATCTCCTCATGGGAGCCTATCTCCGGAAGGATAAGAAGGGTATTATGGAGGATTTGGAAAAGATCTATGCCCGTTTTCCCAGACTCAAGGAGAGGTTACGTCAGCAGGCAGGCAGCCTTAGCGGCGGTGAACAGCAAATGCTGGCCATTAGCCGGGCCTTGATGGCAAGACCTAGGCTTCTTCTGCTGGATGAACCTTCTTTGGGTCTTGCCCCTATGATGGTCAGAGAAATCGCCAGGGCCATCCTGGCTATAAACAAAGAAGAAAACGTGAGTGTTATCCTGGTAGAGCAAAACTCCCGGATGGCCTTAAAGATCTCATCCAAAGGATATGTCCTGGAAAACGGACAGATTGCACTGGAAGACGCCTCCCGAAATCTTATCTATAACGATCATGTGAGGAGACTTTACTTGGGAGGATGAGTTTTTACTTCCAAACAATAATCCCCCCTGTAGTTCTGAGAACCCGATCCTATTCTTAATCTGTTTCCTGTTCCCGGAAAAAGGATTATCTTATCTAAGAGAGCTATTTAAGTTCATACCCTTGCCAGAGTAAATTAAAATCCCATTAACTTCTAAGCTTAGGGAGAGGAGGAATGTTTATGAGTTCACCCATCTCCAGTTTACTGGAACCCATCACGGAGCCAGAAGTCCTGGAAAGTATTAAGGCCCTTCCTACCGAGGACGATCTGCCCTACGATGATGGAGAGCCTATGGAATCAGACCAACATCGGGAGCAGATGAATATTCTGATCGACTCCCTCAAAGTACACTGGTCGGATCGTGAAGATTATTTTGTGGGTGGGAATATGTTTTTGCATTATGATCCGGAAAATAGAACCAAATTTCGAGGTCCAGATTTTTTCTTAGTCCTCGGGGTGAAAAGAAGAAAGCGAAGGAAGAGTTGGGTAGTATGGCGGGAGGGGATGAAGTTTCCAAATGTAATCATAGAGTTATTATCGGACAGCACGCGGAATGAAGATAAAGGAATGAAGAAGGAATTATATGAGAAGGTATTTCGGACGGAAGAGTACTATCTCTATGATCCCCATAGCCAGGAGTTTATCGGGAACCACTTGAAGGTCGGGCGATATGAGGAAATAGTACCCGATAAGGAGGGGAAGATTTATTCGCCTGTGACCGGTTTGTATCTGGCTGTCCGGGGAGAATGGTTGAGGTGGCTGACACCCGAAGGGGTTATCCTACCGACCCCCATGGAATTAGCAGAACAGGAAAAACAACGGGCAGAACAGGAAAAACAACGGGCAGAACAGGAAAAACAACGGGCAGAGCGAGCCGAACAATTACTTGAAGAATATCGACGTCGCTTTGGTGACCTGAACCTGTAGGCTTTGCGTGTCTCCTCGATCTTTATTCGATTTTCACCCGTCCGGTATTGTTGACTATGATTTTTCGTTGCTCGCCTTTGGAGTTTTGAAGAATAATAGTACCTGTGCTCGCGCCACCTTTAGGGGTAAAGGTAATCTTGCCCGAACTGGGAGTACTGACAATGAAAATTTCCTTATACTCCGCATCCAGTACTATTTGTCCGATAGAATCTAAAATTCGATTGACTCCGCCGGGGTCCTGGACAATCTGATAAAAATTCCCCTGGTTTTTGTCTTTGATCTGGAGTTGATAAGAAACCCCTTCGTATACCGCCGAAAGCCGGGCCTGACGTAGATGATTGGCCAGTGTATAGGCGGCTGTTTTAAGCCGATATGTATGAAGCCAGTCTGTAAAATTAGGGACCGAGATGACTAAAAATAATCCGAGGATGGAGAGAATAAGGACGAGTTCTAAAATGGAAAAACCCCGGGTTTGGTCAAACGAAAACATGGAGATCCGCGCTAATTTTTCAATAAGTTCGTGATACGATAAACTCCCCAAGCTCTCGCAAAGGTTGAGCCGATTCTCCAAAACTTACAAGGGCTTGTTGAGCTTTTTTGGCCAATTCCTGGGCCAACTTCTTAGATTCCTCCAATCCATATAGGGCTGGATAAGTGGCTTTCTCTCTCGCTGCATCGCTTCTGACATCTTTTCCGGTTTCCTCGGTTGTTCCCTCAACATCTAGAATATCATCTACAATCTGAAAGCAGAGGCCGATACAGGTACCATATTCGGTAATGGCCTTGAGTTGTTCTGCGGTAGCATTTGCCAGCAAGGCCCCTACACGAAGAGAAGCTAAAAGTAATTTGCCGGTTTTATGGGTATGGATATACTCGAGGGTTTTAGGATCCAGGTCTCTTTTCCCTTCAGATAAAATATCCATAACCTGACCGCCGATCATGCCAAGAGTACCTGCAGCCAGGGAGATTTCATGGATAGCAGATAAAAGGGTCTCGGCTTTAAAGGTTTTCAGATTTTCGGGTTGAGAGAGAACTTCAAAAGCCAGAGTCAGTAAGGCATCCCCTGCCAGGATTGCTATGTTCTCTCCAAAAATCTTATGATTGGTGGGTTTGTTCCGCCGGAAATCGTCATTATCCATAGAAGGCAAATCGTCATGGATGAGGGAATAGGTATGAATAAGCTCGATGGCACAGGCTGCGAAAAGGACCGATTCCGGATTTCCTCCAACTGCTTCGGCGGCGGCTAAAGTAAGAATAGGTCTGAGGCGTTTGCCACCTGCAAATACACTGTAACGCATGGCCTGGTGGATAATATAGGGATATTTGGACTCTTTAGGAATATAATGTTCCAGGGCCCTATCAACCAATTCCCGCCGCTGGGTCATGTAGGTTTTTAAATCCACTTTTTGTAAGGGTGAAGAAGGAGAGATGAAAGGGAACTATACCTTCTTCCCTCCTCCTTTATCCTTTACCCTTTGTGTAGGCTGTGATGGTTTCCAGCAGCCTTGCTTTTTTTATAGGTTTGGTCAGATACGTCGTACACCCGGCCTTCAGGCTTTTCTGCTCATCTTCCTTAAGGGCATGGGCAGTCAGTGCAATGATGGGGGTAGGGGCAGGTTTCAAACCCAACTTTATCTGCTCACTCTCCCACTCCCGGATCATTTTGGTGGCCGTATATCCATCCATCACAGGCATTTGCATATCCATCAATATAAGATGGTAGTCCCCAGATTTAAACTTTTCAACGGCAATCTCACCATTTTCAGCTACATCCAATTGATAAGGCGTTTTTTTGAAATAAGACTGGATGAGTATCCGGTTATCCGGAGAATCTTCAACCAACAGAATACGAAGGGCTGGCAGGGATTCTTCTCCCTGTTTGGGAAAAACTTTACCTTCGTCCTGGGCCTCTGAAGGGGGAGTATCAAAAGTAGACCTGACACCCGGGACAGCAAGGTTATTCTGTACAGATGGATCTTTCAATTCAGCAGATTTCTCTTCAGGTATGAACCTTCCCGTTTTATCGGTACGATTTAAAGTAGCTATAATGGTCTCTAGCAAATCCGATCGCTTGATCGGTTTAAGCAGGCAGTTTGTGATTCCCAGCTCTCGGCATCGAACCATATTCCGGCCTCGATTATCTGAAGTAAGCATTAAGATGGTCGCCGGGATAATTCCTGGAATTTTCCTGACTTCTTCCATGACTTGAAATCCGTTCATACCCGGCATGCGACCATCGAGTAGCAACAATTCATAAGGGGTTCCGGCTTCTCCAGCCCGCCGAAGCTCTGTAAGCCCTTGCTCTCCATTTTCAGCTTCTGTCACCTGAGCCCCCCATTTCTTAAGGGTTTCCCTCAAAATCATGCGATTGGTTGCATTATCATCGACTATCAAGGTTTTGAGTCCTTTTAAATCCGTAACGGAAATGGATTGTTGCGCTGATTCTACCGGAGAGACTTTCCCTTTCTGAGTCTGAATTTCAAATCGAGCGGTAAAGTAAAAGGTACTTCCTCGACCTATTTCACTTTCCACCCAGATACGTCCCCCCATCAATTCCACCAACCGCCTGGAGATAGAGAGTCCAAGTCCTGTTCCCCCATATTTGCGGGTAATAGAAGAGTCGGCCTGGGTAAAACTGTCAAAAATTGTATTGAGTTTCTCCGGTGGAATCCCTATCCCCGTATCCGAGACGGAAAACAACAAAAAGACCGAAGTCCCAAGATCCAGATCCGAAGATAGAAACTCTCTTTCAGAACCCTTAACTCCAGATTCTTGATTTCCGACCCTTTCAATACGTAATACGATTTCTCCCTGTTCGGTAAACTTAATGGCATTACCCAGGAGGTTCATAAGAATCTGGCGTAAGCGATTGGGATCCCCACGAAGGTGAACAGGTACCTCCGACTCAATCTGATAGACCAGTTCAAGACCTTTTTCCTGGGCACGTAGAGCTATTATTTCAACGGTTCTTTCTACGAGTTTTTCCAGATCAAAGTTAATATTTTCAAGTTCAATATGACCGGATTCTATTTTAGAGAGATCTAAAATATCGTTAATAAGAGTTAGAAGCGTGTCTCCGGCTTTCCTGAAAATACTTACATACTCTTGCTGCTCAGATGTTAAGGGAGATTCCCAAAGCAAGTCGGCGATACCGATAATGGAGTTCAAGGGGGTGCGGATTTCGTGGCTCATGTTAGCCAGGAATTCACTCTTGGCACGACTGGCGGATTCGGCGGCTTCTTTGGCCTTGTGTAATTCTTCTTCCACCCGCTTCCGTTTGGCCAGTTCCTGCTGAACCGAAGTATAAAGCCGGGCATTATCCAGGGCAATGGAAGCCAATTGGGCAAATTGACTTAACAATAAGATTTCATTCTCTTTGAAGGTGCGGCCTTCCTTTACATAAGCCAACCCAATAACTCCCACAACTTGAGAATTCGATCGAAGCGGTGCTGCCAGAACCGCATGGAATCCGGCGGTATCGAAGGCCGGCAGACGACCGGACCAGGTCTGATAATCTTCCACGGCCAAAGGCTGACCGGTTTGCCAGATGGTACCGGCTACACCTTCCCCCGGCTTCAGGCGATAACCGACATATTTACTGTAAACGCCCACTCCCACCTTCAAGACCATCTCAGTCCCTTCCGGCTCAGCCAGATAGATAAATCCATGGGGTGTGCCCAGAAGGGCTCCGGCACGTGCAATAAGAGCTTCAAGTAGATTTGCCAATTCCAGATGATTCATTAAGGCGAGGGTGGTTTCATGCAAAGCAAGCAGGTATTGATTCTTCAGAAGTAGATTTTCTTCAATCCTTTTTCGTTCTACAATCTCATGCCCGAGCTTTTGATTAGCTAATTCAACTTCCCCGGCACGAAGCTGTGCCATCTGAATCAGATGAACCGTCCAGGCAAGCAAAAAAGCCATTACAATTCCCACACTGAGTCCTACTTTAGGAAGAGAAGACTGCTCCTTGGTCAGTAACTTCGGTCTCGGCCATACCCGTATTCGCCAGGTAACCCCATAAAGATCCATTTCCGTTTCACGACCCCACTTTTTCTCATATAGCCTATCCTTATCATAAAAACCGTAAATTTCTTCTTTATTTTCGAAAATGGCCAGGGAGTATCTAGAGGTAATATCAGGGGATAAGATAGCATTCAGCAAGGCAGGAATATGAAAAACACCTGTTATAAATCCCTCAAAGTTTTCTCCTCTGAAGAGAGGCAAATAAACCGAAAATCCCTTACCCCCCTGTGCTAAATCCACCGGAGGGGTAAGGGTTATTTTATGATGGTCCCGAGCTCTTTCTAAGGCCTGCTGCTGTCTTTCCTCAAATCCGAGATTCAAGCCCTGCATAGCTTCATTCCCTTCCAGGGGGACAATCCATCGTATATAAAACGAGGGATCTACCCATCCCAGGGCAAGATAACCGGCATGGTGATTGATATAAAACTTTGCATCGGACTCCCAATATTCTTTAACTGGCTTTCCTTCTCTTTCCCAGTGGTTGGCCATATGGACAAGATCTAAGATTCGGGTTCTAATTTCCGATGTGATTTGATTTTTGATGGTTATGGCGGCTGTTTCAATCATCTGTTCAATTTGAGCATGGTCTTGTGCCCGAAGGGCCTGCCATAAAACAAGGGTAATTGTTAAAGTACCGATACCGACAGGAATCGGAAGCCACAGGGGTAGGCGAGCTCTCTCTATTCTACTATCGTGCCATGCGAAGGCAAAGATAGCCATACTGAGCACTACAAATCCGATTGCTGTATGAACGGCCATATAATGCCACCAACCATAAAGTTCCCTCATATTAATGAGATATCCTAGAAGTGCCATTATTCCAAGAGCACCGATAATGGAACTCAAAAACCCTAAAATGAGAGGACGTTGCTTGAGCCGTAGGGGTATACCGGTAAGTAATAAGGCAACTCCAGCGAATACAAAGCATAGAGCAGTACTGGAAGCCATAACTATGGGGTAGGGCACGTTGATCTGGATATCAGGACTTGTCAGAAGCCGGTTACCCCCTAACTTTGCATCAAAAATATTTTGAATGAGGGTTAGAAAACCTATCATCAAAACTATTCCACCACAGATCCGGGTCAACCAGGGCCTACCCAAAGCTACAGCCAATAACCCCAGGCCACAGAGGAGAAACCCCAGAGCGGTATGATAATGCATCGGTATAAAGTTCGGTGATATCTGCAATAAGGTCAGGTTGTGGGTATACCATCCTATTAAGACCACCACTCCTAACAGCGTAGAGGTAATACCCCCAGCTATCACTATGAAATCAGATCCATACGCAAATATTTTTTCTCTTCTCATAACGTCTTTTTGAAAAGGCAGGATGAAGGCATCAGTCTTGATATTCCTGCCTTTTGATCCAGGATTACCCCCGAAGGTTCTCTGGACTCTTTGGAACTCAGGG
>JAUQPW010000100.1 GCA_030550175.1 bacterium
CCAGAAGAGTACTCCCGGTTCTTGGGGCACCGGCGATATATAAAACCTTGATTTTGTCACTGGACATACATTGAAATCCTTTAATACTATCTACTGTGAAAAGTGGAAAACCGTTTCTGCCTTGTTAAGCAACTTTCATACCCCCCATGTTTCCTCCGGATTTGCAAAAGCCGGGCAAAGGCTAATTTATCTTCTTTTTGGATAAAAGTTCCAGGTCTGCATCAACCATCATTTTAACCAACTCCTCAAAGGAGACTGTAGGTTCCCAACCCAGTTCTTGTTTGGCTTTTTGGGCGTTTCCTTGCAAAAAATCCACCTCGGCCGGTCGAATAAATTTGGGATCAACCACGACGTATTTTTTCCAATCTAATCCTACATGATCAAAGGCGATCTCCACAAATTCCTGAACCGAGTGCGTAACTCCGGTTGCAATGACATAATCACTGGGAACCTCCTGTTGCAGCATGAGCCACATAGCCTTCACGTAATCTCCGGCAAATCCCCAATCCCTTCGAGCTTTCAGATTACCCAGTCGAAGTTCATTGGCCAATCCTAATTTGATTTTAGCTACATGATAAGAAATCTTACGGGTCACGAATTCCAACCCACGGCGCGGGCTTTCATGGTTAAATAAGATACCCGAACAGGCAAAAATATTATAGCTTTCCCGATAATTCACCGTAATCCAATGCCCATACACCTTGGCCACTCCGTAGGGGGATCTGGGATAAAACGGGGTTAATTCGTTTTGAGGTGTTTCCCGTACTTTTCCAAACATTTCAGATGAAGATGCCTGATAAAACTTGATACGGGGATTCACCAAACGAATGGCTTCCAGCATACGCGTAACCCCTAACGCAGTAAATTCGCCGGTTAGCACAGGTTGTTCAAATGAAGTCGGTACAAAAGATTGTGCCGCTAAATTATAAATTTCATCAGGCTGGATATCGCGGATCAAATTTATGATAGAGAGTTGGTCTAAAAGATCCGCCTGACGCAAAACAATCCGGTCCTTGATATGCTCAATGCGAAGATAATTCTCAACGCTCAATCGTCTTACCATCCCGTAAACTTCATAACCTTTATCTAGCAAAAACTCAGCCAAATAGGACCCATCTTGTCCTGTAATACCGGTAATTAAAGCTCGCTTCATTCTTTTCGCCTCCTTCATTTCGCCCATCATTTCCAGATTAAAATCTAAGTCCAGATAAACTTATTTAATATAATGCTATGTTTTTTATTAAAGCTATATATAACTCTCTTCAAAGCTTTGTTAAAATATATTTTGGTTTTGGACAGATAAACCGGATAACCTCCAGGGTTTATCCTTACCACTCAGGATATGTTTCAAGATGGAAATGGTCTGAAAGCTTGAGGGATATGGAATCGTTCCGATTCTTCAGGCAACCCTCTCAGGGTGAGCGAAGGAGAAAGAGTGAAGGAAGAGGCCCGATCTCTCAGAGATCGGGCTCCCGGTAAATCTATTTAGAAGGAAAGGGCCTTAATAGAGTTAATAGAGGCGGAGTTCCTTATGCAGCCGAATAAGTTCCTTGAAGGCTTTCACAATGACCCGTAGCTTGGCTCCGGTTTGCCGACCACGAAATCTGGGATAATGGGTAACCGGAACCTCCTTGATGGTAAATCCTAATTTGACGGCTCTGGAGAGAATTTCGGTATTGACCATAGCCCCCACAGAATTAATTTCAATTCGATCGAAAATTTCACGTCGGAACAGTTTAAAGGCACAGTCGATATCCCGAACTTTTAAGCCCAACATTAGACGAACCAGCATATTCCATCCCCAGGCATTGATCAGCCTGTGAATAGGATCTTTACGAGATTGGCGATAACCGATAACCATATCATAGTGGTCAATCCAGTCCAGTAAGAGAGGAAGCTCGAAGAGATCAAACTGGCAATCCGAGTCACAGAAAAAGATAAACTGACTCCGAGCCTTTCTAATACCCGATTTAAGGGCTGCCCCATAACCCTGATTAACCGGATGATGGATCGCAACCACCGAGGGATGAAGACTGACCAATTTGTTAATAACTTCGCCTGTTCGATCCCGACTACCGTCATTGACAACAATGATCTCGTACTTTTCTGCAACTTTAGGTGCTACTATCAAGGCAGATTTAACAACCTGTTCGATGTTAAGTTCTTCATTATAAGCTGGAAAGATGAGAGATAAACTGGGTTTTTTGGTATAATTTTCTAGGTTTCTGCTCATAAGTTCTCTATCGAGGGATTCCAGGCATTCTCGTGGTTTAACCTTTTAAAAAAAGGCTATGGACACGGGAAGGATCAATCTAAATATCCTATGCCTTGGAGTCGTTCCCGAATTTTCTCCATATCTTCTTCTGAATAACCGGTACCCGACCGTTCATCGGGGGATGCCAGATCTTGTCCATATTGGGGCGGATTTTCCCGTAAGAAATCTTCTTCGATGGCTTCGGTCAGGATACGTCCATCAAAATCTCCCGGAACCGGTATTCCCATCAAATAAAGGATTGTGGGAGCTACGTCCAGAATTTGAGTTTCCTTCAGAGAAAGACCTTGCTTGATGGGTCCTCCACTCATAATCAAAACCCCGTGTAATCGATGGGCCCCACTCAAATCTCGACCTCCTACGATGGGACCCAGATCTCGCTCCAGAATGGGAAGCCCTTTTCGTTCAGGCTGACTGGCTTTGACCGTAAAACTATTCTCTTCCCACCAGGAAAGGATCAGATCTGGAGCCTGATCGGTATAGCGCCCCTGATAGATTTCATCTTTGCGATAAATCTTTTTTATGACTTGCTGCCCGGTATCTGGATCCTTTAATTCATAGAGTTTCTCAATAAGAAATTGAATCAAGTCTTCATAATCTTTGCCGGGTTCCACAATTCCCTGAGGTCTTTTACCCTTCAAATTGACCCAGATACCCGGCGAGAAGATATAGGCTTCGTTAACATAAGCCCGGGTTGATTCCCAATCCAGAGGAGCTGTGGCCCAGGATTCCAACTTTGTGCGTAGTTGGGGAAAGAATTTAGCTAATCGGGCCTTTTGCTTAGATGAAAGGGTCCCACGTAGAAGTTTATCCACTTTTTCGGCACCCCGATGTAGCCAATTCTTAGAAAGAGATCTGCTTTCAAAGCGGAGGAGACCTATTTCCTGCAAATAATGGTTTAAATAAAGTCCCAGGTTGCTGGTAGCTCCGGCTCCATGATCGGAGATGACCAGAACAACGGTATCTTCAGAGAGGTTCTGGAGCAGTTTACCGATTTCCTTGTCCACACACCGGTAAATATCCAAAATGGCCTGACCATATTTCCTGGCCCCTAGGGGATCATGCTGAGGATGTCGGGGATCCATGTAATGCCAGAAATGGTGCTGAACCTGATCAGTTGCGTTAAAGACAACAACGGTCAAATCGGCCGGATATTTTTCCATGAGAAATCGAGCAGCCGCTCCCCGCCGTTCTTCGATCTCATGGAAGGCTTGAAGAGTCAGGTCACGTTCCTTATCTCCTCGCATGTTACCCAGATGTCGAATATCAATCTGGTAATCACCGATGGCTTCCTTTAGAATCTTGTAAAGTTCGCCCGGATAGGTGAACCGGCTTTTTTCATCTGGGGCATCCAGTCCTGAGACTAAATATCCATTTACTTCCTCCGGGGGATAGGTCATTGGAACATTGATAACCCCAACTTTTTTGTGAGCCTCACTTAATAAACGCCACAAGGATTTGGCTTGAACCGAAGCACCGTTCGTGAATCGAAAATCGTAACTTCCGGGTTTTAATTCGATAAAGTCAAAAACTCCATGTTTACCCGGATTTTTACCGGTAAAAAAAGACGCCCAGGCCGGCGGAGTCATGGGCGGAATCGTAGATCTAAGAAAGGATCTGGTTCCTTTTTGAATTAAGGAAGCCAGATTGGGTAACCGATTATCGGCTGTCCAGGGTAAAATGAGATCAAAGGTCGCTCCATCCATTCCAATAACAAGTACTTTATAGGACTGCATGATTTTTTCCCCTAAGCTAAATATACTAAGTTCTTAATTTTTTAAATTTTAGGAGCCCAATTAATGAAATGAAAGATGTTCACCTTTATACCTCGTGCAAGGTTTACACCAGGAAATCTTGATTCCACCTATTCGCACCCGCAAACTCTCCTTTAGAGCCACACCTGCCAGATCGGGATGTTCCTCTGAACCCCGATGTCATCATTCTGAGCTTATCAAAGGAAGTGCCGGTTATCCAGAGCACTCCGATAAGGCTTTAAGAATATTTACACTCCCATAATTGCACATAGACCGCCTTATCCAAAGTAGCCGGGTATAAATGCGAAAAAGTTTTTGCTTTTCTGCAAAATTCCTGGCACACTTCAAACCTTAAATATAAGATATAAAATTTTAAAAGGTATTTACACTTTACTTTTTTTATGATTATTTTATCTCATCACTATGCTCTATACTCTGGCTCATTTTTAGCATACAAGAAACATGGACTGGTTTCTTGCTCAATTTGGAATTACCTTTTAGATACTTTAAATGAAAGAACCCCAGGTTTAACATTAACGGCTTATTAAAGGAGGTTAATCATACAGGTCATGAATAGACGAGGATTCACCATTTGGTTCACAGGACTTTCTGGATCAGGAAAAACAACTATTTCCCATATTGTAAAAAGTAAACTTCTGGATCGAGGGATTCCCAACGTGGAAATTCTGGACGGGGATGTTATCAGAGAAAATTTAAGTAAAGGCTTAGGTTTTAGTAAAGAAGATCGAGACACCAATATCAAGAGAATTGCCTTTGTCTGTAATCTACTAACCCGAAATGGTGTCGTTAATATTGCAGCGGCCATTTCTCCTTATCGTGAAGCCAGGGAATATGCCCGAAAAGAAATCCAGCATTTCATAGAAGTCTACGTTAAATGCTCACTAGAAACCTGCATTCAACGGGATGTCAAAGGACTTTATAAAAAAGCTTTGGCCGGGGAGGTAAAAGCTTTTACGGGTATTTCAGATCCCTACGAAGAACCCTTAAATCCGGAAGTTGTCCTGGAAACCGATAAGGAAACTCCGGAGGAGAGTGCCATGAAAGTCATCAGAAAACTGGAAGAACTGGGTTATCTTTCACCATCAGATGGTTTTGGTACAGAAATCTACTCCCCCGAAGAGGAAGAAAAAGTTCGAATTCGATTAAGCACGCTGGGGTATTTATAGAGTGTGGGAGTGCGGGAGTGTGGGGGTGTGGAAGTGGAGGAGAATAAGTACTTATTCTCCTCCACTCCCATACCTCCACACCCCCACACTTCCACTCCACACCCTCACACTTCCATACCCCCACACTCCCATACCTTTTCTCAAGAGGGTTGTTGAAAATGAAAATTATCAATGTGGTGGGAGCTCGACCTAACTTCATGAAGATGGCTCCTATCCTGAAGGTCATGTCCTCCTACCCCCGGCTTAACCCGATTCTCGTCCATACCGGACAACATTATGATGTAACCATGTCTCGGGCTTTTTTTGAGGATCTGGAACTTCCAGAACCGGATATTTACCTGGGAGTCGGCTCTGGAAGTCATGCCGTTCAAACGGCCAGAATCATGGTGGAATTTGAGAAGGTCCTGGAACAGGAAAAACCGAATCTGATTGTAGTGGTTGGAGACGTGAATTCAACCCTGGCCTGCTCGGTGGTAGCGGCAAAATTGCTTGTACCTATCGCCCATGTGGAAGCTGGATTGAGAAGTTTCGATCGCACGATGCCCGAGGAAATTAATCGTGTGGTCACAGATGCCTTGAGTGAATATTTGTTCACAACCTCCGAAGACGCCAACCTTAATCTAAAAAGGGAAGGAATATCAGAAGAAAAAATCTTTTTTGTCGGCAACGTCATGATCGACAGTCTCCTTCAGCATCTGGAAAAAGCCAAAAAGATGAATATTTTGAAGAAATTAGGATTGATCCAAAAGGGTCCGAAAACTGTCCCTACGATGGAAAATCCTCTGGACTACGCGGTATTGACCCTCCATCGTCCTTCTAATGTAGACGATCCTGAGGTCTTCTTGAGAATTATCCAGGCCCTCACTAAAGTTTCTCAGCACATCCCTATTATCTTTCCGGTACATCCCAGAACCCGAAAACAAATAGCAACCTTTGGTTATCAGTCTTTTTTTAAAGATCTGGAAACTACTTCCGTAGAATCAACCAGGGGATTCATCGGAATGACAGAACCCTTAGGGTATCTGGATTTCCTCTGTTTAATGTCTCAGGCTAAATTCATCCTCACAGATTCGGGGGGTTTACAAGAAGAGACCACCGCACTGGGAATACCCTGTTTAACCTTACGAGAAAACACGGAGCGCCCTGTAACCCTTACCGAAGGAACCAATACGCTGGTCGGAACAGACCCGGAGAAGATTATTTCCGAAAGTTACAAGATCCTGCGTGGAGAAGGAAAAACAGGTCGTATTCCTAAGCTGTGGGATGGGAAGACGGCCGAGCGGATTGTGAAAATTCTCTCAGAACTTTGAATACGGTCAATCCTCCTCTACAATTTCTTGAATGAATTCCGGATCTACGTTTGCTTTGACTTCTTCTACCCAGCTTTGATTTTTTAAAGTTTGGATCCCATTCAAAAAAAGGATTCTTCTTGCAGAGGGTGGAATCTTATTTCGATAAGTTTTCGGGCTGTTGATCACTTCACAAATCGCTTGAGGGGTTAGGGTCTCTCCTGGAGTCAAACCCGTAATTTCAGAAACGAGCTGGATCCGATGCACATAGCTTTCATCTAGAGGCTTTCCCATGACAGCCAGATTAACAACCAGAATGCAGCCTGAACTACAGGATGGAATAACCGGCTCATAGTCTTTAGGAGCCTTAAAGAGTTTTTGCCTGGCTCCGTCGGCCTCAACTAAGATAAGATCTGCCAGGTTTTGGGTATAAATCTCACAAACTAAGCCGGGTGGAAGACCTCTGACCTTACGATCTTCTACATAATCTTGTGCTAAAGTAATATGAGAGTACTGATGAAGCTGTGCCTTTAGATAATCAAAGAGAGGAGTTAGAGGGTATGAAGGGGGAGAGGAGGTCTTTATCCGTTCATGCTTTTCCTCTTCCATTCTTCCTTGTATTTGATGGAGGAGGATAAATCTCTCTGTTTGACCCGGCGTGGGAACGAACATATGGGTTGTCGTTGTGGAGATGACCTTCATTCCCATACGGGTAGCTTCCCGGGCCAGTTTATACATAAGCGTGGTTTTGCCGCCACTTCCGATGAGGGAGATCAGATCTCCTTTAGTTATTTTGAAAGAGTGAAGAGAAATCAAAGGTGAGTCTCCGGGGTTTTTTACCCTTTATTCACGCTGGAGTTCGACCCGGTTCTTTCCGCCCCTTTTTGCTCTATATAAAGCCTCATCTGCCGCGCTGATTAATTCATCCTTTGTTTGATGACCGGCTTTCAGGCAAGAAATACCCAGGCTGATTGTTACTTGAAGCTCTCCTTTAGGGGTAGGGATTTTACTCTTCTCTATTCTCAGCCGGAGCCGTTCAGCGGTATTAAAAGCACTTTCTAGCGAGGTTTCTGGCAATACAATGGCAAATTCCTCACCGCCGTATCTGGCTACCAGATCGACTTCACGAACCGAAAGAGCCAAGATTCTGGCTATTTCCTTCAGAACCATATCACCGACTTCATGTCCATAGGTATCATTAATAGTTTTGAAAGAGTCGATATCCAGCATGATGAGTGAAAGTGGATGCATATAGCGCCGGGCCCGTTCAAATTCCTTAGCCAGGAAATCCTGTAAGTATCGGTGATTGGGAATTCCCGTTAGTCCATCTGTAATAGCAAGTTTTTCTTGAATTTGTCTATCCCTTTGTTCACGTTCGTAAAGTTGTGCATTTTCAATGGCAATACCGGCTTGATTGGCGAAACTCTGAAGCAGATGAATATCTTCTTCAGAAAAAGATCCAGGCCCAGCAGCATAAACATTAAGAACCCCAATGACTTTTTCTTTAACCTGGAGCGGAATTCCCAGATAACATTTAAACTGATGGACCCGAGCCAGCTCGTAGGAAGAGCAACGTGCATCTGAAAGAAGATCCGGAACGACTAAGGTTTCTTTATTCTCAATGACCCATCCAGGTAAGCCTTCCCTTACTCTAATTCGTAGAGCCCCCCAACCCTCAAAATCTGCCGTACTGGCCACCACTTTAAGTTCTTGATTCTCCGTCAACAACATAAGGCTACATTCGGATCCGTAGATAAAGTCTTGAGATAAACGAATGATAGAATTAAGAACCTGATCCAGATTTAAGGAAGAGGTCATAAACTGAGTAGCTTTCATAAGGGCCATCAGTTTCCGTGTTTTTTCTTCTTCCCTTCGCCTGACTTCTTTCTCCTTCTGATAAAGTTCAGCCAGCATGTTGGCTCTTTTCTCAAATTGTTTTGAAATGAGTCGAATATTTGCACGTTTGAAGACATTATCACAGATTATAGGAACTATGGCAGCGTCAAAGGGTTTTCTAAGGTACTCGTCGGCTCCGGCCTTAAAAAGCTCTACCGCTGTTTGTTCAGAGACAGACTCGGTTATAACTATGATGAGGATTTCAGGATACTCGGTTTTAATCCATTTAAGTATTTCCATACCGCTAAGCTCGGGAAGCTGAAAGTCTAAGAGAATCAATTCGGGGTGTTGGTTTTTAATATAATTCATGGCCCGGATCCCATCCTTAACAACAGCCACCTGATACCCATGCTTAACCAGACATTGTTCCAGGGTTCTGGCGACTTCAGGATCATTTTCTGCAATGAGAAGTTTTCCTTTATACCTGATTTGCTCCAACGAAGGGGCTGCAGGGGTTGTCAATTTACTGTGGATAAGATCCAGCAAGGCTTTTTCCTGATAAGGTACCTGCAAGCAGGCAATAGCTCCAACTTCTCTGGCTTGACGCTCTGCGTCACTATCCTGATAAAATTTTGAGATTAAGATAACAGGAATATGGTTATACTCCCGGAATTCCTCTGATTTCAAAACCCGGCAGAGTTGATACCCGTCTAGAACAGGCATATGAATGTCTGAAATGATAAGATCCGGCGTTTGTTTTACAATAACATCTAAGGCTTCGCTTCCATTAAATGCTGTCAAAATATGGGTAAATCCTTTTGCCTGAAGTTGAGCTTTCAGAAGGTTACAAACGGTTTCATTATCGTCAACAATTAAAATGGTCCGGTTGTTCACGGTTATTCTTCTCAGAAGAGGTCTTTAGATCTTTTCATTCTAATTCTCTCTTCTTATACTGATCTCTTAAAAGAAGGTGTTACCTGATTACTTCGAGGTAATCTTTACAATTGCCTTTAAACAGGACAGCCATAGGGGCTGTTCTACTCAAAACAATTTATTCGGGCAATGTTAAATTCCTTCTAACTTACCCCCATCCCACTATTTCCGACTGTTTTTATTAACAGTCAGAAATAGTTTTTTAAAAAAATTAAATCCTTTAATACTCACGAGGCCACCTGGTAAAACAAGGCCTACCCAGAGCAACGCCACTCCATAAACGGCCAGATGCAAATACGGCATTCGCGTCCAGAGGAGTTCTTGAACAAGGGTAACAAAAACAACTCCAATCACAGGACCCCAAAGAGTCCCGGTACCACCGAGCATAGCCATGATAACAGGTGTTAATGCAACTTCAATACCAAAAGCTCCTTCGGGATCTGTAAAAGTTAACTGCCACATATTAATCCCCCCCATGAGAGCCGGAAAGATAGAACTTATCACCAGGGCCCGTTGCTTATATGGAAAGGTAGGAACTCCGGAAGTTTCTGCAACCTCTTCATCTTCTCGAATACTTGCGAGGGCAAGTCCAAATCGACTGTTGGCAATCAAATAATTGGTTATTAACGTTAGCAAGGCTGTGGTCAAAGCCAGATAGTAAGAAATCAGAAGAAGCCGCTTACCGGATACCCCGGGCATAATAGATAATCCGGCGGCACCTTCTGTCAGACTCGTTAGATTGAAGGCCAGCAATTCAAGGAGCGTCATCAAACCAAAGGTAGCCAGAGCAAAGTACGCTTCCCTAAGTCGGAAGAGCGGGTAACTTATACTTAAAGCAAAGAGAACGGCCAATATAACTGCCGCGATAAGAGAGAAAACCATTCCAAATCCTTTGGAGAAAAGAATACCAAACGTGTAAGTCCCGATACCGAAAAATGACGAATGCCCTAAATTCATATATCCCATCTGGCCACCTATAATATCGTAGCTGGCAGCCAGGGATAAATATTTAAAGATCAGATAAAGGAAAATTACCTTATAGGACCCTACCAGGTAGGGAGCAAGCAAGAGGATAGCTAAAACAACGAAAATCGGAAGACGTTGCAAACTGAACAGGGATGTCAATAGTTGTAACTTACCCTCTTTGCCATTTGTTCTTGCTGTCATGTATTGTCCTCTATTGACCATGGGCAAGGGAGATAATAAATGATCCTGATTTCTATCTGCCTGCCGGCAGGCAGATAAAATGGCAAAACTAAGATTTATATCCCAACAATCCTTGGGGTCTTATAAGCAGAACTAAAATTAAGAGAAAAAAAGACGAAGCCGGAACCCAATGACCTCCCACATAAAAGCTGGTAATCGCCTCGGTGAGACCCAGGATGATTCCACCCAGTAAAGAACCCATTAAACTACCGAGTCCACCCAGAACCACTATGGAAAGATAGCGAACAGTCAAGGGAATACCGATGGAGGGGGTTACAGCAAAGAGAATCACATAGAACGCTCCTGCGGTAGCAGCCAGAGCCGTGCCAATTCCAAAGGTAACCATGGCAATACGGGAGATGTTTACTCCTACGACCAAAGCGCCTTCTCGATTCTGGGTAATAGCCCGCATCGCTTTTCCCGTAAAGGAATGCTTGAGGTAAAAGTGAACCAGTAAGGTTAAACAAACTATAATGCCCAAGATGATTAACCGAATCGAAGGAATAACAATTCCCCTCCATTTAAGCGAGGGTAGAGAAAAAGGAATACTTATAGAAGCCTGTTCCAACAAAAAGAAGGTTACGTCCTCGATGGTTAAGGAAGCTCCCAGGGTCACCAAAATCGAAGCAATCAAGAACTCATGTTGGGAATCTGCCTTGATAGGCCGTAGTAGCCAGCGTTCAAAGAGAAAACCGATCAATAGGAACAAAGGGAAAACCACTACAGCCGTTAATAAGGGAGGAAAATGTAAGAACTTAAAAAGTCCATAGGCCGTTATAGCCCCCAGCATCAAGAACTCCCCATGAGCTACATTTAAAACCCCCAAAACCCCAAAACATATGGAGAGCCCAAAGGCTGCCAGTGCATAGATTCCACCCTGGAGAAGTCCCCCTATCAGGATCTGTATAAGAAGTTGAGTCGATATGATGATTTTGAATAAGTATGAGAGTATGGAAGTTTGGGGGTTTGGGAAAAATCTTGCACTTCTCTACGCCCACTCCTTCATATTTCCATCCTCCCACACTTCCACATTCCCATTCTTTCACACTTTAGTTTATCGGCGTTCTGACCATTTAGGTGTGGGGTACCAGTGTTCACCTGTGGGCATCCCTTCCTCTTTCGGCCAGATTAAGACGTATTTTCCATTTTGGATCTGAGTTGGGATCGTATTCATAGTACCTACCCCTTTTTCATCAAATCGAAGAGTCCCTGTAATGGTCTCCACCGAAAGAGTCTTCAAAGCATTCATCAATTTGGCAGGTTCTAGAGTTCCTGCTTTTTCGATTCCTGCCTTAATAACATCAAAAGCTCCCATTCGAATACCTGCCCAGGGCCACTCTCCCACATCAATTCCAGACCTTTTGAGAAGTTCTTCGAAGAATTTGGCATCCCCTTTTTGAATCCCCGGAACCCAATAGCTTTCACCGACAGCATATTCGGCATCCTTGCCCAAAGCACTTAGAAAACCAATACCATGATGGATAGGATGAAACTCTCTGGGATTGAGATCTAACTCTTTGGCCTGCTTCATGAAGGCAACCGCAAAGGGATGGAAAGAAGAAATGTAAACGATATCGGGATCCAATTCCTTCATTTTAGCAATAGGTGCGCTGAAATCCACTGTTTTAGAGGGCGCTATTTCTTTAAAGAGGACTTTGAGCCCGATTTCTTCAGCCTTTTTGATGGCACCTTCGTAAACTTCCCGTGCATGAACGATATCTTCCGAGATAAAGGCGATACTCTTAGCTTTACCTTCCGCCTGGATCATATTGAAATAATGCTCAGACCAGATCGTTGCAGGAGCTAAAACCCCTACAATCCATTTGAATCCCCTCTCATAGATCTTGGGTGAATTCGCTTCAACGGCAACAAAGGGAACCCCATGCCTTTCAGCTACGGTACTGGCTGCCAGGGTCAGAAAGCTGCTGTAAGGACCTATGAGCAAATCTACTTTATCTTCGGTTACCAACTTCTCGTAAAACTTCAAAACTGTATCCCGATCGCTTTTATCATCGTAAAGGATGAACTTAACGGGAAGCTTTTGCCCATCCACCGGTAACCCTCCCCGCTCATTGATCATGGCAGCCCAACTTTCCATAAGTTTTCGAAAAGGACCTACGTCGGTATTAAAAGTACCAGTCTCAGAAATAGTGCCTCCAATTAAAATGGCATCCCGAGCTAAAACAAGATTTTCCGAGTTAATAAATAGCAAAATTAAATGTATAATCCCTATTATTAAGGGATTAATCCAATACGTCCAGAGTTTTCTTTTAACCATAGCTAGAAGTCTCCTTCTTAGAGTAGATATCCCATCCCACCCTTAGGTTTAGTTAAGTTGAGAAAAAGTCTGACTTTTTTTCTTCCAGACTAGTCCCTGTCGTTAAAAGGTGTCAAGATTTTTTAGCTGGGATCTATAACACTTTTAGATACCGCCTATCCGAGGATTACAGGACGGACTCCAACATTTCCTTGACAATACCCACAAAACCTGATAACTGATAATTCAGCGATTAGTTTGCAACGGATACCTTAACCATCTTAACCAAATTAAGCTGTTGATAGTAAACCCATATGCCTGAAAGTAACTCTTCACAACCTGAACGTTCTTCTTTTCACTTTCAAATGTGGGACCGATATCTGAAGGTCTTAAACCGAATCTGGGATCTGGAAGGTGAACAAACCCCTAAGCCCGATAACATGGACGAAAGTCTTTCGGAACTCCATCACTCCTGGCAGGTCGAGCTACGACCTGTCTTATCACCTTCATCCTCCTGGCTGGGGTATCTCCTGTTTCCTCTAAAAAAGCTGGTTTATCGATGGATTCATGCTTATCTTACTCCTGTTTTTTCAGATCAGCGGGAATTTAATGCCCAAACTGTACGAGCCCTTAATAAAATAATCGATCATCTGCATATCCTGATTCAGAAGATAGAACTTCAAAAAGAGGTCAATGCCAAATTCGTTCAATCCTTCAATGCCTTGGTAGACTATATCGATCAAGACATTTTAAGATACCTGGAGAGGGAGATTATCGGATTAAAAAAAATGTTGGATGAGCGTACGGAACTGTTTCGCCAGTTGTTAGATGAACGATCCTTGAAAACCCAGCAAATTATGGATGAGAGAATCGCCTATATCAGCCAGATTTTAAACGAGAGAACGGCCTATATCCAACAAATTATCTTTGAAAAAATATCTTTTGGTAAAGAAACCCTCTCGGAGCTCCGACAGAAGATGGAGAGCTGTTTGCAAGGCTATTATATCCAAAACCGAAAGTTCGAGCGGATACTGTCGATTCTAAACCCGGATAATTCAACACCTTATTCCCACCCGGTAGATCGAAATTCTTTATCGGCTGAATTTAAAGAAGAGCTATCCCGAGACCAGAGAGAAATCGATGCACATAAGTACCTTCAGTTTGAGAATCAATTCCGGGGAGATCCTCTAGAAATCAAAAAGCGACAGGCCGATTATCTCCCCTTCTTCCAACACTGTGAACAGGTTCTGGATATCGGCTGTGGGCGAGGAGAATTCCTTGAATTGATGCGAGAAAACCATATTGGAGGTTATGGAATCGATACCAACGGGGAGATGGTGGCCTACTGTATAGGGAGAGGACTCAAAGCCGAAGTTGCAGATGCCTTAACTCACCTGAATTCCCTGGCAGATAACGCCCTGGACGGGATCTTTTCTTCCCAAGTGATAGAGCATTTGGACCCGGACAGCCTGATTTATTTGATCAAATTATGCTATGCCAAATTGAAACCTGATTCCTATGTGGTTCTGGAGACGGTCAATGTCTCCTCGATTTTACCCTTTTTATTCTTCTTTGTAGACCTCTCCCATAAAACACCTCTCCATCCCCAGACAGCAGAATTTCTTATGAAGGCCCATGGGTTCACAGATGTACAAATTCGATATACCTCACCGGTACCCGATGGGGTAAAGCTTCTTACTTTTACGGAAACTTTAAAGAATACCGACCTGCAAAGTTATGTTCAGGTCATGAACGAAAACCTGGAAAAGCTGAATACACTTTTGTTTGGCTACCGGGACTATGCCATTATCGCCAGAAAGCTGCCATGATAATAAAAGGTCTCCTTCTCATCGGTATCCTTCTTCTGCCAGGACTCGTAACCTTTCCTTATGTGAAAAAGAAAGCATGGGATTTTTTTGAAACCCCCTTCATCATTTTACTGATCAGTGTCCTGGTGGTTTCTATCCTTGGAGTCATTCTGGCCGAGTTAAGTGTTTTTTCACTCCCCAGGCTCTTAGCTTTGTCAGGGTTTTACTGTCTCCTGTTATTAGCAGGAGTATTATTCATCAAGAAATTACGGGTCAAAGAATGGACGGCTGAAAGAGCGGGAGATATTACCCCTTCTCCGACTTTATCACTCTCCCATTTTCTTTTTATCTGTATCCTCTTACTTGCCTTAGGTTTAGGGAGTTATTCTTTTGAATATATTTTAGGGGGTCGGGACCCCGGTGTCTATATAAATACCGGGATCAACCTGGCCCATACCGGTTCCCTCATAATCCAGGATAAACTGCTGGAAGGCATGGATACCTCCCAGCAAGAGCTTTTTTACAAACCGGCTTATTATAATTATGCAAAATATCCGGGCTTTTTTGGAGAAGGATCGACGATCCTGCCTCAATTTCTTCCTTTATTCTCTGTCTGGATAGCCATTTTTTATTTAACCCTTGGATTAAAAGGGGCTCTGGGGGTTAGTGTGTTCTTCGGGATTTTAGGTATTTATGGTGTTTATTTAGCTGGAAGACAAATATTTAATCCCCTGATAGGACTTTTATCCGCACTTCTCCTGACTGTTAATGCAACTCAGATCTGGTATATGCGCTATCCCTCCCCGGAAGTTTTGCTCCAATTTCTCATTTTTGCCGGAATTTATGCCTACGACCGCTATCAACGTGAAACCAATGGGTGGTTAGGCGCAGTTTCGGCTGTTGCCCTGGGGCTAACTCTTTTAGTTAAACCCCTGGCCTTTCTCTTGCTCATCCCCATCGGCCTGTACGTTTATGGAAAAACTTCTTTGGGTTATACTCCCCTGGATGGATACTTTATCTTTCCTTTTATGCTGAATTTACTCCATGCGATTCTTCACATCTACTGGTTTAATTCATATTACATGTTGGGACACCTGGAACGGCTCCGATCCCATAAGTTTTTAATCTCCCTGCTGATCGCCCTGGGGATTCTTTTCTGGTTAAGCATCAAATTATCTCCACGCCTTCGTATTTTAGTATCCCAAGGGATTTTTACCTCTCCATATTTCCGCCTTTCCCTATCCATCCTCCTTATTGCCTTAAGCCTGTATGCATACTTTATACGACCTCAACTGGCCCAAGAGGTCTATCACCCCGAAATGGCCCGACTGGATCGAGATTATGCCATGGATAGTCTGGTTCATCTGGGATGGTACTTATCTCCGGTTGCCATTTTTCTAGGAGTCTTGGGGGCCTGTTTATTTATCCACAACCGGCTGGACCGGGTTAACCTGTTCTTTCTCCTTATCGGTTTGACCTTTTCTTTTTCTGTTTTAAAAGGTACCGAAGATGCCTGGGATCATTTCTGGATCATGCGGCGATTTGTGCCCGTGGTAATTCCGGTGTTTCTCCTGTTCACAGCTTATGCACTCTGGCACCTTTTTAAGTTTCACGCTTTAACTTTCAACGGAACTCCCCAGCTCCCCAAACTGATCTTCTTCGTCGTTTTAATCTTCTTGCTGACGTATTCTTTAGTGATTGCCAGACCTATACTGACCCACCGGGAATATTCGGGAATTATCCGTCTGATGGATCAAATAGCAGAGATATTTCCGGGTAATGCCGTTGTGGTGATGGACAATTTTGATGTCACAATCCGTATCGCTCCTCCCTTAGAATATATTTATCAAAAAAAAGCCTTAGTCCTTTATCAAAACACCCTGGAAAGTTATCAAAAGTTTATTCAACTGGCCCATCGGTGGATGCAGGAAGGGCAGGAGGTTTATTTTGTAACCCCGCTTCCTCAGGGTTTGGGACTGACCAAAAAATTTACCCTGAAAGTACCCGAAATGGAGTATGCCGTTGGGCATTTACCGAAGAAAATTAATGAACTTTACAGCGATTTATATGTTTACCGGTTGACAGAAAAGGATGGAGCGAGTAAATATCTTTTGAAATTAGGAATTAACGATTTTGGGTTGATTGAAGGCTTTTATCACATTGAGGATTTACCCGATGGAAACAGGAAATATCGTTGGACAAAGGGAACGGCTAAAGTACTTGTCCCTGGAGAGTCTAAATTTCGGATTCGTATGCGAGCCTGGCGACCCGATTTTCTCCCTAAAGTTAATATGGAAGTTTTTACCAAAAATACTCTGGCTGCAGTTATTCAACTCCTTACCCCCGGTAGCTCACCCTCAGATTTTCAGGATTACGAGGTAGTCATACCGGCAAATCTCATCGAAGATCCTTTAACTTTAACCCTGGTCGTACCCACCTGGAATCCCAAAGATGCTTTGAATGTTCCAGATTTACGGGATTTAGGGGTTATGATCGAGGAGATCGAAGTTATAAAATAGATCCTTTAAGATCTCGCAGATTTTTAAAACCCTGAAGATCTATGGTTTGTATTATGTGGATTCATGACATTTGGGTACAATTGAAAGAACTCTATAAATTTCGAAGCCTTATCCAAAGCCTTGTAATCAGAGAATTAAAAGCAAGATATCGAGGTTCTATTTTAGGATTTTTATGGTCTTTTTTGAATCCCCTCTTACTTATTTCCGTCTACACCTTAGTTTTTTCCATTTATTTCCGTTTTGGAATGGACCACTATGTCGTTTTCCTGTTCAGTGGCTTACTCCCCTGGTTGTGGTTTTCCAGTTCGCTCCAGGAGGCCTCTGTTTCTATTTTGGCAGGAGGAAGTCTGGTTAAGAAAGTTCTATTTCCTGCCGAAGTTCTTCCTATCGTTACCGTTCTTTCCAACTTAGTTAATTTTCTCCTAGGATTGCCCATTCTCATTTTACTCAGCCTGCTGTTTGGATTTAAGCTCCACTCGGTCATGTTGGTTTTACCCCTTATTATGCTAATTCAGTTGATTTTCACCCTGGGCTTGGCTTTGATGGTATCGGCCCTTTGCGTTCATTTCCGGGACATTCAACACATCCTCGCCAATGTGCTAACCCTCTGGTTTTTTGTAACCCCCGTCATCTACCGAATCTTAGATATCCCCGAGAAATGGCGATTCACCATCGTTCTGAACCCGGTCGCATCTCTTATTGCCGCGTATCATGATATCATCTACTATGGGCGCGCTCCCAATTATTATGAGCTGGCACGTGTAGCCATCGTTGGAGTGGTCACTTATGTGGTCGGACACCTTATTTTCGAAAAATTACGTGGAACTTTTGCGGAGGAGATCTAAAAGAAATGCCTACGGTAAATATCATGACGGCTACCTATATCCAGGGGGATGCCATCGGTAATTGGATTCAAACCCAGCTTCGTATTTTATCTAAGCTGGGCTTTACGGTGAAGGTCTTCGCAGATCATTATGAACCCCATTTGAAGTCCCATTGCCAACATTCGAGCTATTATCGTCCCACTGGACACGATATTCTCTGGTATCATTACTCCATTGCCTCCCCGAATTTACGTATCATTCAACGAAGCAAGGATTTTAAGATCATGGACTTCCATGGTGTATCTCCCGCCGAATATAACCCGGGGATTGAAGAACTGTGTCAACGGGGGGAACTTTTATTAAACCGCCTTTCTGGAGAATTCGACCTCTGCATAGCCCATTCCGAATATTCAGCTTCTCTGCTCCGAGAAAAGGGCTACCAACACATTATCAAAATCCCCCTTGTGGTAAATACTTCTCGATTTACGTCTCCCATAGACCATTCCCCCATGCAACAGACACTGGAAGATGGAAAATGGACGATAGAAGATCCGGAACTTTCCTCTTATTTAAAGAGATTGGATTACCTTCTGTTTGTGGGAAAGATCACTCCCCAGAAATCCATTTTAGAAATTCTAGAGACCTTCTACCATTTTAAAAAGCTACGAGAAAGTAAACCCCAGACCTCAGACCCTTCCAAAATCAAACTCTTTCTGGTCGGTCACTACTTTCCTCAAGATTGGTATTATTTAAAAGCTCTGGAGTTGGTTAAACAATTGAAGCTGGAAAAGGATATTTTATTTACCGGAAGGATCTCTAAATCTGCCCAACTGGCCAGCTTTTATAAACATGCCAGATTTTCCCTCTACCTTTCCAAATGGGAAAGCTTTTGTGTACCGTTACTCGAATCCATGTTCTTTGGGACTCCCGTTATCGGTTATAATGCTACCGCAATTCCAGAAGTTCTGGGAGATGCCGGAATCCTGGTGGATAAGCTGGAACCCGAAGTTATTGCTCCAACCATCGATCAGGTATGGGAAGATTCGGATACTTATCAAAAGCTAAAAATTAAATGTCGGGAACGGGCAGAACTTTTTACTGAAAAGCGGTTGGAGGAGGAACTGATACGGCTGGTTAAGACCCATTTTTATAATGACAAGGGAACCTGGAAACTCGGAGGCAGGAAGATACAGAAACCCGGGAAGGAAGAAATTATTCCAGCATTGCCACATCCTCGACTTGCCATTATCGTCCAACGTTATGGTTTAGAAGTCAATGGAGGCTCGGAGTTTCTTTGTCGGTGGGTTGCGGAGCATTTATCCAAATACTTTGATCTGGAAGTTTTAACCACCTGTGCAATGGATTATAACCTCTGGACCAATGTATATCCCGAAGGAGAAACGCTGCTTAATGGGGTCAAGGTTCGACGGTTTCCGGTAGAAGCGGAACGGAATTACGAAGACTTTCTTAAACAATCTCAAAAAGTTTTTCAACCAGGAACCAGCTATTATGATCAACTTCAATGGATGAAAAAACAGGGTCCCCAATCGACGCGATTAGTGGAGTATCTCCAGAAGCACCAGGATCGATATGACTTGATAATTTTCTTCACTTACCTGTATTATCCCACCTACTTCGGGATTCAGCTCAATCCCGATAAAAGCATTTTAGTTCCTACCGCCCATAATGAACCTCCGCTTTTCCTCCAAATCTTCGAGCCGGTCTTCCGTAAGCCTCGAGCCATTATTTACCTGACAGAAGAAGAAAAAAACCTGGTGAACCGGGTTTTCCATAATGAAGGAATTCCCTCTGAGGTGATCGGGATAGGATTAAACCTTCCTGAAAAGGTAGAACCTCATCTGTTTTGTAAACAATATGGAATCGAGGGAAAGTTCCTTCTCTATATGGGTCGAATTGCCAAGTCCAAGGGTTGTGAGGAACTCTTCGATTATTTTCTGAAATACCGACGTGAATCAGATCGACAGATTCAACTGGTATTAATAGGAAGACTGAGCGGGACACTTCCCCAGGATGCTGCAATTCGTTACGTAGGTTTTGTTCCGGATACGGATAAATACAATGCCATTGCCGCAGCCACTCTGATCGTCAATCCCTCTCCCTTTGAAAGTTTATCCATTGCCATATTGGAAGCCTGGGGATCTGGAAAACCGGTCCTGGTTAATGGGCAATGCGACGTATTAAGAGACCATTGTATCCAAAGCCAGGCGGGTTTATGGTACAAAAATTATCCAGAATTTGCCGCCTGTCTCGATCTGTTGCTCCAGGACGATAACCTGCGCCATCATTTAGGAAAGCAGGGAAAAAAATATGTTGAAACCCGTTATCCGGAAGATGTCATAGAAAAAAAGTACGTGGATTTTATCACCCGTCAGTTGTCTGGAGTAAGGTTGACAGACCGATCGGCCAGATAACAACCGGCAACTGACAACCGACAACAAATAAGAACAATGTCAGAGCTTAATTCAGAAAAAGAATCCCTCAGGGTTGAGGAGATCATGGCTAAGATATACGAAAAGATCGAGCGAGAGCAAGGAGCAGAAGCCCTCCCACCTGAGTCAGAATCGCCTGAAGAAAAGGGAGATTTCGATGAAGCCAAACAGGACGCCTTTTGGGAACAGCATAGAAAGAACCTGGAGTTTCGTTTCTGGGATCGGCATCTTCTGCCAATCAATAATTTGTGGAAAGAACTCATGACCGAGGAACAGTTGGAGAGCGAAGAAACAAAGGTGGTTAAATTTGAGTTTTGGCACCGTTTCTTAACGGCGCTCAATCAAAAATGGCAACTCACTCATATCCAACCTCTTCCGGCTTCTCCCAAACCTTTGATAAGCCGAATTCTTAACTCTCTCAGGCTCAAAATTTATACCTGGCTTCACCCTGTACTCGAAGCTCAGCAGATCTTTAACAGTACTTTAGTGCAATTCATTAACGAACTTGTAGACCGCCTGGTTCAGCTTCTCTCACGAATCATAAGGCTTGAACGAAAGTTGGATAAGCAGAGAGCCTTGAGCGGAGAAGCGGTTAAGTTCTACAATGAGGTGGTTCGCTTTCTGACAGAGGAGACCACTCGGATCGATCGAAAAATAGATCGGGAAACCTTTAGACTAGATAGAAA
>JAUQPW010000101.1 GCA_030550175.1 bacterium
CCTCCATCCTCCCCCACCTGATCCTCAGGAAAATTACTCCTGCGTTGCAATTTCACACCCGACACAATTTGCTTGGGATTGATCTCGCGGGGTCTATGGGGGTTCGGTCCAAACCCTTCACCCAATTCATGGTTGATGAAGTAGCGGGACGAGCCCATATGGATGGTGGTAAATACTTCCCCCCATTGTAAATTTTCAACGCGCTCACCATCCGGTCCGGAGATTTCATCATAAATATTCACACTGGTTTCGTCAAATTTTATAGTCCGCTTAAACTGAAGCTTTAGTGGACGTTTGCGATAAATCAGTACCTTCACCAAATACCTCTTAAGCCATCGTCCTAAACCGGTCAAACGCCCAAAAGATAGGGTAAACAAGCGGAAAGCTACAAACCTGAAAGGTTCCATGGTGGGTCTGGAAATCTCGAAGAATGTGCCTTTGACCTCGATTTTGTCCGGCGCGACGGAAAAGATCCGGTGAGGGTCTTCGCACTGGGTAGAGAAAAGCTGTCCGGTATGGAGTCGACCGATATACCCACAATCGCTATAAACCAACTTCTTGTGGAAACGATCGAAAACCTTTATAACTCCTCCCTTGGCTATTCCGATATAGGCATCATAGCGTTTCCGGCGAATACGGGCGATTCCTGCCTCCGGGAACCAGACAAGACCCGGTTGACAGGATGGTTCTTCCGGCTGGAGGGGAATGCGATTCTTATCGACACAGGCCAGATAGGCAAAGACGAAATTATTAAGAAAAGGAAAATAGTTGTAACTATCCACACTTCTCAAGCTCACTGCCGCCCCGTTGACTACCGAAGGTCGCATAGTTTCAGCTATCCAGGCGGCTACGGGATGGTAGGCTGCAAACATCTCAAAAGCAGCAGGGTAATAAGTCTGGGTATTACGACTGGCATATTCCCCTCCCAGACTCCCATCTGGGTGCACAAAATGGGCCAGGAAGGTCATCGAACGACCTAGAGATTCTGCCAGATCTTTATTCTGGCTCAGTTGCCAGTGGCGCACTAAATAAAAACTCCCGTGGGTTTGGTATCCTGGATCGGCCCCTCCGTATTCTTCGTACCAACCCTCCCGGGACTGTCGACTCAGGATTTTTTCGATAAAGTATTGACTCCGTTGTTCGAAAATCTCCTCCCCTGTAATCCGGTAAATGTGATACAGAGCGGCTGCAGCAGCGGAAAGGTGATTCGAGAGAAAACCATGGGTTTCATCATTTTTGATCAACCATCGACCTGCCCGCACCATGGTCTGTCGTACCTGGGTTTGAAGGTCCTTCGACAAATCATTTCTAGTAAATTCAAGGGCTTCTCCCAGGTAAAAAGTCGTAAAAGCCGTAGCGGCTAAAGAACGTTCCAATGGATAGGCTTCATCAAAACTCCCATCGGAGTGTTGAATGGTCGACCAGAAACGCATTCCCAGGCCGATCCAATCCAACAGTCTTGCATTATGAAAATAGGGGTTATTTTCCAAAGGGGTTGAATATAAAAAACTTAAAACGCATAACGCTTCCTGGAAACGAGCCCCCGGGAAGTCTACAAACTTCCAAGCCCAATAGGTACGATCACAGCAACCGGCAGTTGGACTTAAAGGTTCACGATCCATCAAACTGAGTACATGGGGGGCCTGCTCAAGGATAGAAGTAGAGTAAATTTCGGAAGCCGAAGGGCGACGGTTCATATCTTATTACTGGGTAAGAGATTGTGGATTATAATAAACTCATAAAGACCCTGGGCAATTCTTTTATGCCCGTCTTCATTAAAATGAACTACATCAAAAAATACACTGGGATCCTCTTCTAGAATGGGTCGTGCATCATAAACATACGTATAGGATCTTCCGGTAAAGTTTAACATGGCTTGGGCATATTCGGTATCCGTTCGGAGGGTGGTCCCTCCATGTAGCTGAATCAAAGGGTTTATCCTGCCTATCTGGTTTGCTTTTTCCCTTTCCCCAAGTTCTTCATAACTTTGGGCTAAAAGCAATCTCGGTAGGTCTGTAACTCGTTGATACAAAGTAAAAACTTCTTTAAATACTTTTATTGCTTCCGGTAATAAGCCTTTTTCTTTTAATTCCAGTCCTTTTCTTATATACGAAGTAATGTTAGGGTTATCTTCCAAAACCAGGAAAATCAACGGGATCTTATGGGTCTGGGCAATCTCTACCATCTTTTCTAAATTTGAGGTATACTCCTGAATAGGCACTCGCACGGGGGTAGTTCGGAGATCGATTTTACCGATTCGATTCGTAACCAACATTTTATAAACGTAGGAGTAAGTGTTGAGATAGTTTACCCAAGACCATCGCCAGATAAACTGAAAGCGCGATGGACTGTCCATATCTTTCTTGTTGAGGACATACCGTCGGTCATTAAAATTAAAAGAGACTACGATCAGAGAAGGGTTTAAGGAGATCGCTCTCTGAAGCACTTGCAAACCTTGATATGAGGTATAACCCGGAACGGCCAAATTGACTACATCTACAGATCCAAGTTTATCTTCCAAGAAAGCCCCATAGGTAGAATCTATCTCAACCTGGAGTCCGTACGTACAGGAATCCCCAAGTAGTAATATTTTGGGTCTGTTCTCTGAGAAAGATCGTCCTTTTCTGATTATGTAACCCTGGGAATCAAATTCTCGATACTCCAAGGCCGCAATTCCTTTAAAATTCGGTCGTCTCTCCCAACCCAGTATGGGAGAGTATACAAACCAATCCTGACGCTCTTGCAACCAAAGATCGTTTCTAATTGTCTTAATAACTCTGGCCCCTATCTCCAGAATTGCAAGGAAAAGACAGAAGGTGATCAAACAAAAAACAATATTTTTTATAAGTTGTTTTAAGGATATCTTATCTTTTCTATTCATGGGAGAATCTGTTCTATGAGAAAGCCTTGCTATTTTTTTATATTGTTGTAACTTGAAAGGAGTATTTAAGGAGTGTCTTTGGTCGTTTGATTAACCTTGATATATTGAGAAACTATTTCAAATAGTTTCGAAACCCCCAGTGTATTTAAATGACAATCCCGGTCAGCAGCCAAAATAAAATCTTTCGCAATCTCGTTACGTAAAGGAGTATTTAAATCTATAAATTGTACCCCTTGATTTCTAGCAAATTCCTCAATAGTCTTTGAGGTAACGTTATAATTATCGTCCCATTTTTTAAGTTCTTCATCATATGGGGAGTAAAGGGTTGCTGGAGAAGGGAGTAAAAATATCATGGGAGTTGCAGAGTTACATCTGGATAGCCGAATTAATTCCTCCAGAGCCTCTTTAACAAGTTGCCATCTTGGATCTTCCTTGCTTATTCTGGGAGGCCACCACAAGTAATTGACCTTCACAGATACGGGTGTTATAGACGAGCAATCCTCGTTCCTCTGCCAATTTCTTTCTATCTTGAGATGAAAGCTGCATAAGAAAATGTCTTGGAATAAGAGCTGGATTAGCCCGAAGTACTAATTCGAGTAGGATACCAGACGTGACTATGAGATATAGAATAAAGTTATTTAATCTTAACAGATCTGATCTAAATAACGAGTAAATTAAATAAGAGGAAATCGTTAGTAAGATAAATAAAGAAAAATATGAAAAAATAGAAATATCCCGGTGGGAGGAAGACTTTATATTAAAAAAAATCACAGCCATTAATATGAAAATCACAATTAAGCTTGGGATTCTACTAAGGTATTGTAGGGAGGTAATTTTCACAGGCTTCTTGTTAGGTTGAATTGGCCGTTGGTAATTGATAGTCTATAGGGTTTCCGGTATCCAGGCTCCGATGGATGAGAAAGGTCGTTTGCGTAACCGCGACAAGGGTTTCGAAATCTATGGGCATAGGACTTCCTGTTTCCAGGGCTTTTATAAAGGCGGATACTTCTTCCCTATGGCCTTTGGCCTGATTAAATAAGCGATGTCGACGACGGCGATTCCCGGCGTGCAGTGAAAGACTTCGATAGTTATCCAGGATCGCCGTGCGCTGCCCGCCGAACATTTCCAGGTATTCCTTTGAAACGGCGGGGTCTCCGTTGGCCAAATAATGGATCACTCCGATGGAGTGATTGGACAGATGTAGTGTGATGGTAACACTATCTCGATCTGAGGTAGGATGGGTTAAAGAGATCAATGGTTCGGCAAAAATACGTTGGGGTAAAGCTCCCGTTAAGAAGCAGATGGTATCTACAAAATGACACACTTCCCCCAGAATACGACCTCCTCCCTCCACCGGATCGGAAACCCAGCTATCTTTGGGGAGAGAACCCGCATTAATACGATACATAACAAATACGGGCTCCTTACAGGAAGCAAAAAACTCCTTGCATTGAATGGTTAAAGGGGCAAAGCGGCGATTGAATCCAACCATCAGGCGTGGCCTTTCCAGGGATTGTACAACCCGGCAAATTTCGGCTAAGGATTCCGGTGTGAGGGCAAGGGGTTTCTCAACAAAAACGGCCTTTCCGGCCCGCAGGGCATCGATGGTCAATGGAGCATGCAGGTTGTGCCGGGTTGCAATGACCACAGCATCGATTTCTTTATCCTGAATAATCTCGGTTGGATCACTGGTGCAATAGCTTGCACCGTAATATTCTGCCACACTCTTGCTGGTAAAACCCGACGACGTACAAAACGCATGAAATTGTACAGATTTTTGACGGGCGAATGCAGGTAGTAAAATCCCCTTTGCAAATTGTCCGGCACCGATTACGCCGATACGAATCGGACGTTCGATAGGACGAGGTGAGTAAGAAGGTAGGGTTATACGCGAAGGCTTCTGGGATTCGCCCGGGTACTCGAGTACGATGGCAATGGTCGGTTCTTGTTTTTCTCCTGTTATCAGTTGATAAGCCGATTCGGCCTCATCGATGGGAAATCTATGGGTAATAAGAGAGCCGATTTTGACATCGTTTCTGGCTACTAACTCCAGGAACGATAACATATTACGCCCTTCTGTCCATCGAACATACGGGAGGGGGTAATCTATGCTGTGGACCTCATAAGCCGGATCATATCGCCCGGGACCGTAGGAACGGCTTACAACCATCTTAAGCTCTTTTTCATAATAGGGGCGACGTTCGAGGTGCATTCCCACATCTCCGATTATAATGACCCGACCTTTAAGTCGGGAAATTTCCGCCGCCTGTCGAACAGGTTCATCCGACTTCGTAGCTGCACAGATCAACACCGCATCGGCCCCTTGTCCGCCGGTAAACTCTGCAACGGCGCTGATCAGATTCTTGGGATCTCCCACTGTCCTGTGGGCTCCTAACCTGGCTGCCAGCTCGACTTTATAGGGATCAAGGTCTGTGGCAAGCACCGTTGCACCGGCGCACCGGGCCAACTGAGCAGCAATCTGACCCACCAGACCAAGCCCCATCACTACGACCCTCTCTCCCAGCTCGATTTCTGCCAATCGCACCCCTTGTAGAGCAATCGCGCCAAGGGTTACAAAGCAGGCCTCATCATAGGATAATCCCTCTGGGATTTTGACCGCCAGATTACGAGGTATGTAGTTAACTTCTGCATGGTTTGCGTAATTAAGCCCGGCGCAGGCTACCCGATCTCCGACCCGGAAACCGGTGGCTTCCTTACCCGCTTCAATCACTTCTCCTGCACAGGAATACCCCAACGGAATCGGTGAGCTGATCAAATTTTTTACCACCTGATACGTATTCCAGTAACCCTCTTGCTTGGCCTTGTTGAGAACTTTACGCGCGAGATCTGGGCGGTCCATAGCCTTTCCGATAGGTCCTTTGTTGGCGAGGGCTATGATGGCTCTTTCTGTACCCAAGCTGATAAGAGACCTCCGAACACGAACCAAAATACCGCCCGGCTGTAAAGCCGGCGGAGGAACTTCGTCTACCTGAAGTTTTCCGTTCTTGAGATTCTGCACAACGATTTTCATTTTTGTCTGTTAGCCATTTTGCAAGCAAGACGCTTGCGCTCCCGGTGGAGCAGTTGTCAAACTCTGGACCAGAGACCGTGTATTGACAAATGTATATTCACGACGGACGATTTCTAACATTTCTTCACACCGGTAATGCTTATGCTCACTCTTCATATGGGATAACGTGAATAACCTGGATTTCCGGCCGGTTAATCGATGGGTTGGAAGGGGATCCGCGAAATCTGTCAGGTGGAATAACAATACCAGGGGGATATCCGTTCGTCGGAATTTTCGTAAACCCAAACGGAAATACCACGTACCCAAAACTAAGCTGTAGCAGGGATGAAAGGGTAAAGGAAGAGGGGCATACCCGGGTAAAGGTAATTCTACAAGCGATCTATTCTCCAATGGACGGTGGGGCAACCTGCTTAGCCTGGTAACCCCAACCTTCCTGGCAAACCGGACATCTGAAAATAGCGATGAGTCATAGAGGTATCCGGCCATATCCACCAGTTCGAGTACCTCCCGATCAATATCGAAGTCAGGTGCTCGAAACCCGAGGACTTCGACTCCCAACCCGGTCATAATCCGTTCCCGACTCTCAAAAATTTCACGGCGTTTTTCCTCGGAAACAAGAGTGGTTAATTTTCGATGGGTAAACGAATGGGAGGCTATCTCGTGACCTCGTTTCACAGCTTCTTTAATCAATCCACGCTTACCAGGATGGTTCAGATCTTCGGCAATAACAAATAGCGTGGCACGCACTTTGACTTTGTCAAAAAAATCCAGAGCTCGTTGTAGACCCGTCTCAAAGAGCGGATCATCTTGGGCTTCATAAGACCATCCATGGATGCGATAAATATGGGTACTTCCATCGAGATCTAGGTGAATGACCGCAGGAATTCTATTTTCATCGGTTTTAGGTTGTGGAGAAACGATTTTGAAAGCCTTAAGCATGGATGAGGGTGATGTTTGTTATGGCTTACGGGCAAACATATATTGTTCCCCCTGCATTCCCAGAACCCCTTGGAAAACATAGAGAGCACGCATTCCGAACTTCAAAGCCAAACCCACATTTAGACGGGTAATGGGGCATTCATAGCCCCGGTGTTCAACAATCTCGAATCCAACATTTTCGACGAGGCGCGCCAACGACTGCTTAGTAAAATAATAAGTGTGAAACGGATTGTATAACATTGGACCAAATAGTCGTGCGAGAGGAGGAAAGGTTTTACGCAGTATATGATAAATCAAGTACATCAGGCTATTGTGATTGATGGTTGCGATACCCAGGTAACCTCCGGTTTTGAGCCAGCGGTGAATCTGAACAAGTACTCCCCGAGGATCGACCAGGTGCTCGATCACATCCCACATGGTTATAGCATCAAAGGATTCATTGGCAAACTCCGCATCCTCTATCGGCCGAGGATCAATGGGCTTGTTCCCTAAGGCTCGCTCGGCAAGCTCCCGAATCTCTCGAACCGGTTCAATACCCGTAATGTCGAATCCCCTACTTGCTGCAAGTTTGAGGAATTCACCGAGCCAGCAGCCCACGTCCAGGATCTTCCCGCGAACCCCTGCTTTTTCACACAGATTGAGGAAGCTAATATAGAAAACAAGTTCTCTGGTCACGAGTTCGCTTTGAAAGGCGTAAGGTGTGTTATGTAAATTAGAAGACTGATGTAGGGTAACCATAGAGTTGCAAGTCGGCCGATCCGCCCGAAGGATCTGTCCGCAACCGCCACACCTCCCAATGGAGCCGAAGTCCGTCTTAAACCAGTCATGGATATCCTCTGAGTTACAGACGGCGCAACGGGATAAAGTGTGGTGAATGGAATTTGTTACAGGCATATAATTATAACGCCTCTTCCTTCCCTTCATCGAGTGAAGGAAGCTTATAAAGCTGATCTTTCTTTGACAGGAATTCTCGCATTACTTCCACATAAGGTCTTGCTGGGGAGCCGATCATCCTCCCGTTTGCCGGTACATCGGTGATAACATTGGAGCAGGCTCCGATCACGGCATGATCCCCAATGGTCACTCCCGCTTTGATAAAGCAGTTTGAACCGATCCAAACGTTAGATCCAATCTTAATAGATTTCTTTCTATAAGCCTGTCTACTGGCGTAACCCTCTTTGCTGAGCATGGAATGCTCCTGGGCTATAATCACGCAATTTGGACCTATACCGGTATTATCACCTATTTCAATACCGCCTAGCGCGTCGATGAGTACATTCTGATTCGTCGCAAAGTTTTTTCCTATGGATAGTCCATAACTGTTTACAATGGTACAACTCCGGCTGATCCAACAAAATCCGGCCAGCTTTTTTGTCGTGCATTTAAGGAACAGGTATCTGAGGACAACACCTTCAAACCCCGGCCAATTCCGGATAATCCACCAGATATATTCCTCTGCACCCCGGATCAGAAACTCCTTGAGGCTATATTGGGATAATATGTGTTTAACGTTGGGAATCATTTTTTGCCTGGGGTAAAAGCTCTTCTACGGCTTCCATGATCAGTTTTACACTCAACATTTCTACGATTTTCTCATCGGTAAATTGGACTCCGAATTCTTCTTCCAAAGCCAGTATTAGGTTCATATGCTTCAGGGAGTCCCATGCTTCAATATTTTCCGGAGAGGATTGTTCATGGATCTGGTCTATGGGGAGTCCTAAAACCTGACTCACTATCTGAAATATTCTTTCTTTCATTTTTCCTATCCTTCCTCGACAGGTTCGTATCTTCTAGGGTTTTTCGACTACTTATCGATTTCAGAATCGATTTGTTTGAAAAATTGAGGTTCACCTCGTGTGAAGGTCGTCAAATCCATTTGAAAGGAGTAGACCTGATTAGCCACCCCTATGGCTTTAAAAGCCTGATTCAGATAGAAATCCTTAACCTGACCGTTCTTAGCAGTCGGTCGATACTCACCAATCACGACCTTACTTCCTTTTAACTTAGCCCGTTTCAAGCACTGAATAAGAAAAGCTTCCTCAATCCCTCTTCCCAATACTCGACACGAGAGTAAAAAACTATCTAGAATCGCTTGATCTGCTTCATATTTCAGAATACAAACCCCTACGATGCCGGAATCTCCAAATCGATCCCGAAGCCTTAAATAAATTACATCGGCAGAATCGCTTTCACTCAATCGTTGAATATCTGCATTGGAATAACGCTGGGTAGTAAGGTTAAATTGATTGGTTTTCTGGGTCAATTGTGCGATGCGAGGGATGGAAAACTCATCTGCAAAACGAATCTCTAGAACCATCTCCAGGGAAGCGTAATAGCTCTCTAAATTTATACTCTCCCTTTGAAGCTGCTTACGGGCGGCTTCAGCCCTGTACATCATCCCGCGGTTACGATCTTCTTCTGAGAGGGTTAAGGTCTCAAATAACCCACAGGAAGCCAGAATCTCCCGATATTCAATGGCTCGATCCCGAGGTAATGGAATAACGGTTACTTCGGGAAGGACCTGATAAATCAGATGGATTTCAAAGTCACTATCGTCCATAAAAACGAGACTATCCAGACCGATGTTTAAATCTGCGGCAATCTGCCTGAGGTTGGTGGCCTTATCCCGCCAGTTAATCTGGGCCGTAGCGATATGCTCCCTTTGAAGGACCATCTCCGGATGCTTTTGGAACACTTCCCACACATCTTCTTCATTGTTCTTACTGCAAAGCGCGAGAATAACTCCGCGATGATAGAGATTTAAAACCTCCTGTTGAAATTCATAATAAACAGAGCCGGGATAAGTTTTACCGAGCTTGATGCCGGCAAGTCCATCTTCACCGATGGTTCCACCCCAGAGAACATGATCGCAATCCAGAACCAGACATTTTTTGTTTTTACCTTTAAGGGGACGAAGATATTTAAATACCTCCCGGGCTATCTCCTGCAGGGCTTCCCGAGAGTAGGGAGCTTTACCGATATGCCAGTATCGAAGATCATAAAAGTTCCTGGCACCTATCCGGATCAGGCAGGTGTTCAAATCTACAAAATAGGCATTGGGCTGCTGTTGGAGGATATCCCGCAAAAATCGGTTTAAATCCTGAATAAGGGAGGCTTGTCCAGCTTTTTGCTGAGGGTCTATAATCCCTAAAGCCGGATAGGCTGGAAGCTCAAAACCATGCCACAGGATCATGCCCGAAGTTTGTTTGCGGATACCTGCCAAAACCTTAACCATGAAATCTTGGATCCTTTCTTTTTCTACCTCAATCTGCTCCAGGCTCAGACCGGGAAAACTTCTGGCCAGACTCCAGGATAAGGTTTCTAGTTTCAGAAAGATAAGAACACAATCGGTTTCTTCGTTTAACAGATCCTTTTGTCCCCCCACAGCTTCTTGAAAAATCCGATCATATCCGCCAAACCGGGTATGCACATTGAATCCCATTTGATAACCCAGATAACGTAAGTAGGGTTCTATAGGTTCCAGGGTAATATTGCGTAAAATAGTTATGTTCAGTGGCGGCAAAGGAGCCAGTTTCTCAGGACTCAGTTCTTCTTGAATTTGAGAATAGGACAGGGTATTCATAGACAAGGTCCCTTGAGTTAAGTTTTTAATTAATTTTTACTTTTCAAGTCAAGAAAACATTTTCCTTTTATTAAGGATCAGGAAACAATAAAAGCGGCTACTTTAGGTACAATCTCTCCGGGTTGGCCCTCATAAGCCCGTTCTTCAATATAATCCAGGACCTTAAAACCTGCCGAAACAAGCTGTTTTATGACATCGTCGGGAGTCCAATACAGATATATGTGGTCCGCATTGGGTGCGGTCAAGGCTGCTGTAATAAAACCATAACCCCCCGGCTTTAGGAGCTTTCTTAAGTGATTCAAGAAAAGCTGGGGATCGCTGAGATGCTCTAAAACCTCAACAACCTGAATACAAGATAGAGGTTCCAGAGCTGCGCCGATGATATTAATATCCATAGGGGTAAAAGAGTTCTCGTATCCCCAACCTTTTATGTTGTTCATGGTAAATTGCCTTGAATAGGGGCTTATATCGATTCCGTATCCGTGAAAGTTCCGGTCATATCTAAATATTTGGACGGTGTAAAAACCCGTTCCGGTACCTACTTCATAGAATCTTTTATCGTCCTGGGTATCCAATAAAGGTAGAAAATTCTTCTTATAGTAAAGAAATTGTCGATGATGGTGCCGCCACAAGAAATGCGAAATGAAGATTCCAGGTAAGTATAAATGCATCATGTAATCTTCATTCATATAGACTTTTTGATAGGCTTCCTGGTAAGTTACCTCTTCATATTTCAGTTTTTTATTAAAGAGTTGTTGCAGCCGCATGGCATCAATGGCGAATTTGGTGTATCCGCGAACGGCATTTTTATATGCCTCTTCATCATTTCCGAATAGCTTTTCTAAATGGATATCGAATTCTAATTCCCAGGAATGACCGAATTCGGATTGAACTTCCAGAAAGGTCTTTTTAAACATCAAAGCATTTTTAAAAAATATTTTTTTGAATAACTCTAAAGAATTTAAATTCATAATGGCCTATTTTATTTCTTAAAAACGCACGTTGCCTTACCTTCCACGCAGGTCGTTCCGTTTAGTTTTTGGATTTTTAAGTCCAGTAAAATGGTTCCCAGGGGGTGCAAAATTCTTTTTACTGTTACGGTGTACTTAACGGTATCTCCCACATAAACTGGTGCATGAAAGTTTAATTCAATGGAACCGATAACAGTATTTTCGCCTGGAATTTCCATTCCCAAAATACGAGAAAACCGGATGGACAGTAAGAAACCATGGATAACTAAGTTATCAAACCCTTTCTGTTCTGAGAAAGTTTTGTTGGTGTGGATTCTGGCCGTATCTTGGGTTAAAGTAATAAAACGCGCTATCGTTTCTTCATCGAACAGGACCTCTTCCGAGTAAGAGTCTCCTACTTGAATGTCGTTTATGGATAAAAGTGCCATGAAACTTCTATCCTCCTGGATAATAGGAAATAAGCAGTCTTCATTTGATCCGGGGTGGATCTTTCTTTAGCAAAACCAGCGATTGATAAGTCCTCCTATAGAGGGAGTTACCTTCAGGGGGAGTTTTCTCCAGAGTTGTCGGGCCAGTCCTTCCGAATCATAATATTTTTCCAGAGATGGAGCCTTTCCCCTGACGGGCAGGTGATAAATTATGGCCGGGCGGGTTTGCGCGCCCCATCGTTCTTTAAACTCGATCAATCCTGTTTGGTTTCGAGACGAGGTTCCCCAACTCAATTTTCTATAACCGAGTTCCAGGCCAAGTTGAATCGCCCGCCAGTAGAGTGCCACATAAGCCCGTAAAGGAACCGCCTCGGGAAGGCAGGCTGCAAACTTACTGATCAAATTCTTACCCCAGCAGAAAAGGAGGAGGCCACCCACACAACGCTGATGGACATAGGCCAGAAGCAGGCGAGCAGATCCAGACCCGTGTAAGCGCTTCCATAACGTTGGAAAATAATGGGCCCCGTAGGGAGGAGTCCCGAAATCACGAAAAACCTGTAGATAGATTTGATAGAACGTACGAAAATCCTCTAAACTTCTGGCTTCCCGGACTATGACCCCCCGATTTTGCGCCTTACGAATTGCCTTACGGTGGTCTTCCTTTAGACAGGCCAATACTTGTTCCTCACTATCCAGTTCCATTTCCGAGATCAATACCGGCTCGCTCTGCGCCAACTGGAGCCGGGCCAATGCCGGACGTGAAGATCCATAACGCAGCTCCAAGTAATTAACTTGCATTTCTCGCGCCAGCTTTATGGCCTGTTCCACAAGGGCCAACTCCGATGCCTCATCGCTCACCAGAGCCCCCCCAGAACCGATATCATAGGGGATTGAAATGAGCTTGGACCCCAAGAAGGGAAATCTAACCAGAAACAGAGGGAGGATGCCACGTATGTTTCCTTCCGACTCACATAGCAAGTATAAAGGTTGATGACCAAAGATCTCCCGAATGATATCCCGCCAGAGAAGGGTATGATAAAGATTAGCTTCGGGATGCTCGGTAACAAAACGCGTCCAGCGTTCGGCATCTGTTTCCCGCAGTGGATAGGCAGTCAGTTGAGTTTGGGAGGAAGTAACTTCTGGTATCTCTGAATTCAGACTTCCAGGAAGATGGTTTAGCATGAATTGTTCTAATCCCTTAGCAAAGCGATGATCCGGTTCCGATCCTCAGCCGTAATCCTGCTATGCGTAGGCAAACCAATTAATTTAGTGGCCACCTCTTCAGCAACCGGACAGGTACCGGGTCTATAGCCGTAAGCTAGGAGATCTTGCTCGTTCTCGATGGGATAGATCGGTGTTTTGAGGGGCCAGGCAATGAGTTCGATATGTTTTCTACGGGCCTGTCTGAGCAGAGCCTCCTTGTTTTCAACCAAGACCGGAAAGTAATATAAAGGTTGAGGCGTTTCGGCTATCGGGAGGATTAAGTGTTTAAGACCCCTGAGAGCCCGGTGGTATTCGGTAGAACAGAGGTGGCGATGGGCTGCATTGGACTCAATCTTATACAACCAGTGTTGTCCCTCCTGCATTTGATAACGACTGGCACGATAAGCTTTGTGGGTTATCTCGTGGGCTATCTCTACCTGAACAGGGCGTACTTTATAACCTGGGTTGATTTTTCGATAAAGATTAAAGAGCGGCCAGTACCATGCCGGTCGAAGTGCGTATTTTTGAAACCAAATTTCTGTACGGAGTCGGATATCTGCAAATTTACCGGGCTGGGGTAGATCCCTTTGAATTTCCCGAATTTTTCTTGCAAGTTCCGGATCGTTGGTGACAGCTACCCCTCCACTTCCTGCAGGAAGCGGTTTGAGCAAATTATTACTAAATATGGCGGCCTGTCCCCAACTTCCAGGATATCGACCCTTTGTACGATACGGTAAACATTGGGCACAATCTTCAAACACTGGGATTTGGTTTTGGAGGGCAATTTCCCTGACCACTTCAATTCCGGTTGAATGACCATAAGTATGCTGGAAAAGTATTCCTCGAGTGGCCTTTCCCATGGCCGATTCAACCTGCCGTGGGTCGAGATTTAACGTATCCGCTGAGATATCCACATAGACCGGTTTGAGATTTAACGAAAGTAGAGCCAGGGGGACGACCCTGCAAGTCAAAGGGGAAAGGATAATCTCATCCTGAGGCTTTAAACCCGAAGCAATGAGAATACTCGTCAGGGCATGCCGCGCATATCCGAAAGTAATGGCATAGGAAACCCCGAGTCGGTGCGCAAATTCCCTTTCATAGTCATTGGTATATTTATCCATGGCCCTTAGCCCGTTTTCCATGAGGATGTCCTGCCTTATCTTGCTGCATAGGGGGATAGAAGAGATGCGGCACTGGCTCTTCACTACTCACTACCCACTTCCCCCGGTGAGGGTCTAAACAGGGATATTTTGCGGGCCTGTTGAAGGAAGTGACCCTCTCTCTGAACGCCCCAAATATAAAGTCCACAGCCTATAAGACAAAGTGGAACGGTGCTGAGACGCCAGGCCAGCATCAATTGGGCTCCGCCCACATAACCCAGTAACCCGAACAACCCGTTAAATGCCGCTTCGCCGACTCCCAGTCCACCTGGAGTTATGGGTAGTGCATTGACCAGCATTCCGAGCAGGGCTAATAAACCAACGGTAAGACCGGAGGCCTGGGGAAAGAACTCTTTCCCGACCAACAAAAACATGCCGGTAAGTGCCAGATGACCACAGAGAGAAATAAATGCGGCGCCTAGGAGAACTCCCTTATAATCCCGAAATGCAGAAAGTACCTTAAAGGCGCGCTCTAAATAACGGAAGAAAGGTATTCGGATGCGGGTCAGAAGGGGATAAGAGAGTTTACCTATCCAAGCGTACAGGGGACCGGAAAGGATCATTCCGACCAGTATTCCTACCATGCCGATTCCTGCAGCGATCACAAGCCATTGGATAAGTAAATAGTCCTTCACGAATTGTCTGTTGAAGAGGGCCAATCCGACTATCAAGAACAGAAGAGAAAATAAAGCTACCGCACGGTCAATGAATAAAACCGTGGCAACTTCAATGCCACGACCGGGGTTTTCCAGGGTCAGATAGTACAATTTCATAACATCCCCTCCTGTCCCTCCCGGGATACAAAAGTTAAAAAAAGTACCCACGGTAACCAGTTGGTATCCTTTACCGAATGGGAGATAAATTCCCTGGGATCGGAAGAGATATCCCAGTCGTTTGGCTTCCACCATTGCCCCGAATAGGGTTAAAGCAACCAAACCCGGCAGCAGCCACAGAATGGAAATTAACCGGTTGATAGATGACCAGATCCCGATCGTTGAGAGCACATAGTAGAGTAAACCGATCCCCAAGACCGTCCGCAGTATCATCCAGAAATGAGGAGTAAAACGATTCATAAGCAGGTGGAATAGGAAGCAAGGAAGTACTTTTTCATGATGTGAAATAACCTTTCACAGGGTAACATCTGGTCTGCTCAACCTGCTTTGAGGGGTCGAGCCGATGAAGGAGGAGAATTTGATGCCTGTTCCAGGTAGTGAAGCAGGGCCCCCCACACAACGCAAAACCCACAATATATAAAATATAACCAATGCATGGGAATCACGCGAATCATAAACCAAATACCCGAGTGCTTTGCGAAGTATCGATAAAAATCATGATTGAGGAAAGTAACGGTCAGGGCTGCTAATCCCGCACCAATCCAGGTCATCGGCCACCATATCCCTGCCAGAGCTAACAATATTGTCAGATAAACTAATAGGACACTCACGCGTTGGGATGGTTTAATATTAAGGGTATTGGCAAGGGTACCTGCCCGTAACATCAGGCGTGTCCAGGGGACCCCCCGGTCGAAGATATCGGTCTTGAGGAGATTCCACAAGGTCCAGCGTTTCAGGTGTTTTCCCTTAATACGACGATCCAGGACAATCCGATGTCCCGCGGCACTTAACCAGGTACCCAGCTCGATGTCTTCGATGGCCGGGCGACGATATCGCTGCTCATCAAACCCTCCGAAGGCCATGAATAGATCGCGTCGTATTGCCCCGCATCCACTCCAAAAAGTAGTGATCTCTCCATTACAGGTTTGATGCACGTAATGATGGAAAAGATTCTTGTATTGGGAAAGAAAACCTGGATCGGCTGGAGCTTCATCATAGGAGCCTACTACGGCATCAAGGGTTGGATCTGAAGCGAAGGCTTCAGCAAATCGAGCTAGTGTATCTTTGTGTATGCATACATCAGAATCAATGAAAACAACGTATCGCCCTGTGGCATTGGCTACCCCGTAATTTCGTGCCCGTGCAGGTCCTCCCGGCCCATCGATTCGCAAATATCTAAATCCATAGGAGGTTACCAGAGGTTCGATGGGCTCTGTGGAGCCATCGTCTACCACCAACACCTCAAAATCATGGTATTGGGACTCCGCCAGTGCAGCAAGACATTGTTTCAGGTTATCCAGCGAATTGTATACAGGTATAACAACGGATAAAGTTTTAGGTTTGTTATTCATCATCGATCGTCCTGGGTCACCGTCCTTGTTCTATGACCCTAAATAAAGGAGAGGGTAGTAGATAACGAATACTCAATGCTGCCGAATTCCAACGATTCCATTATAGATCTTTCCTATAATCCAGCCTATAATTCCACCCACTATTGCTCCATAAAAAAATCCTATCAAACTTCCTTTCCAGGTGACGGAATATCCGGGGAAATATTGACCCAGCAATTGTAAATGCTGGCCTACCTTGGGTCCTCCTTTAATGAGTAGCCAGGCCGTCATGACAAATAATCCTATTCCGCCTATCATGGCACAGACAAAGGCCAGTACCCCGGCCTGGATTTTGACAATGGCCCGGCTTACCTCTTCAGATTCGTCATGTTTTGTCATGGTGAGCTTTCTCTGTTATACATCATCCAAAAGCCTGCGTTGTGCTTCGGCTTCGGCTCGTTTCTTAAGCAGAAAAGCGTAAGCTCTCATTCCCCAATTTCTCAACCAGGCTATAAGATAGCCTAATATAAATCCTCCTATTCCGGCTTCGACCAGACCGATAAACGCACCTGACCAGGTTACCCGGAATCCCAGGAAGTAATGACGCAGCAAGGATAGATTCGGTCCGACTACAAAGCCACCCTTTAATAAAAGTATAATAGTTGCCAGGAAAAGACTCAACCCGGAAACTATCCCTACGGCAGTACCCAAGGCCAGCGGATCTAATTTTGCAAATACTGCTTCAATGATCTCATCGGGTGAAATATGGGAGGCAGTCGTTGCCGGAACTATTCGAGTCGGAACCTGGCGGTCCCCCAGGGTTGTATCTCCCACTTTTGAGAAAACCTTTTTCTTCGAGGTCTCCGTCTTCTCAACTCGACTTTCCTCGTGATATTCCATTTCGGTATTCACCGACCAGACGTCATATTTTTCACCTACAATGTTCCGTGCTGCATAGATTCCTGTCAACATGGAGTGATCCTGGTTGTTGTAGCGATGTAAACCGTTTCGACCAATGGTTTGAAGGTTAGAGAAAGTTTCCAGATACTGACGGAGGATGGCTAAGTTTTCATAGTATTTTTGATCATAAACGGGGTAGGCCTTCTTCATTCGAACCACCGTACCATCTTCTATCTCGGTGGGATCAATGAGTCCAATCTGGGCACATTCCCGGATTCCCAATTCAATGAGACGGTCATTGGACCAGTTCCATTCCTCATCTTTGTCCCATAGGAAGTACTCAAGACCTAAAGAGGTTCGGGTTGGATCGGGAACCATCTCGGGACTCCAGTTTTTATAATTCTGGATCCGTCCCATCTTGACGCCCGGTGTGTGGATGTAGATCCAATTATCCGGGAAGACAGTTTCTCGCCGGACAATCAGTACCACCGTTAGATAATCTCGATAACGGAGATTCTTTGCAGCCTGTAAAACCTCCTCCGGTGGTGCAGGATCCAGGGCCTGAATAAGCTCCCGAAGTGGCATGGTGGACAAGAAATGGTCTCCACCAAACTCTACCAATTCCCCGGAGAATGTTTTTCCATAAATACATTCTACACGACCGTGACGATGGCGTATCTTTTCAACCCGGGTCTCATGGATTGTTTCATGACCCCGTGCCGCCAGTAACTCCTTACAACGCTCCCACATCATCCCCGGTCCGAGCCGCGGATAGTAAAAGTTGTCGATGAGGGTTGTAATAATCTGCCCATTCTTTGTACGACCGGAACCAAATAAGGCATTCCGAATCGCTTCGCTTAAAGACAGGTTCTTAATACGTTGTGCCGCCCAATCCGCCGAAATCTCCGTACAGGGAATACCCCAGACTTTTTCGGTATAAGTTTTAAAGAAAATCCGGTAAAGGCGATGTCCGAATCGGTTGGATACCCATTGCTCGAAGGTGGTTTCTTCTTCTGAAGGAAACAGCTTAGCTTTTGTATAACTTAAACCCACCAGGAAGGCCTCTACTGGTCCCAATCCGGCTAACGCATTGAACGCTTTCAGGGGATAATCAAAAAAGTGCCCATCATAATGAATACGTGAAAGCCGCGGTCGGACTAGGAAGTCTTCACCCAATATCTCCTGCCATAACTCGTTGATCAGGGGAACCTTAGAGAAAAACCGATGCCCGCCGATATCAAACCGATAACCTCGATAGTTTACGGTACGAGAAAGCCCACCGACTTGATGGTCGGCTTCGATTACAGTAGATTTTAGACCCAATTTCGAAAGTTCATATGCTGCAGTTAATCCTGCCGGACCAGCCCCAATAATTGATACTTCTAACATATGGCTTACCTTTCATTACCCATGAGAAGTTAACGGGATCCCTTTTAAGAAATTTTGTTTACTTCCCTGATCCCTGATTTGCCTATAAAGGGCGAGTGAGCAAACAGAATAAAATTGGGGAGTTGGTAAGAGTCAGGGCAACCGCCGGTCGCCCGTACCGGATCTGATCCATGCTCAGACTCCGTCCCTTTTACTTACATACCGATGACCTTCACAATAACCCAACGACCCACCGTAGAAGAAACTTAACCGAAATTAACCACATCAATCGAATAGGGTTAAATGGGAAATACCTTACTGGAGCATAAGCATCTGCCTTACCCTCCTTCCCTACCCCTCCGATTCCCCTTCCCTGTAAGGGAAGGGGAGAGTAGGAACCCAGGCAATCCCCAAGTTCCCCTTCCTGATGCGGACTATGCATTACCCATAAGTCTGGGAAAACCCCATCTGTTGGGTAAAAAGAATGGGCTGGGGAGAATCGGAAAAGCAAGACGGGAATCGACTTTCCTTGATTTTACTTTCTCACTTTGTTTAACCATCTTTCAGATCTCCTCAACCGATTTGTCGAAAGTCTTTTTTCTCAAAGCCTTCCAAGAGATATAGGTAATGCATAGCCGACACGGGAGGGGATCAAAGGGTTAGGTGAGAAAAAACTTACCCCAGAAAGACTCCCCTTCCCTCCATAGGCGCCAGGTTAAGGCGCCCCCACCCGGTCCCTCCCCCGTGAACGGGGGGAAGGGGGAGGAGAGGGAACTTCGCTTCAAAGTTCCTTCCCCTGCAAGCGGGGGAAGGTCAGATGGCAAAATGCCCACGCTCCCGGACGGGCAAACGGCAATTCCTGAATCAACTCAAGCTATGGAACGGAGAACTAACTTGGCACGCCAAAAATTACCCTTCTTCGGTTACTGGGTCTACCAATCCACTTACTCTGTAAAAACGGTTGCAGAAATCATACCATACAGAGAATCCCTGAATATTGAATTCCGGCAACACCTGGAAAGATACTAATTTTCTTGACCTCTTTATCTTCTCCAAAGGGATTCTGGTAGGAAGGATAATCTTTCAGAGAAGGATTCCCATAACCCAAATCGTAAAAAAATTTGACATTTAAGAGGCAAGATTTACTCCTTATAAAGGGAGGATAGGGATTGAAATCTAGAGAAAATAACCGGTTAAGAGAAGATTGCTTAAAATAGCAAACTGTAAAATTTTCCGTCACTTTGTAGGATACCCCCTGGTAGAGTTAAATTTAAATAACCGTTCCCTCCTCACCCCAGGATAAGGCTTAGCCGAGAGCGCAACCGTTTACCTTACCCTCTTCCCCCTGTGTGCCTGGTTAAGCTGAAAAGCCCTGTCAGGGACGAACAGGTGATAGCTCCCGACGAAAATGGGGGATTCAGAAATTCAGAATTTTTTCAAGCTCTATAGCAATCCTGTTAAACCGGTTGCCCTACGGGAGGCTAATATTCTAATCCTGATGTGTAGGCTCCCTTTTCCCTCTCCTGAAGCTTCAAGAGAGGAGGAGCGAGGGGAGTAAGGTGGCGAGGCACCTGCGCTCTCAGATAACAAGATAATCCCCTTGCAACTCGTTATACCCTTTCCTGATCGAGATTAGCCCTTAACTGTACACTGCCGTTCGTAGGGGACTTATCTTTCGACAAACCGGTCCTGAGTTTATCCAGGGGTTTAAAACGAGCTGGGGAGAGGTTGTAGAGATAGGACGTACTTTAAATATTAATAAATGGGAGAAGCAAAGAATAAGTAAGAGAGGATAAGGTTATAGGGGAAGAAGATAGATATTTAGATTGGGAGGCTATAGAGAAGATTTTGATAAAAGAAATCCGGAACAAAGGTTTTTAGAAGTGGATCTATTTCTATCACGGATCAAAGCGAGTTGATCAGGTTACTTAGGGATTCCAGGATGAGTTTGTTACTATATCATAGTTTTTGTGAGTAGATCAATGAAGTATCCAAAGATTGGTAACTGTAACAAGTTAACAGATATCATTTTTTCCTGTCTGAACACTTCCCCTAACTCCCTTTGAGGAGGAACTTCAATAGGAACAACCTCGTATCAGTCCTCCCCTGAGGAGAATGAGGGAGATGTTGCTGTCTACCTATTAAATTGATACAGATACAAAGATTGGGAAGTTGATTCACATCTGTTATAAGAACTTCATGCGGATTTGCCTTTATTGTTTCATATTGGATGTTTTCCTGCCCAATAACTCATCAAACTCCACCCCTATCGAATCCCCCATCAGCGGTATATTCATCTGCAACCTCTTTCCATATCCCGCCGGCCGATAGTCCCGGTATTCATAAATATT
>JAUQPW010000102.1 GCA_030550175.1 bacterium
AGCGAACTTGAGGAGATACTTCGAGTGGCTAGCACCTCGCCTCAATTTCCACAACATACCCGAAGACTTCTATAAACTCCAACTTGGCCAGAATGGAGGGTGGGGGATAAACCGAGGGGTTTTCTTTGATTTCCTTTTTGATATACTTCAAAGCAGCCGCGTTGGGAGAGGCAAAGAAAGTATGATTTGAGATTCCGGCACCGACTTCGGGTCGTAAGATATAATTGATAAAAACCTCTGCGGTATATTTATGGGGAGCCGACTGGGGAATACACATATTATCCGTCCAGATAGTAGAACCCTCTTTCGGAATTACATATTGAATGGCTTCATTCTCAGAAGCCGCCGCAAAGGCATCACCACTGTAGATGTGGGAAATCCAGGACTCTTCCGAAATAAGCATCGGCTTGGCCTGATCTGAAGTATAGGCCTTGATCAAAGGCTTCTGCTTGATTAAAAGTTCTTTAGCCTTAGCCAGTTCCTCTTCCTTCCTGGAATTCACCGAGTAGCCCAAATACTTAAGAACCGATCCAATTACATCTCGGGCTTCATTAAGCATGGTAATTTTACCTTTATACCTTTCATCAAAAAGGGCACTCCAACTATCTAACTTTTCCTTAATATATTTTTTGTTATAGGCAAACCCCGTAGTCCCCCATTGATAAGGAACACTGTATTTATTCTCGGGATCATAGGGGGGTTTGTGAAACCGGGGATCGATATTTTTAAAATTAGGGATATTCTCCATATCTAAAGGAGCCAACATCCCTTCTTTTATCATGATCCGAACCATATAATCCGAGGGAACGATCACATCATAACCCGTAGCCCCGGCCTGTAGTTTCGCCAGAAGAGCATCGTTACTATCATAGGTATCGTAATTGACCTTAACCCCAAACTGTTTTTCAAAGTCGGCAAGGGTGGTTTCTCCGATATAATCAAACCAGTTATAAACATTTAGTTCTTTCGATAACTTACTTTTATCGACCTTTTCGGCAGCTGAAACCTCAGGAACGAATTCATTTACCCCTTTACTGACTAGAACCCATGATGCGGTCACGGCTAAGCTTTCTTTCAAAAAATCCCTTCGGGAAACTTTCATAGGAAATCCGGAGTCAAAACCCAGGAGTCAGAATTATTCTGAGTTCCTGGATTTTGATTCCTGAATTTTGGATTATTTATTACTTGTTAGATATTTATACCCGATCAACTTATAAACCAACTTGGCACAGGTAAAGTCTGAAAGGATCTGGTTTTCTATAGGGCATAACTCCGTGACATCAAACCCTATCACCTCTTTGACTTCAAATAACTTCCGTAAAAAAGCCAGGGCCGGATACCAGAGTAAACCTCCGGGCTCCGGAGTTCCTACACCGGGTATGACAGAAGGATCGAAACCATCCGCATCGATGGTGAGGAATACCCGATCTGTTTTAATGTGGCTAAGTGCTTTGTCTATCCAATGGGGATTTGAGTAAATTTCCCTGGCAGAAATCACTGGGATATTTTTCTCCTTCACCAACTCAGCTTCTTCCAGGCACATGCTTCGGATACCTATGTGTACACCGGGAGAAACTTCCAGGATTCGCTTCATAATACAGGCATGGTTATACTTAGAGCCTTCATATTCTTCCCTTAAATCCGTGTGGGCATCGATTTGAACCGTAGTAAAAGTACCAAATACGTCTGCAAAAGCCCGGGCTATCCCGATACTGATAGAGTGTTCGCCTCCCAATCCCACCACATATTTTCCCTGCCGAACCAGTCTGATTACTTCCTTTCGGACCCTTTCCACCATTTCTTCCGGTTCGGGTTGATCGGCGCAAAGGGGCTCTGAAGTATGAATACCCATGTGGAAGGGTTCGACCTGTAATTCTTCATCATAAAGCTCCACCTGATAGGAGGCTCTTAGAATTGCTTCTGGGCCTTTATCGGTTCCTTTGATATACGTGGTTGTCTTTTCATAAGGGATTGGTAATATAACCACCTTAGAAGTATCGAACCGGGAATACTCCGGAGGAAGTCCGAGAAAATCTAAAGGCATAAAAGAGAAAATTAAAAATCCAGGATGAGAAACCAGGATTCGGAATAGCTTCTGATTTCTGGTTTCTGACCCCAGATGAAAATATATTGTAACGAAAAAGTATTGTGATAATGTATGTATCAGTTACTTCCTTCGACCTGTCAACATCTATTTTTTATTTTTGAGGAGGCAACCCTATGCGCTCAATTTCCTATAAATTACTATTTATTCCTGCTTCTGGAAGGCTCATTTTAAACTTCCTCTTTCTTGGAATGATGTGGTTATCTTCGTCTATCCAGGCTGCAGAGCCTAAATACGGTGGAACAATTATTCATGGTCGCGGTGGGGACTCTGTGGGATTGGACCCATCCCATGAAACAGATGGAGAATCTCTGAATGTAGCTCGAAATATTTTTGATACCCTGGTGCGATATAAGGAGGAGAGCACCGAAATAGAGCCTGCACTGGCCACTTCCTGGGAGATTTCTCCGGATGGGTTGGTGTATACTTTCAAATTGCGTCAGGGGGTTAAATTCCATGATGGAACCCCCTTTAATGCCGAGGCTGTGGTGTTTTCCTTTGATCGACAGCTTAACCCGGATAAATATCCTGAGCTTAAAGAAACTGGGCCCTATAAGTACTGGCTTGGAATGTCCATGGGAGACATCGTCAAGTCCGTCGAAGCCGTAGATGAATTCACCGTTAGATTTACCCTCAAACGCCGGGAAGCCCCTTTCCTGGCTAATCTGGGTATGCACTTCGCGTCGATTGTGAGTCCTACGGCCTTAAAGAAACTCACCGTTGACTTTACCCGACACCCGGTCGGTACCGGTCCTTTTAAATTTGTAGAATGGATTAAAGATGACCGGATTGTGTTGGAGGCCAATCCGGATTATTGGGATGGGCGCCCTTATTTAGACAAGGTCATTTTTCGTGCCATACCCGATAATACGACCCGATTACTTGAATTGAAATCTGGGGCCATTGATGTCATGGTGTTTCCCAATCCAGAGGATATCAAACTCATCGAAGCAGACCCTAATTTCAAGGTACTTCGGCAACCGGGCATGAACATTGGATACCTGGCCATGCATACCGAAAAGAAACCCTTTGATAATGTTAAGGTTCGTCGGGCCATCAATCATGCGATTAATAAAAAGGCAATTGTAGATACCATCTATGAAGGGCTAGGAACGGTGGCTAAAAATCCACTTCCGCCTATTTTGTGGGGATACAACGATCAAATCCAGGATTATGAATACGACCCCAACAAAGCCAAAGAGTTATTAAAAGAAGCGGGCTATCCCGACGGATTTGAAACGACCTTATGGGCCTTGCCGGTACCCCGACCTTACAATCCTAATGGTCAAAAAGTTGCCGAGGCGATTCAAGCAGACCTCCAGAAGGTAGGGATTCGGGCCAGGATCATCAGCTACGAATGGGGAACTTACCTGGAAAAGTTAGAGCAGGGCGAACATGATATGGCCTTGTTCGGCTGGTTTGGGGACAATGGAGATCCGGATAATTTTCTGTATATCTTACTGGACAAAGATAGTGCAAAAATTCCGGCTCAAAATATTGCCTTCTACAAAAACGATCAGGTCCACGAGCTTCTTATCAAAGCCAAAGAAACCTTCGACCAGAAAGAGCGAGAAAAACTCTATCAGCAGGCCCAGGTCATTATCCATGAAGATGCTCCCTGGGTTCCACTTGCGCATTCGGTAGTCGTTAACATCACTAAAAAAACCGTCCATAACTATAAAATCCATCCGGTGGGAGACTGGCTCTATCACAAGGTTTGGAAAGATTAACCATAAAACTGCAAGAACCCTATGAATAAAATCTCAGAGACTGCCTTCCTTGTAAACGCCTCAAGAGCCCGGATGGTTGAGATTAGTCAGGATATATATGCCAAACTCTGGGTATCCGACGCGACGAGGGAATTATGGGATGACTTTGCAAGTAACGTATATGCCCACGATGACCGGGTGGTATCCATCCGAACCCGATATTTTCTGGATCATTTAAACGCCTTTATAAACTCCTTTGAATCCCCGGTTTTCATCAATGTTGGAGCAGGATTTACCTCTTATCCGTTCCTTATTCGGCAACCCTGCCGATGTATCGAAATTGATTATGAACACATTATCCACTATAAACGTAATAAGATTGCAGACTGGCAACAGGAAGGTTTGTTACCCCACTGCCAGGTAGAATATTTTGCCACGGATCTCAACCATCCCTCGCAGAGCGCGCGCCTTAAATCTCAACTCGCCCAATGGATAGATAACCATCCCTCGTTTATTTTACTCGAAGGAATAACCTATTTTCTGGCCAGGCCTGTACTTAAGGAGCTTCTTGAGGCTTTCTCCGTAGTACAACGCGCAGACTCTCTGGTTGGCTTCGACTTTTGGAAACCGGATATTCAAACCTATCCTGTGTTTACCCGGTTACAAAAATACGTGGCTGAGAAGTTCGGTTATAAGGAAACCCAGTATAATCTGGTTGATGAGGACTTCATTAAATCTCTTTTGGCTTATCAGGTTGAGGAGATAACCACGGTTATCGAACAGGAGAAAATCTATACCCAGACCCCTATCTTGCAAGACCGCGAAAAGGTATTACCCGAGAATTACGTGATCTTAAAAAAACGTAAAAAATCTTTGACACACCCCTATTTCCAGGTGATAAGGGAATCGTTGAAGGAGGTAGAATTAGGGGAGTATGGGGGTGTGGGAGTGGGGGAGTGGGGGAGTGTGGAGGTGGGGGAGTGGAGAAGAACATACTCTCATACCCCCACACCCCCACACTTCCATACCCCCATACTCCCACACTTTCACAGTCCTTCAAGGAGGACGGATATGATAAAACCTTATACTGCAGTTGGACTCATCCCTACCGTACGAGGTATTCGCAGGCGTGCGGACATCAAGATTAATCTTGAGCATTTATCCCACCTGGTAAAGGCAGCTTCTTGGCTGTCGAGTCTGGATCTTCCGGTCAGGCTGATTGCTTTTCCAGAGGGAGCTCTTCAGGCTTTCAACGATGAGGTACTCGACCTGGACCATGTTCAGTTTGCGAGGGAATGTGCCATTGATATCCCGGGTGAGGAAACCGAAGAATTAGGTAAGATAGCCCGGGAGTATGATGTTTTCATCATGGCCCAGGCGAAAGCACGCCATCCTGACATTAAAGACCGTTTCTTTAACGTTGGTTTTATCCTTAACCCCAGAGGAGAGGTCATCTTAAAGCACTATAAAGTTTCTCCACTTTTTCCCGTTGAACACTCGGTCTGTCCCCATGATATCTACGACTGGTGGATTGAGAAGTATGGCCGTAATCTCAATGCTTTTTGGCCTGTTGTGGATACCGAGATCGGTCGCTTGGGAATTATGATGGCCAATGAAGGGTCTTATCCTGAAAATGCACGGGCCCTGGCAATGAACGGTGCAGAAGTCGTATATCGCGCTTCTTATCCCCATCCGGCAACAGGTAATGAAATTTTTGAAATTCAGAGTCGTGCCCGGGCCCTGGATAACAATATGTACATTATAGCTCCCAATATGGGAACCTATTATCTTTTCCCCGAAGACACGACACCTATTGATACCTTTGGTGGACGTTCCTTTATTATTAATTATAAAGGTCAGATTGTGGGTCGGCAGGAATACGGGGCCGGCTCGACCTATGTAGCCGGAGTTATTGATATCGAAGCCTTACGAGATCATCGGGCCCGTGCCCAATGGGATAACTGGCTGAAGGATCTACGTACCGAACTTTACCAGATAATCTATGAACAACCCATCTATCCAAAGAATTTATATTTAGATCGTGCTCCCATGAAGCATGCTGAGTACCGGGAGAAGGTTATCCAGCGCCAGATTCAACTGATGCACGATCGAGGAATTTGGGTAAAACCGGAAAGATAATCCTTCTACTTTTGCATTAATCCACGAGGGATCCTGGAAGTGTGGGGGTATGGGAGTGTGGAGGTGTGGGAGTATGGGAGTGTGGAGGTGGGAGAATTTACTTCCATATCCCCTACTTCCATACCCCCATACCCCACACTTCCAGGATCCCTCGTGGATTAAAATTTTTTAAAACATGAAAAAAACAATTCCTATTGAAAACACCGGGCAAGCCTATTTAGAACTGCTCAGGGATCGAGGTATTAAATACTTTTTTGGAAATGCCGGAACCGATTTTGCCCCCCTGGTGGAGGCATTCTCTAAATTTGCAGCCGAAGGGAAATCACAACCCAAGCCTGTCCTGGTTCCCCATGAATTTGTTGCCGTAAGCATGGCCCATGGCTATTATCTGGTAACAGGAGAACCCCAGGTAGTCATGGTCCACGTTACGGTGGGAACTGCCAATGCCCTGGGGGCTATTATAAATGCTGCAAGGAGTCGGGTTCCCATTTTTTTTACAGCCGGACGAACTCCCATTACCGAAGAAGGTTGTAAAGGAGCCCGTAATATTTATATCCACTGGGCTCAAGAAGCCTTCGATCAGGCAGGGTTACTTCGGGAGTTTGTTAAGTGGGATTATGAATTGAGAAACTTTATCCAACTGGAGACCGTCGTGGACCGGGCCCTGGAAGTTGCCATGACAGAACCCCGAGGACCTGTCTATCTTACCCTGCCCAGGGAAGTTCTTGCGGAAGAGCACCCGGAAATTACCTTCCATTCCCCCAGTCGCCACGCAGGGATAACCGGTTCCCTATCCCGTCTTTATCCAGATCCAGAACTCATTAAAGAAGCTGCTCAGATCCTGGCCAAGGCTAAAAATCCCCTCATTCTCACAGACGCCTTAGGCCGTAATCCAGCCGCTGTAGGTGCACTGATTGAACTGGCTGAATCCCTGGCTATACCCGTTATCGAGTCAAATCATACCTATATGAATTTTCCCACCGATCATCCCCTTCATTTGGGGTTTTCAGTAACCGATAGCTCGGCCCCTTATTTGAAGGAAGCCGACGCCATCCTGGTTATCGAAGCCGATGTTCCCTGGTATCCTTCGGTAAGTAAACCGGACGAACAGGCTAAAATTATTCATCTCGGGGTAGACCCACTCTATACCCGTTATCCCATTCGAGGTTATCCATCAGATCTTGTTTTGACGGCGGATCCTCAAATAGCCCTCTCAGCACTTACTAAAGAAGTGGCTAAATACCGAACGAAGATGAAATCTACGATTCAAAAACGGTATAAAAAGCTTCAAAAAACCCACGACCGACAGAGGGAGAGCTGGAAAAAAGAAGCCCTTAAGGTAAAGGAGGATAAACCCATCGATCCGCGATGGCTTTCTTACTGCATTAATCAGGCTAAAGATGAGGATACCCTCATTGTGAATGAATACGACCTTTTACCAACCCAGGTCCAGTACCGTTACCCTGGGACCTATTTTGCGGCTCCCCATTCGGGTTGTCTGGGATGGGGTCTTGGAGCGGCTCTGGGAGTTAAGTTAGCGGCTCCGGATAAAACGGTCATTGCGACCGTAGGAGATGGAAGTTACATTTTTGGAGTCCCTACCGCTGCCCATTTTGTTGCCCAAGCCCAGAATCTTCCCATTCTGGTAGTTATCTTCAACAATCAATGTTGGGGTGCCGTCAAATGGTCTACGATAGATCTATATCCTCAAGGCTGGGCCGTCAAAACCAACAACTTCCCTCTCAGCAACCTGGAACCTTCTCCCGACTATGAAAAAATAATCCAGGCCCATCAGGGCTATGGAGAGCGGGTTGAGAACCCTGAAGAAGTTCTCCCTGCGCTTCAGCGGGCTTTAAAAATTGTCCGGGAAGAAAAACGACAGGCTGTACTCAACGTGATATGTAAACATCCTTAGTATAAAGTAGAACCGTCACCCCATCTCCTCTCAGGGGTAGATTTTTTGGACCTACCCCTGTGAGGGAAGGGGAGAATTGGGACCTAAGCAATCTCCGAGTTCCCCCTTCCCAACGCGGGAAGGGATCCTGGGTATCCAGCTAAGAAGGGGAAAAGCCTTATTTTCGGCCTGAACATCCCCCTTCCCCCCTCGAGGGGGGAAGGGGGGTGTTTCCCCATACGCACCGGGTTAAGCTGAAAAGTCCCGTCAGGGGCGAACCATTGGTAGCCTCCAACTTTCGTCGGGGAATTCAGAAATTCAGATTTTTCAAGCTCCCCAGCAGTGCCTGTTAAACAGGCCGCCCCGCTGGGACTTAGAGGGGATAGCATCTTGTTTCCCCTGGTGTAAACCAGGGGCTATCCACAGGTTGCCCCGCCGGGGCTAGCCTTCTTATCCTGGCGTGTATGTCCCCTTCCCCCCCTCGAGGGGAGAACAAGGGCATACGCGCAGGATAAAGCTTAACTGAACCTCCTGTGGGAGGTTGGCTTGGGGATCTACCGGCTCTCCTCTCCCACGCTGTGGGAGAGGGGCCAAGGGTGAGGGAAAAGAGCCACACAGGATGAACTTTACACAGTACTACAAATTTTTTATTGAAAGTATCGGGAAGGTATATTATAAACCGGAATCAACCAGATCTTCTGCTGCAGTAGATACTTTCAACTAACTTAAATCAACCAAGGAGGGAAAAATGTTCAGGATTCTTTATCTCAACTGGTCATCTTTAAGACTTTTGTCGGTCACGTATATAGGGATAACTATTTTAGCAATTACACTCCCAGTCATGGCTCAGGAACGGGTATTGGAAGTCTGGACCCACGAATTTCCACCCCTTCAGAAGGGAATGATCCAAAAATGGATTCCCGAGTTTGAAGCCAAAAATCCCGGTATCAAAGTTAAGTTAACGGCAATCCCCTTTGCAGGAGTTGTGTCCTTTGATGCCAAACTATTGGCCGCGCTTTCTGGAGGTGAAGGGCCTGATTTATGGGATATGGGGGATTGGAATTATAAGACCTTCATAGATAACAAGTTCCTGGCTCCTTTCGATCCGAAGATCTTCGGCTATGCCTCAGATCAGGAGATGATTGAGGCTTATCTTCCGGGTACCATGGATATTTTCGTACGGGATGGCAAAGTTTATGGACTGTTCAGCGAGTATAATACGCTGGCCCTGTTTTATAACCTCGATATGTTCGATAAAGAAGGGATACCTCCTTTACCGGCTGACAAACCGGTGTCCTGGAAACAGATCGAAGAGATCGGTGCCAAACTTCGCAAAACGGATCCATCGGGTAAGTTGACCCAGATAGGTTATCAGTTTGGTTTCTTTGCAAGCTTTCGCTCGCCCCAGTGGTACGCCCAAAATTTTTATGCCCTGATGCGACAATACGGCCAGGACGATCTTTACATCGATGGAAAGCCCGCAGCCTATACCGAGCCGGTCAAGAAAGCTCTCCAGACGATTTATGACTTTACCCATACTTCCAAGGCATATGATCCGACCTTTTTGACTAACTGGTTTGCCGATTTTCCAAAGGGTCGGGTGGCTATGGTATTGGCGGGAACCTGGTTCGTACCGGCTATTAAACAAAATAACCCCAACGTACGGTTTGGTGTGGCTCCCCATCCTGTCGTCAACCCTGAAGATAAAGCAACCTATAAGAATATCCAGTGGTCATGGGGTTGGTCGGTAAATGCCAATAAGCCCCCGGAGCAACAAAGACTGGCTCAAGAATTTATTGCCTTTATGCTGGGTAAGAAAGGTGAAACAGAACAAGCGACCTGGTGGTTCAACAATCTCGGTTATACTCAGCCCAGCAGAGCGTTCCTTGAATCCAAAGCCTATGCCGACAAATTGGCCGCAGATCCCTGGCTCAAACAATGGGTGGACGCTTTTAAAATGTACGAAATTAAATATGTTCCGCACTCCTATGATGAGCCCGGAGCTGCCCTGATGCGCGCCATAGATCGGGTAGTTTACGATAAAATGTCTCCGGAGGAATCCGCAAAGTTGCTTCAAGCCGAGCTTCAACGACTCCAGTAATAAATTTTTCTAACCAATCGGAAAGGAATCCGAATGCACCGCGATCTGAGATACGGACTCTTCTTCACTTCGCCATCGATAGCATTTTTCCTGTTGTTTTGGATTCTCCCTGTACTGCTGGCGCTCTACTACAGCTTAACCAGATGGAAAGTAGGACGCCCTGCAACGTTTGTCGGTCTGAAGAATTATATCGACCTGTTCACCGATCCCCAATTTCATCAATCAGTAAAAGTTTCGGTTGTTATTACCCTTCTGGCCGTTACAGGTACACTGGTTCTTTCTCTCCTCCTTGCGGTTCTCCTCAACGATGACCGTCTGCGGGGGAGTCATCTGATTAAAGCTTTAATCATTTTACCGGTTGTCACCGACTGGGTGGCAACCGGACTCGTCTGGCAGCTTATTTTTCTACCATATTCCGGGGTTCTGGCGGGTATTTTCTCTTTTCTGGGTCTGTATAACCTCATGGGACTTGGCTGGACAGCAACTAAATCCCTTGCCCCCTTCGCCATCGTGATCTTTATTATCTGGAAGACCACCGGTTTGTATACGATCATCTTTCTGGCCGGATTAAAGAGTATTCCACGGCAATACACAGAAGCTGCTATTGTCGATGGAGCCAATGCCCGACAGGTATTTTTTAATATTACCTTGCCCCTCCTTCGCCCTATTACGGTTTTTGTGCTGGTCACTGCGTTTGTAAGTACCATGGGTCTCTTCGAACCTGTTTTTATGTTAACAGGAGGGGGTCCGGCGGATGCTACCCGCGTTCTTCCGATTTTTTTGTACGAAAACTTTTTTCAATTTCGTAATGGAGGCTATGCCAGCGCAGCGGGCGTATTGTTTTTAATTTTTTGCCTGGGTTTTGCGCTGATCTCGGCACGGATCCTTCGATATAGTTACTACGAGTAAGATCTACTATGGCTCAGTTTACCCGGATCTTCAAATATCTAGTGCTTACACTGTACTGTCTTTTCAGTGTAATTCCCTTTATCTGGATGCTGTCGGCCTCATTCAAGCGTCCCGACGATGTACTGACGGTCCCTATTCAATGGATTCCTCCGGTATGGCAACCCAAAAACTATTTGCAGGCTTTATTCGAACCCCGTTTTGCAGGTTACAGTATCTCGACTTTTATGATTAACAGTATTATCGTGGCGCTTATTACCAGCCTTTTGTCTATGGGTCTTTCGACGTTCGCCGGTTATGGGTTTGCCAAGTTCAAATTTCGGGGTCGTGATATCTTGTTATGGGGAATTCTGAGTACCACGTTGTTACCCTTTTCATCGGTTATCATCCCGCTTTATCTGATCGTTCGCATGCTCGGTTTGCTGGATAATTTATGGGCTCTGATTATCCCCTTTGCCTTGACCGGGCAAAGTATTTTTCTGGCCCGTCAGTTTATTTTGACTTTACCTTCCGAACTAATCGATGCAGCCCGTGTAGATGGAGCTGGTGAGTTGCAAATCTTTGTACGAGTTATTCTTCCGCTGTTGGGTCCGGCCATTGTAACCCTGGGTCTCATGACATTTCTTTTTTCATGGAATCAATTTCTCTGGCCGCTGGTTGTTTTGTCTTCCCAAAAAGAATTCACACTGCCGCTGGGATTATCCCTGATGGGACTCGGTTCAACTTTTCTGGTAGATTACCATCTTTGGATGGCGGCGGCTACGCTGGCAGTACTTCCTCCGCTCGTCTTTTTCTTGATTTTAGAGCGACCTTATTTGCGGGGGTTAGAAACCCTGTCCGGTTTGAAGGAATAAACAAGGATATTCAGGAGTCAGAGGTCGGAAGTCAAAAGCCTTTAGGGTCGTCTTTAAACAGAACGACCCTAAAGGTTCCCCCTCACGCCATTAGAGAGTATCTTCATCGTGAGTGGATGTAACTTCTGAACTTTGACGCTAAAAGAGAATGGATCGTATTATTGGTGCCTTTATTTTTCCAAACGTCTGGCAAACCTGGACCGGGTCCGAAGCAGAACGGATACTCAGGACCCTGGCCGAATTTGGAATCAACACCATCTTTACAGAATCTGAGTTCTATCGAGATGATCTGATTGAGATAACCCATCGATTAGGGCTTCGGTGGGTTGGTGGAATTGCCTGTTTTTCCGATCACGCCCATCAGCATCGGCTACTTCAAGACCGGCCAGAACTATGGCCGATCGATGAAACCGGTCGGCGTCGTCCCCAGATGGAATGGTATATCGGCATCACGCCGACCTTTGAGGATTATAATACCTCTCGATTGGAGTTGGCCGATCAACTCGTACGGAATCACCCTCTCGATGGTTTTTTCCTTGACTTCATCCGCTGGCCGATTCATTGGGAACTCGAGCTACGTCCAGGTGCAACCAGGCCCTTACAATCCTCCTTTGATCCTCATACCCTGGCCCGATTCCAGGCTGAGACCGGAATCGAACTGCCGACCGAGCTTGGGGATATCTCCAACCAGGCCCGCTGGATCCTCTCTCATCACTTCACCGCATGGACAGATTTTAAATGCCGGGTCATCACAAATTTTGTTCAACAAGCTTCCATACGACTACGTAAAATCCGAGGTCAGGACTTCTTGCTGGGCCTGTATGTCTTGCCGTTTTCGCCCGAACTGCTAGAACCCCTGGCAGGTCAGAGGCTACAAAATCTTGCTCCATGGGTAGATATGATTGCACCCATGGCTTACCATGCTATTTTATATCGACCTATCCAATGGATAGGGGAAGTTATTCAAAATATGACCTCTTTGGTTGCCGATAAAATATTGCCGGTTTTACAGGTAGATTCCACAGAAGGAGCGGAAAAGGGAGCAGATTGGGGGCCTCCCATTCCTGTTCATGAATGGAAAGATGCCTTGCGGCTGACCCTGAACTCATCGGGTATAAGGGGCCTGATAGCCTTCACCGGAACCGCCCTTTTTCGTGATCATCGGGGCGAGTCCCTGCAGGCCATACTTTCATCCTCCTCTATTAAAGGTTAAAAAGGAAATTTACTCCTTGGGGGATTTCCTTATCATTTTTTACTTTTCAATTCCCGGCAGGAGCTCTAAAATAATTCTTTAGTGAAAGAAAAGTTAATACCGATTCCATTTTGAAGTACACCCTGAACAAGATGACTATTCACCCTGGGGTTCTCGAAGGACGACAACGGGAGCAGTCTCTGGTATATTTCAATCTGGAATGGGTATAAGATCGAAAAATTTAAAATCAGAGTTTAACAAAATAACTTTCGTTTCAGAAATCTCTTCTTCATCAAAGGGAGGTGTTATGGTTAAGAAAAGCTTGTCAGGTAGTTGGCTTCTGCTGTTGTGTTTTTTGGTAGGGATGGCTACGGCAGCAGATAAAGCGACAATAAACGAATTTTTTACTGCAGTCAAAATAGGGGATACGGATAAAGTCCGTACCTTAATAACTACCAATCCCGAACTGATAAATATAAGGGATCGCTACCATTCTACCCCGTTGCACCATGCGATTGGTATGGGTCATTGGGAGATTACAGAACTTTTGGTAGACCGGGGAGCCGATGTCAATGCGAAGACGCGAAGTGGTATTACCCCCCTACATATGGCCATTTCTTCAGGTAATCGGAAGATGGTAGAGCTTCTTCTGGCCAAAGGAGCCAATATTAATGGGGGAACTGATTATGATGTAACCCCCCTCCATGCTGCCACAGATCTGAATAATCGAGAGATCGCAGAGCTTCTCCTCGCCAAGGGGGCCGATATCGGTGCAAAAACCGGTCACGGGACTACTCCTTTACATATTGCGGCCTATGACAGTCATAAGGACATGGTGGAATTTCTCCTTGGTAAGGGGGCAGATATCAATGCCAGGGATAAAGATGGATCCACTCCCCTGCATCTGGCGGCCTATGGGGGAAAGCAGGAAGTTGTAGAGCTTCTCCTTGCCAGGGGAGCAGATATCCATGCAAAAAATGATGAAGGGGATACTCCGCTCCACGTTGCAGCTTCTCGGGGTAAGTCAGAAGTGGTGGAATTTCTCCTTACTAAAGGGGCGGAGATTAATGCCAGGAATAAAAATGGATCGACTCCTCTGCATTTAGCAGCTTTTAAAGATCAGCAGGAAGTTGTGAAAATTCTCCTGACCAAGGGAGCAGATACCCATGCAAAGAACGATAAGGGTGAAACTCCTTTGGATGTGGCCGACCCGAATTTAGTTTCACTCTTCCAAGGACATTGATTCCCAAAGGGCAGCCACCCTTAAGGCTGCCCTGCTTTTCTGCAACATTTTCATAACGGAAGGATTTTTCTCCCGGTCCGATTCGATCATCTAAAACGCCGGGTTCCAATCCCCCAGCAGTTCTATTATCGGTAATTAACGGAAGCCTGTTTTCAAAGGGACTTATACCGAAGTTGAGACGGCGATCTCCTTTTCCGCTTTGAGTCTTGCCTGTGCAGCGGCCAGCCGTGCAACGGGAATACGATAGGGGGAGCAGCTCACGTAGTTTAATCCCACCTGATAGAAGAACTCTACTGAAGCGGGATCTCCGCCGTGCTCGCCGCAGACTCCCAACTTTAAGTTGGGACGGGCCGAGCGTCCTTTCTGCGTAGCCATCTTGACCAGTTCACCCACACCTTCCTGATCGATGGTGGCAAAGGGATCGGCCTTGAGAATCTTTTTCTCTAGATAATAGGGGAGAAACTTTCCCACATCATCCCGGCTATAACCAAAGGTCATTTGGGTAAGGTCGTTGGTTCCAAAGGAGAAAAATTCAGCGTATTGGGCAATCTTATCGGCGATGAGGGCTGCTCGGGGAACCTCAATCATGGTACCTACCAGGTAATCGACTCGAACCCCGGCTTCCCGCATGACTTCTTCGGCAACCCGAACGGTATCTTCTCGGGTGATACGCATCTCTTCCACAGTTCCCGTGAGTGGGATCATCACTTCGGGGAACACCTTAATTCCTTGCTTTTTAACCTCTACAGCCGCTTCAAAAATAGCCCGCACCTGCATCTCGGAAATGGCCGGGAAGCTAATCCCTAGGCGGCATCCTCGATGACCCAACATAGGGTTAAATTCGCGAAGGTTATCGATGGCCTTGAGGGTTTTTTCGAGTTCTTCAACCTGAGCCTGAATCTGCTTTTTTCGGTCCGCTTTCAATCGTCTTTTTAACTCCATGCGTAGTTCGGTAAGCTTCACCAGGATCTCGTCTCGATTGGGAAGGAACTCATGAAGAGGCGGGTCCAGAAGTCGGATGGTGACCGGTAATCCGTCCATGGCTTTAAAGATTCCGATGAAATCTTCTCGCTGCATGGGAAGTAGTTTTTCCAGGCTTTTTTTCCGGGTTTTGTCATCCTCGGCCATAATCATTTTCCGTACCCAGGGGATGCGGTCTTCTCCGAAGAACATGTGTTCGGTTCTGGCCAGGCCGATTCCTTCAGCGCCGAAGTTTCTGGCAATTCTTGCATCTTCCGGAGTGTCTGCATTAGCCCGAACCCCTAGAGTTCGGATTTCATCTACCCAGTCCATGAAAGTCTTGAATTCCCCTGTCAAGGAAGCTTGAATAAGGGGAACCTGTCCAAGAATCACCTCCCCGGTATTTCCATTGAGAGAAATATAATCCCCTTCCTTGACCACGATACCATCTACCGTGAACTGACCGGCCTCTTCATCTATCGTAATAGCCCCACATCCTACCACACAGCACTTACCCATCCCCCGACCTACAACAGCCGCATGGGAAGTAACCCCGCCTCGAGAGGTCAGAATACCCTGTGCTGCATACATACCCACTATATCTTCGGGGGAGGTCTCCGGACGAACCAGGATCACCTTTTCCCCTTTATCTGCCCATTCTTTAGCCCGATCAGCACTAAAGACGACTTTTCCGACTGCAGCACCGGGTGAAGCCGGTAAACCCTTTGCGATGGGTTTAACCTTTGCCTTGGGGTCAAAAATCGGATGAAGCAGTTGATCTAACTGGTCAGGTTCCACCCGCATAATGGCTTCTTCCTTGGAAATAAGCCCTTCCTGAACCATATCCACGGCAATCTTAACAGCAGCCAGCGCGGTTCGTTTACCGGTTCGGGTCTGAAGCATGTAGAGTTTGCCATCCTGGACGGTAAACTCTATGTCCTGCATGTCTCGATAATGACTCTCGAGTTTTTGATAAACCTCTTCAAGTTGCCGATAAATTTCCGGATGAGAGTCTTTCAAAGTAGTAATCTTCTGGGGTGTACGAATCCCCGCAACCACATCTTCTCCCTGGGCATTGGGAAGATAATCCCCGTAAAAGACCTTCTCTCCAGTACTTGGATCCCGGGTGAAAGCTACACCGGTTCCTGAGTTCTCTCCCATATTTCCAAAAACCATGGCCTGAACATTGGCAGCCGTACCCCATTCTTCCGGAATTCCATAGATCCTTCGATACTCGATGGCCCGTTTGTTGTGCCAGGAGTTAAATACTGCCCCGATGGCCATTCTCAATTGCTCCTTCGGGTCTTGAGGGAAATCTTTCCCTGTTTTCTTCTTAACCAGAGCTTTGTATTTCTTCACCAGATCCTTGAGGTCTTCAGCAGTCAGTTCTGTATCCAGCTTTACCCCTACCTCTTTTTTCTTTTCCTCTAGAAGCTTTTCAAACTCAGATCTATCTATGTCCAGGACAACACTGGAGAACATAGTAATAAACCGCCGATAGCTATCATAGGCAAAGCGTTCATTACCGGTTCGTTTAATCAATCCCTGAACCGTCTGATCATTCAAGCCCAGATTGAGTATGGTATCCATCATGCCGGGCATGGAAGCCCTTGCACCAGATCGAACGGAGACTAAGAGAGGATTATCAGGATCTCCCAGTTTTGCTCCCATGAGACTCTCTAATCGGCTCAAATTCTCCTCAACCTCGTCCCACATCCCTTCTGGATAACGTTTCTGGTTTTTATAAAACTCGTTACAAGCCTCTGTACTGATGGTAAACCCAGGTGGCACCGGAATTCCTAAATTGGTCATTTCGGCTAAACCGGCACCTTTTCCACCTAATAGATTTCGCATTTTTGCGTTTCCCTCGGCTTTACCACCGCCAAAGAAATAAACATATTTTTTTCTGGCCATCTTTTATGAGAGTATGGGAATATGAGAGTGTAGGAGTGTGGGAGTATGGAAGTACGGGAGTGTGGAAGTACAGGAGTGTGGAATTTCTCCCATACTCCCATACTCCCATACTCCCATACTTCCATACTCCCATACCCCCATACCTCTGTACTCCTATATTTATTTTCTATTCTTCTTTCGGTTTGACATCCGGTTCAATTTGATAAGCATTAGCTACCCGATTCATACCGTTAAATAAATCTACTACGGCAATAAGCTCGCCCAGTGCTTCGTTATCTAGACCAAGTTTTTTAACGGCTGCTGTATGGGAGTTAATACAATAGGTACATCCGTTGGTAATGGATACGGCCAGGGCAATAATCTCCTTCGTGAGCATATCTAACTTACCAGGAGCCATAATAGCTTTTAGCTTTTTCCAGGTAATTTCCAGGTAATCGGGATTGGTAGCCAGGGCTTTCCATACGTTGGGAACAAAGTCAATTTGCTTTGTTTTTTTGATATCTTCAAAGATCTCAAGGACTTTTCCCGATGCTTCTTCCTCGGAAATCAGTTTAACGGTTGGCATAATTTTCAAAGCAATACCTAATGCATCATACGTAATATAAAAATCACTATTTTATCCCTTACGTATCACGCATTATGCACTACGTCGGTTGATTCTCAGGCTAAAAAATCAGAATTATCAACTTTAAGATAGGCAAACTTTATAGACCCGCAAGGGAAGGGCTTAAAAAAAATAGGAATCAGAAGTCTCTGATTCCTAGCCTTTTGCCATAAAAGACCTCGCTCACTTCTTTCCCTTAACGGCTTTTCGGATAATCAACAAGGAGCCATTACTTCCCGGAACAGCTCCTTTGACGAGTAGAAGATTTTGATCCTCCCGAATACTCACGACTTGAAGGTTCTGGATCGTTTTCCGTTCGTTCCCCATTCGACCCGGCATGCGTTTTCCTTTAAAGATTCGACCGGGTGAGGTTCTACATCCGATAGCACCACCATGTCTGAAGTATTCATGGGTTCCGTGGGAGGCAGGAAATCCAGCAAAATGATAGCGTTTTACTACCCCCGCAAAACCTCTTCCTTTGGACCAGCCGGTAACATCTACATATTCTCCCGGTTTAAAAATATTTACCCTGATCTCATCTCCTTTCGAGTACTCCACGATTTCATCCGGTTCCAGTCGAATCTCTTTAAGGTATCGTTTGGGAGTTACCTGAGCCGCTTTAAAATGACCGAGTAGAGGCTTGGTAACCCGTGATTCTTTCTTATCCACGAATCCCAGTTGAATGGCATTATACTGGTCTGAGGCGACCGTTTTTTTCTGAACGATAGGACAGGGGCCGGCTTCGATGACCGTTACCGGCACTACGTTACCTTCTGCATCAAAAACCTGAGTCATCCCGATCTTTCTTCCTAGTATTCCCAGGGCCATAGTCTATATACCTCCTCCTAATTCAATTGTTAACAAAGTAAAATAACATAAAATCCCGAATTAAGTCAACGCCTAAATCGCAAAAATTTTTTGGAACCCTTCTTGAAATCCCCTTGACTTTTTCTCTTTTACTTCCTTAGCTTAGTTTGTCATGAACAGTATAACCTCTTTGTCCTCGCTTTGTCCTCAGGTCGGAGCCTGGGAAGGAGAAAAAATCGGTTCATTCCTGCTCAGATTCCCAGGAGCTATTCAGCTCTTATGAATAAGATTCTCATCATTTTTTTCTTTTCGCTATTTTTTATGTTAGGTTGTGACGATAACAGTTCTCATAATCCTACCCTGCCTCGAGAAACTCTAACCCCTAGACCAACGGCAACACCTAAGCCAACGCCGACTCCCACGCCGACTCCCACTCCCCTTCCTTTTACAGGGAGTGTGATCATTGTGGCTTTTGGAGATAGTATCACTGCCGGGCAAGGATCCAGTTTTGGAGGCTATCCAACGATACTCGAGCAAGATTTAGAGAGCGCTGTGGGGGGAACCATTACGGTATTTAATCAGGGAAAACCGGGAATAAACTCTTCGGAAGGGGTTAATTTAATCAATAAAGTCTTACCCAACAGGGGGATCGTCCTGATTATGTTGGGAACGAACGATGTGGTCAATCCCGCAGAGTGTCCCATACCTTTCGATTGTCATACCCTCGATAACCTGAAGCAAATGCTGGATATTTCTCGATCTCGAGGTGTTGTACCTATGTTAGCTACTATTCCCCCGGTAAATCCCAAAGGAAGAGAGGCCGCTTCAGAACCCGATGTCGATGATTTAAATGAGGGCATTCGCACCCTTGCGACACAAGAACAGGTTATCCTGGCCGAGGTTCATGATACCATGGTCCTTGCCGGAGGGAACGATCTATCTTCCCTTTTCTCCGATGGCGTCCATCCCAACGACGCAGGATATCGGGTAATAGCTCAGGCCTGGCTCGATGCATTTGCTACGTCCAATGTACTTCAAGAATTTAAAATGGAGTTGCGAAAATTGCACTCTTCTAAGAAATTTACAACTACGCGGTTGTCAAACCTTCCATATAGATAGCAGATAAAATGCTTGACAGACTCTATTTCGGGTTCATAATTTTAAAAAAGGAAAATTCGCTTAACGACTCCAATAAGACTACAGGAAAGGTATCCCATGGATAAATCATCCCATCATTCCCACATCAAAGAGAAGGAATTTAAGTCCCATGAGGCTCACAAAGCACAGGCCCCTTCGGGTATACGATGCATGGTTGTAACGGTCAGCGATACCCGGGGAGAAGAAACCGATGTCAGTGGAAAATCGATTCAAGAATATTTGATAAAAAACGGCCATCAGGTCGTGGCCTATCAGATCGTAAAAGATGAAACCCAAGAAATCCAGAATCTTCTTCAGCAGGGGGTTGCAAATCCGGAGGTTCAGGTGATCATCTTCAACGGCGGAACCGGGATTGCTCCTCGGGATGTGACCTATGAAGCCTTAGAGAAATTATTAGATAAAAGGATTGATGGGTTTGGAGAAATCTTTCGATATTTAAGTTATAAAGAAATAGGTTCGGCAGCCATACTCAGTCGTGCGTTAGCCGGGGTTTGCAATCGAAAAATAGTCTTTTCTATTCCTGGATCCCCAGGAGCCGTAGAACTGGCCATGCGCGAGTTGATTCTGCCGGAGATGGGACATCTGGTCCGAGAAGCCAATAAGGAATAGATCCCTTACTTCTGACCGACTTTAACCCGGCAATACAGGTAACAACCTCAACGTATAAAGAATAGGAGATAAGGTGACCATTAAATCTGACAGATGGATCAGAAAGATGTGTTTAGAACACAAGCTGATTGATCCCTTTGTAGACCGGCAAATCCGTGATGGGGTTATTTCTTATGGATTATCTTCCTACGGCTATGATATCCGGGTAGCGGATGAATTTCGAATATTTACCGATGTAAACGCTACAATCCTGGACCCCAAAAATTTAGATCCCAAATCCTTTGTAAATTTTAAAGGGGATATTTGTGTCCTTCCGCCTAACTCCTTTGCATTGGCCAGGAGTTTGGAGTATATCCGAATGCCGAGAAATGTTACGGCGCTGTTGACCTGCAAATCGACGTATATCCGTTGTGGTATCTTGATTCCAACCACCGTTCTTGAAGCAGGCTGGGAAGGAATTATTACCCTGGAGGTGGCCAATACGACTCCCCTCCCCGCAAAAGTATATGCCGGAGAAGGGATTTGTCAGATCTTGTTCTTTGAAGGCGATGAAGAGTGTCTGATCTCCTACGCCGATCGTCAAGGTAAATATCAAAAACAACAGGGTTTGACTCTACCTAAGGTTTGAAATTGGATCGGCCCTTAAGGGGGGACTTTGGGACGCGGGGACTTTGGGACGCAGGGAGACCGGAGGAAATATCTCCGCGTCCCAAAGTCCCCG
>JAUQPW010000103.1 GCA_030550175.1 bacterium
ATGGGATAGCCGGGCTAAACCGGATACTCCCCCATGTCGGGCATTGAAGGCTGCCTTGATGGAAGCCAGGGCAAAGGATCCTCGCTCTGCAATTTCCAGGGCCATTTTCCTGGTTTCTGCAGCAAGCTGATCATCCGGGACCACTTTGTTAATCAGACCCATTTCGAGAGCCTCTCGAGCCGTTATTTTGGCATTTCGAAACCAGATTTCCTTGGCCCGTTTTTTCCCTACCAGGTCTTCTAAATACCAAGTTCCATACCCGGCATCGAAGCTTCCCATAGCCGGACCTACCTGGCGAAAGATGGCACTTTCTTTGGCGATGGTGAGATCACAGACCATCTGTAAGACGTTACCACCCCCAACGGCATAGCCGTTGACCGAAGCAATCACAGGCTTTTGCAACTTTTCGATGCTTTCGTATATTTCCAAGGTAGGTAAAACTCCGGCATATAAAAGGGAATCTTCTAACTCCTCTTTCCTTCCTCCAAGACAGAAAAATTTATCTCCGGCTCCTGTGATAACCAGAACCCGGGTTCTGGTTTCTCGACGAATCTGGTTAATACAATCCCTTATTTCATGGCACATTTCAGGGTTGAACATATTCCCGTCGTGGGGACGATTTAAAGTTAAAGTGCCGACGGGACCATCTTCAGAATATAAAATCGTGTTGTAGGCCATGGGAAATCAGAAATCAGAAGTCAGAACATCGAAGGAAAATCTTTATACAAGGGATGAATGGATAAGGTTTAGAATGACCGCTTTATTCTGACTTCTGGATTCTGGTGATTGATCTTAAGCAGTTCCGATAAATTTCTAAATAACTTTTCTGGCCAGATAGCAGACCCGTTCCCGGTCTTCTTCGCTGAACCAGGGTGGATTTCCGGCCTGGGCATTTTCGGTCATTCGTCCGGGTTTTGAAGTAGCCGGGATGGCCACATGGACCCGGGGATCACTTAAAATCCACTTTAATAAAATTTGGGGCCAGGTCTCGATCCCATATTTCTTGAAGGGCTCCAGTTCCTTGACCTCAGGTTGACGCCTGACCAACATCCCTTCTCCTAAAGGGCGCATCACAATGACCCCAAGTTTTAGGGATTCGGCCAGGGGCAGGATTTCTCGTTCGACCGTCCGTTCCAGGGCATGGTAGGGGATCTGAATGGCCTCAATCCTTCCGGTCTCCATAACTTGCCGAAGTACTCCAAAGGCTGAAGGACTGTAATGGGTAGCTCCGATTACCTGAATTTTTTTCTCGGCTTTTAACTCTTCCAATACCGGTAGATGTTCCTGCCAGGCAAGCAAGTTATGGATCTGATAAACCTCCACACGTCCTTGAAAAAACCGAAGCGCACGCTGAATTTGATTTTTTCCTTCACGAAGGGAACCAGCCCATACCTTGGTAGCTATCAAAGCCCGGTCTCGAGACTCTCGAAGGGCTTCTCCCAGAACCCGTTCCGCCTCTCCATACATGGGAGAAGAATCGAAAAAATTTGCCCCAACTCTTAAGGCCTCGTCAACAATCTGGTAGCACCGTCGTTCTTCCTCCCTTCCCCGCACATCAAAGGTCCGCCAGGTTCCCATCCCAATGGTGGGAACCCTTAATCCGGTTTTACCAAAAATACGCTTTTCCATATTTTTACCCCATTCCTAAAAATAAAATGATTGACTTTCCCTCATAATGCAAGTTAAAACAAATTAAAATCGGTCTTTAGATTTTGGATTAATGAGGAAGGAACCGTTTTTATGATTCCAGTATCTAAGATTAAACTATCTCCTACGTTGATAACTCTTTTTTTTATCTTTGTCGGAGGAGTTCTTTTTTATTTCTTCTCTTCCCCCCTCCGCCCCTTTTTAGCCGCTATTGTGGTGGCTTATCTGCTTAATGAACCGGTAACGCGCCTAGAACTTCTGGGAATCCCCCGCATCGTAGCCATTACCCTGGTTTTTATCCTTATTATAGGGTTTTTGATCATTGTCCTATTCTGGCTCCTCCCCCTATTTATCGAGCAACTGACCAATCTCCTCCGGGATATCCCCTTTTATACCCGGGAGGTCCGACAGTATATCCTTGATTTCCAGGCAAGACATCAAGAGGTTATTAATACCACCTATGGCCAGCAAGTTTTAGATCGGATATCGGCGGAAACCGAGAAGGTCATAGCTAATTTTATCTCGTTGGTTCTGACGGCTATTACTGGAGCTATTACCAATGTGGTCGATCAACTGGTCATTATGTTTCTGGTGTTTTTCTTTTTGAAGGACAAGGATCTCTTCTGGACATGGCTCACCCGATATTTACCGGGGAATCAGGAGCTGATTCTCAATATTTTATATGATATCGACCGGCAAATGGGTAATTTTGTTAGAGGTAAGCTCGCTGTGATTATGATACTTTGGGGATTTACCACCATAGCTTTTTCTCTAAGCGGTCTTAACTATCCTCTTTTCTGGGGGTTTTTAACCGGACTTTCTACACTGGTTCCTTATTTCGGTCCTATTATCGTGAGTATACCCATTTTCCTGGTAGCATTTTTGCAATTCGGAAACTGGTGGGGATTTGTTAAAATCGGCCTGATTTATATCGGCTTTCAAACCATTGAAGGAAACATTTTAACCCCTTTTATTACAGGTAAGACGACCCATATTCATCCGACCATTATTATCTTAGCTATCTTAATCTGTAATTACCTGTGGGGATTCTGGGGGGTCGTATTTTCAGTGCCCCTGGCCATCTTTATCAAAAGTGTTTTAACCCAGTTGATAGCAACCTGGGAGGTGGAGAAAAATTCTCTCACTTAATAGGTAATCCGAACCCCCGTTTGGTTATAAGTGCGAGGGTTCGCTTTACCACGACATCTCCGATTTTGCAACCATTGATATGCAAATTATTACCGTCTTAGCTATTTTGCTTGCTTCACTGGTGTTATTTATAACGGAGTTAGTGCCTGCCGATCTCGTTGCTTTGGGGATTATGATCGGGTTGATCCTCACCGGTATTTTAACCCCCGAGGAAGCGATCGCTGGATTCAGTAATCCGGCCCTCATTACCGTAGCAGCCATGTTTGTTTTAAGTGCCGGTCTCCTCCGAACCGGAGCAGTGGGATTTATTGGGAAGAAGATTATACAGATCTCCGGAAAGGATGAAAAGAAGCTTCTCTTATCCATCCTGCTGGTCGTTACATTTATCTCGACCTTCATTAATAACACCCCGGTTATGATGGTGTTTCTTCCCGTCATTTTAGGTATTTCTTATCAGACCGAGATAAGTCCCTCGAAACTTCTCATCCCAACTTCCTATGCAACGATTATTGGAGGAACCTGCACCTTGATCGGAACTTCCACCAATATCCTGGTCAGCTTTTTGATTAAAAAATATGGATTTCCTGAGTTGAAGATGTTTGAATTTACCCCATTGGGAATCATTTTCGCCGTAGCTGGCATTCTCTACATCTTTTTTATCGGTTATCATCTGCTACCCCGACGGGCCAGTGTAACGGGTTATATTTCCGGTGACTATATCAAGGAATACCTGACCGAGATGGAAATCATTAAGGGATCTTCACTGGCCGGAAAGACGCTTTACGAAGCCATCATAAAAAAATATCCTGAGATTAAAATCCTCCAACTCATTCGAGGAGAAGAAATCCTCTGGACCCCTCTCCCTTCCCTGGTATTAAAAGAAGGGGATGTTCTCTTAGTTCGGGGTAGTGTAACGGATATTGTCTCCCTTTATAACAAAAATGAGGTAGAATTACTTCCAGATTTATCTTCCGGAGAGATTAAATTTAGAGAACAAGACAGTACCCTGGCCGAACTGGTTATCACCCCTAATTCCTCTCTTATTGGCCGCACCACACGTGGAGTCGGATTTAGAAATCGATATGGCGTGACTGTGGTAGCTATCCAGCGTCACGGAATTCACATTCGAGAGAAAATCTCACAGATCCGGCTTCGCCTTGGAGATACCCTCCTTGTTTTGGGAGATGTGGATTCCATTGTAAAACTTCGGGATTGTGAGGATTTCCTCCTTTTGGAAGGCATTGAGGAGACCGTTATCTATAAAGATAAAGCCCCTATTGCCATTGGAATCATGTTGATGGTTATTGTTCTGGCTGCTTTGGGTTTTATGTCTATCCTGGTTTTATCCCTCCTGGGAGTCATGCTGATGATTTTAACCCGATGTATCCCCCTTAAAGCCGCTTATCGCTCCGTAGATATGTCGCTGATGATCTTAATCGCAGGAACTATCGCCCTTGGAACGGCTATGGAAAAAACCCATGCTGCAGAATTAATCGCCCATCAACTGATCTCTATAGTTGGATTTCTGGGCCCTACAGCCGTCCTGTCTGCTTTTTATCTTCTAACCAGCTTTCTCACAGCCGTAATGTCCAATAACGCTACAGCAGTACTTCTGATTCCTATTGCGATTTCTACCGCTGCCTCCCTGGGAGTAAATCCTAAACCCTTCATTCTGGCCGTTATGTTCGGAGCCTCTGCCGATTTCTCCACTCCTATCGGATATCAAACCAACACCATGGTTTACGGACCTGGAGGGTATAAGTTCATCGACTATGTGAAGGTAGGAACGCCTTTAAATATACTGTTTTGGATTTTGGCCACTCTATTTCTTCCGTATTTTTGGCCTTTAAAATAAAATTTGTAAAACGTAAGTTACTCCCCTGCCGGATTTTTATGTTTTACGTTTTACTTTTGCTAAACCTTTTTCTTGCTCCATCTGTCTAAAAAATAGCAAGCACTCTTTGTATTTTACCTGGGGCTCTATCTCTTCTACGGTAAAGCAAGGCTTTAAGACTGTTGACTTAAAGTTTACGTAATCCCGGTGGGCATCCTGTTGATAGCCATCACGAAATCTAAAAACCTCTTAGCTCTAACAGGTTACTCCTGTTGGAACAGGTCCCTTCTCCTGGGGCTAAGAGGTTTTTAGGTGTTAGTTTTTGCTCTAAATAGATTGCTCCCGGCAGAGCTAAAAAGGGATTTGACTTTTTTACTCGTTCTTAAGTCAACGTCAGGAGGGCAGGTTTGGGAACGAGGCAGGGACGGAAGTATTATATAAAATTTTAATCTTCTTAGACTTAGGAGAATGGTTCGTTTATGAATTTGGATTTAGGTAGACTTTTCTCAGGGGGAGGTAAAAAGAAGCTGGAGAAAAAGATAGCTCAGTATAAGGATCAGTTAAACAAAGATCCTTATAACCCGACCCTTCATGTTGAACTGGGGAATCTTTTAGTAAAACTAGACCAGCCTCAAGAGGCTATAGAACATTACCATCGGGCTGCTAACCTTCTTGTCCAACAGCATAGCCCTTCTAAAATCAGTACCTATCTCATTGAGATCTACAAAAAGATTTTATCTCTTGCTCCAGATGATCGGGCCTGTGAAAATCTGGGTGCGGAATATAATCGAATCGGAAAGCATACCAAAGCTTATGAACTTTATCTCTCCGTGGCCGAAAAACTATATCAACAGGGCCTTTATGAGAAGGCCCTCAAGCTTTATCAATCTGCCCTCATCCTGGTCTATAATAGCGCCATTGCCCATACCCGATGCGCTGAAATTTATCAACATCTTGGGCAGCTGGAGAAAAGTGCCTTTGAATATTTCACTTTAGGAGAGCTAAGCTCAAAACGACAGAAGCCCGTAGAAGCCCTGGAGTATTACCAGAAAGCCCTGAATTTACTTCCTTCTAACCTCGATATACGGGCTAAAATGGCCGAAACCTATCAACAGTTGGGTAAAAGGGAAGAGGCACTGAAGGAATACTTAAACCTGGCAAATATCTGTTTGGAAAAAGAAGAGGCGGCAAAGGCTTTAACCTATTATCAACGTTGTCTGGCCATCTATCCCGATCATCCTCAAGCCTTAGAAGGAAAAAAGAAAGCCATTGAGTTATATACCCCGAAATGGGATGGGGAAAAGTTTTCAGAATCCCAACCCGGTATATCTCCAAAAAACCTATCGGGTTCCCAAGGGGAGGATGGCCTTTCTCTTCAGACTGAAACCCTTTCTCCAAATTTAAATCAGGCCCCTGAAATGGAAGAAACCCTGGACCTTTATGCACCTCTAACACTCCCTCTGGCAGAAGAAAAAGAGGCTAAATCTACCGGAAACACCCCCTCCAGATCTGAAGACGACCCCATGGAAGAGTCCAGTAAAGTCCAGTCCCTTATCCATGAAAAAGAGCTCCTCGAAGCAGAGGTTAAAGAACACCTGAGAAATCAAGAACTTCTTAAAGAAAAAATGGAAAAGATCCTGGAGAGCAAAAGACGACTTCAACAGGAATTTCAAGAGCAGCTCTCCCAACTGGAAGAAGAAAGAAATAATCTGATCGGTAAATCCAGGCGAATTGCTGAATCCGAAGCCTATTCAGTTAATGATTTAAAGTCCCTTCAAGATAAAATACGGATTTTACAAGAAAAGCTCTCTCAGGCTGGATATGAAAAAACAGAGATTCAGCAAAAATTCTCCAGGCAAATTGCGGAATTGAAGCTGAAAGAAAAATCCCTCAAAGCTGAATTGTCTCAAATCGCCCGGGAAAAAAAGGAACTTGAGGAAAAACTGGAAGCTCTTACGGTGACTTATCAAGAACTTCAGGAGGCTAAACGCCTCAGTGAGGAACAGTTTAAAGAAACTATTGCAAAACTCCAGGTCAATCAGCAGGAACTTCAAGATCAGCTCAACACTTTACTTAAAGAGAAGATTATAGCCAACCGGAAGTTAAAGTTGCAAGGAGATAAGCTTAGGATTGCAGCTAACTTATTAAAAGAAAAGTTGGATCAGGTCAATGGGCTTAAACGGCAACTGGAGTTGAGACTCAGTAAGTTGGATAAGAAAGGAGGGCAAAGCCAGGAGGAGCTTGTAACGGAAATAGCCCGATTAACCGAAGAAAAAACTCAGCTTCAAAATCGGCTTCAGGCCATTATCGATGCTAAGGAACATATTGAAAGGGAATTTGCAACCTTAAAGAATGAGCTGAATAATCTTCAGCAGGCTAAAAAGAAAGATCATCTCAAATTTACAGAGATCGCCAGGCGACATATCCAACGTGGAAAAGCTTTGGTACGCCTGGATCAGGAAAGAAAGAAATTAGTCCGACAGCTTGCCGATGAGATGGCAGAAAAGAAGCGAATTGCCCAGGAGCTTGAGCAGGTAAAACAGGCCGAACAGCAACTTCAAAAGACCATCTGGGAAAAATTAGAGTCCGAAAAAGCGCTGAAAGAAGAACTGACCAGATTTCAAACCCGGGGAGTGAATTTAAGCAAACAGCTTGAAGAACATCAGAAAAAAGAGGCCGAGCTGGAAGCTCAACTCGCAGACTTGCTCATCAAGGGTCGGGAAGTTGATGCGTTAAGAAATCAACTTAAAGAACATTTTAAGAAAGAAGAAGAATTAAATCAGAAGTTGAATTCCATTCAAGTCCAATATAAGCAAACCGAAGCCCAGATGCTGGAAGAAAAGGCTCAGCTTATGGAGAGGATTCAACAACTACAGGCCGAGATGGATCAAACCAAGGCCCTGAGTGCTCAACAGTTGGCCCAGATCAAAGCAGAGCTGGAAGAAAGGACTAAAAAAGAGAAACTTCTGATTGGAAAGTTGAAACAACTCGTTAAAGCCAAAGCCGCAGCAGATAAATCTCTTTCGGAAGAAACCAGGAAAAAACTGACCCTGTATGAAAAACAGATCTCTGCTTTGCAAACAGACCTGGAAGAATCCCGGATTAAAAATCAGCAGTTGCAGGAAGAAATTCAAATCCTGGAAGGTAATTATAAAAAAGAACTGGCTTCCAGGCAAAAAGAGATTGAAGAGCTCAAGAAACTCAGGGCATCGAGCCCTGCTATGATAACCGATGGGATCGTTCAGCGCCTGGAGAAAAAACTGGAAGAGATTCAAGAAGCCGATAGGAAAATGGAAGCCCTTTTAAAGGAAGCACGAATTCTAGAAGAAGAGAAGAGTCTTCAATTGAAGAAGGGTCTGAACCAGGTCCTGGCCGGAATAGAAAAGCTGGAAAGAAATTTCAAGGAGAGAATCTCTTCCCTGGAAGACAGAAGTCTTCAAACGGAGACCTGGCTCAAGGAAGTTCTCAACCCTCAAAACCTCAAAACTTTCTTGAAACAAGAGCTCGGTTCTACTGTAACCTCCGATGAAAATCGTTCCGCTAAATGGTTGAGAGGGATCCGTTTGCTATCTGTATGTGTAATTATTCTCTTAACGGTTCTTTTCCTTCTCAGACATATGTCCTACAATGAAGAGTTGTCCCTCCGTCTGGATAATTTGGATCCCATTGTCCTTCAATCGGAAAATGCGGTTGCCGAACCTTCGGGGTTGACTCCTTCTTCATCTCCCTCTATCAAGCCCGGAACCGGCTTCGGAGAGGTCAAAACCTCACCTGCCCTTATAGATAAGAAGGGATCTCCCTCTAGAACTTCGAACAAATCTAAGAATTTGCTCCCCACCTCCGAATTCGATGATGGGGTAAAAATTGATCAACAGTCTCTTGAGTCCCATTCACAAGACCCAGAGTTAAAGACAGCTCAAATTGGGAATAAGCCGGAGGTTAATTTACTTCCCCGAAAAAGGGAAAAGAATCTAAAAAAAGAAACCTACAGACCCAAACCTTACGGGGAGAGAAAAAGGGTTAAACCTCCTGTTCAATCCCTCGAACCTCCCCAGCCTGATTCCGAATGGATTCCGATGGACTCAGAACCTGAGACTTCTGACAGGATTTCACTTCCATCGGATCCAAATCCTTATCCAGAAATGGATATCCCATTCCACAGACCTGATTATTCTCAACTCAGAGCCTATCGGACTTATTTATTACACTATCGGAACCAAAACCCCCAGACTTTTATCCGCTACAATCCCTTAGAAAACCTCTACCATTATGAGTTATATCCGTTTGAGGGAAGGGGTTTTCGCCGTCCGGAGCGACCTTTTCGTTTCCAAGACTTCCGGGGACCTATTCGATATCAGGGAGGATACCGGCCGGAACGGCCTTTTCGTTAAGATTCGGTCCTGAGCCTATCTAAGTACCTGAATCGTGTTCCGCTGTACCAGATCCCAGTCGATTTCATACCCCAGTCCCGGACCTTCCGGCGCATAGACCATTCCTTTATCATCTACTTCAATATCCTTTACCAAACCGTATTTATTGGCACCTGTAGCTGGAAAAAACTCGTAATAATCGCAGTTAGGGATAGCCATGGTAACATGGAGATTGGCCACGTTGTTGAGGGAATTACCTCCGTGATGGATCTCGCACTTCATATGAAACGCATCAGCCAGATGAGCTATCCTTACCAGGGGAGTGATACCTCCCACCACCGCCACATCGCCCCTTAACATATCGGTGGCCTGTTGCTGTACCCACTGGGCTATACCGTAGAATCCACCCGGGGCATATTCGGTGCATAAAAGGGGGATATCCAACTTTTGACGGAGTTTAATGTAGTTGTAGAGGTCTTCTTCGGAAAGAGGATCTTCGTACCAAAAGTAATTCAATTCTTCGATGGCTCTCCCCACCCGAACCGCATCTTCATAACCGTAAGCCCACATGGCATCCAACATCAGGACCATATCCTCACCTACCGCTTCACGAACAGCCCGGCAGATCTCTATATCTTTTTGGGGTATACCATGGGGGTGGATTTTGTAGGCGGTCCAGCCCAAGGATTTAAAATGTAAAGCCTCCTGACCGTATGCTTCCGGCGTCGGAAGCCAGGCCGAACTGGCATAAGCCGGAACCTGGCTTTTACAGGAACCGAGTAACCGATGGATAGGTAAACCCGCAACCTTGCCTGCTAAATCCCAAAGGGCCACATCTACCGCCCCTATCGCCCTTAAAGATACCCAACGGTGCATCCCCCACATCTGTTGCCATATGGCACCGATATCCAGTGGGTTCTGACCTATCAGCCTAGGTTTTATCAGGGTCATCAACGGACCGACATAAGCGTCGGCTCCTTGACCTGAAGAGCCTAAAAAGGAGTGTCCTTCCAGCCCTTCATCGGTTTGAACGGTCACCACCCCGAGCTGAATATTTCCCCCAAACTGCATTTTCCCGGCTTTCCACGGTTCAGTAATCCATTTGAATAAGGTTATGGTTAAATTGGTAATTTTCATAGTTGCCTCCTTGCCTTGTGGTGAGTTTACGGTCTCCCTCCGTAGATAATAAAGCAGACAAATTCCAATACCGACCATGAAAAAAAAACGGGAAACTGATGATAATCAGTTTAATTAATTCCATGGCACTGGCGTAAAAAGCTTCCTCTACCCTAAACCGGTGGGGATAAAATGATTTTAAGTAGTGGATCTCTTCAACCGAATGCCAACAAACAGCCGAAACAACCAGAATGCTTATTCCAATTGTAGATAAAATCAATACCTGATAGGTCCGCTTCATGATCAGAGCTCTGTCCGTTAACTCTGGCTATCCAGTATGCTGCGTAAAGCGGCAGGATCTATGGGTTTGGTAAAGTGATAATCAAATCCTACCTCTCGAAATTGATCTGGATCTTCTCCCTGTCCATATCCTGTGAGGGCTATAAGAATAGTTTGGGATAAACCGGCTTCTTGTCGGAGTTTTCGGGCTACTTCATATCCGTTTATCCCTGGTAAACCAATGTCCAGCAGTATAACATTTGGTTGATAGATGGGGGCCGTTTCCAGGGCTGCCAGGCCATCGTATACCACTCTGACTTTGTGTCCCCACATTTTTAACAATTCACTAAGCGTCGTTGCAGCGTCCACATTATCATCCACGACCAGGATACGGCGAGAAGATGACAGGGTGGCACGGTGATTTTCTCTTCCCAGGGTCTCTGCGTCTGTGTGCCCCCACATCCCTGACAGGGTGGGAAGACGCACCGTAAACTCACTTCCCTGACCCAGGCCTGCACTATAGGCCGATACCTTTCCCCCATGCATCTCCACCAGACTGCGTACCAGGGTTAATCCAATCCCAAGTCCCCCTCGGGATCGAGCAAGGGATTGATCTATTTGGGTAAACAGATCAAAGATTTGATCTAACCTTTCCGGTGGGATACCTATGCCGGTGTCCCATACGCGAATGACTACTTCCTCTCCTTCGGGCTCGCAGGTCAACCAGATACGACCTCCCGGATCCGTATACTTTGCTGCATTGGTGAGAAGGTTAACAATCACTTGTTCTAACCGAATTGGATCGGCCTCCACATAAACAGGTCTTTCAGGTAAGGAAACCAAAAGTTCATGCCTATGGATTTCAATCAGTGAGCGACTCATTTCAACGGCATGGGTCAGGAGAGTGCCGAGTTCTACAGGTTCCTTTCGAAGGGTGATTTTGCCCCGGGTGATCCGGGATATATCCAACAAATCATCCACCAGTCGGATTATGTGCTGAACCTGTCGATCCATTATACCCAGGGACCGTTTTAAGACTGGATCCTGGGTGCCTCGAAGCTGCATGAGTTTTAAGGTATTATTGATAGGGGCAAGGGGATTACGGAGTTCATGGGCCAGCATGGCCAGGAATTCATCCTTACGACGGTTTGCTTCCTTTAGGGCCTCTTCTGCCTTCTTACGATCGGTAATATCTTGAATGATGCCTATCGCATATTGAGGATGACCCTGCGGATCTTTGATAACCGACATGCTACTGCTCACCCATACGTATGAACCATCGGGACGAACATATCGTTTCTCTATAACAAAAGTCGGTCCCCCGGCGATCATACGCTCAAAGAAAGCAAGCGTATCGGGCAGATCATCGGGATGGGTTAAGTCCTGCATCCTCAAGTTTAACACTTCCTCCATCGGGCGACCTACAATGTTGCAATATCGTTGGTTTACGAATAGAAATCGACCGGTCAGGTCAGTTTGAGCAATTCCCACCGTCGTCTGGTTGAAGATAGCTCTTAACTGTTCCTCGCTCTTGCGAAGCTCCTCCTCAGCTCGTTTATATTCGGTGATGTCCCTCGCAATCTTAGAAACCCCTATGATTTGGCCGGTAGCATCACGAATTGGGGAAACCGTGAGTGAAATCATGATTCTCTGACCATCTTTTCTTCGACGTACGGTCTCATAATGGTCGACCCGTTCTCCTGACCTGATCCTTTCCAGAATTTTAGGTATTTCATCGACACGCTCGGGCGGTGCCAGGATAGAAATATGCCGACCTATTACCTCTTCCGCAGAATAACCGAAAATCCTTTCTGCGCCTGCATTCCAACTCATGATAATTCCATCCAGGGTCTTACCGATAATTGCATCGTCTGAAGATTCAACAATGGCTGCCAGATGAAGATTGGCTTCTTCTGCCCGTCTACGCTCGGTTACATCGCGAAAAATCAAAATCACTCCCAAAATATTCCCCTGGCTATCTTGAATGGGGGCAGCACTGTCATCGATCGGTCGCTCTGTTCCATCCCTTGCAATGAGCACCGTATGATTGGCCAATCCAACGATAACACCTTCTTGGAGTACTTTAGCAACGGGGTCTTCAATCGGTTTCCGTGTTTCCTCGTTTATGATTTTGAAAATATCCTTTAAAGGCCTCCTTAAAGCCTCTTCTTGCCGCCATCCGGTTAATTCCTCGGCCACAGGATTCATAAAAGTCACCTGACCTTCTCGATCCGTACTAATTACAGCATCACCGATACTGGCAAGTGTAACCCGTAGCGATTCACGTTGCTCATATAATAGAGCTTCCATTCGCTTGCGTTCGGTAATTTCCCTGGTCAAATCGGTTATCTTCTGATCCAACAAGGTAAATCGATGGACTGCCTCTTCTTTGGGACGACAGCGTAAGAGAATACGCGCAGCCGTATCGCCGGATTTCAGCTGAAGAACAGCTCCTTCGCAGCGATAAGGGAGAAGTTGACCGTCCCGGGTACGCCAGGTTAGCGAACCGGGTATTAACTCACGGCTTCTGGAACAGATTTTGAGGTAGCGTGCAACTTTATCAGCAGGGTCGGAGACAAGATCATTGAGCCGTACACCCCGAAGATCTTGATGGTTTAATTTTAGAAGATCGGTGGCTGCGGGATTGGCTACCAGGATGATTCCATCCCCGGAAACAAGAAACATAGGTTCTGCTAAAGGTTGGGTAATCTGCAGAAAATCTTCAGAATCCATGATAATTTTTAACTTTTGAAGTATTCTCTCCCTTCACAAGTCTGGGCCTGTGGAGTTTGTTTTAAATAGAGGACCACTCGATAACGAGGATATCCTCTGGCAATGGTTTCTTGTAACTCGACTTTGGCATAACCTAAATTCTCGGCAGCAATGGCTCCAAACACATTGGAAGTCATCATGCACATGGAAGTACGACCTAGTACTTTATCTCCAAACGGACAGGCCCGATTTCCCAGAACAATCTTTTCATCGTCTTGCTCGATAAGGTAAAAATCGCCCTGGATGCGGCGTTCAAATCGACCGTTACGTCGGCCACCTACTCACGGGGTCAGTTGAGGAACCGACAGGGCCTCCTTGTAATCTTTATCAATCTGTTCACCTATGTTTTGACCGACCACACTGATAAATCCTGAAGCCTCCTTCAGTCCTACAACCTCTTCCAATGTTTCCGGCCAGTTCCCGAATAAGGGAACGCAGGAAAAGGTCCTTATCTAAAGGTATCTGTAAGTTTTTAATATTTTCAGAAGTAGAAGAGTTTTCCATAACTGCTCCTTCAAAGCTATTTCCTTTAACTCATGGCAACAATCACAACATAGCGGAGACCATGGAAGGATTCAGGTTTGGAAAATACAAACAATTCCTTAAGCATCAGATCAAGAAGTTTATCAACTTATGTGGACTGATGGGGAAAATAGTCTTCAACCTGTAGCGCCGAAAATAATAATTTAAACATTCCTGAGTTCCTAGAGCCTGGCTGTGTATCCCCCGTCGATAATCAAGTCGATGCCCGTTACCCAGGAAGCATCATCCGATGCCAGATAGAGAATGCCTTTGGCGATATCCTCCGGAGTTCCAAGTCGCTTCAAGGGATAAAGGGGTATCCAGTATTTTTCGGCCATTTCCTGCCATGTTTGCCCGGGTTTTAATCGGGTTCGTGAAATTTCCGTCTCGACCAGTCCAGGTAGAACAGCATTGACCCGGATATTATAGGGTGCGTAATCTACAGCCATTGCCTTGGTTAAATTACAGACGGCTGCCTTAGCTGCGGAATAGGAGTGGGCATCGGATTGTCCTCTCAGGGCCGATATGGAAGATACATTGATAATACACCCGCCTCCCTGCTTGATCATTTGAGGGATAGCATACTTAGAGGTTAAAAAAATAGCCTTGACATTAACAGCCATAATTCGATCCCAATCCTCTTCCGTAGAATCGGCCAGTTTGGTCCGATCGATAGCTCCTGCATTATTGACCAGAATATCCAATCGTCCCCAGCGTGCTATGGTTTCCATTACCATCTGCCGGGCATCTTCGTGCCGACTCACATCTCCTGGAATAGCCAGAGCCTCTCCACCTTGAGAGGTGATAACGGCAACGGTCTCTTCTAACTTTTCTTTACGCCGTCCACTCGCCGCTACCTTAGCTCCTTCCCTGGCAAACAATTCGGCAGTAGCTCTTCCTATTCCGGTGCCACCTCCGGTAATTAAAGCAACTTTATCTCTTAGTTTCATTCTGCCTCCCCTATAAAAATCTAATCGGTTTAAGATGCTCTCTGTTTACGAGGGAATTATCCTAATTTAAGGATAAGGTGTCTGTCAAGATTAAACCAGCTTCTAAGATCTAAGGGCTTGAAAGAATGTGGGAACCAATGGACTACAAGGGGGCTCCATTACCCTCCAGAAGAATTAATCCCGCCTGAACCTGGATCGGAATTTGAATCACCCACCTCTTCTTCCTCTTGACAGGTTCTTCATAGCTCTACCCTTCCCGTTTCATAGCCGGTTAAAATGTAATCTCTCCTAAGATTTTAATATGTGTAAAATTTATATCCATAGCCAATATAAAAGTATTAAAATCTTATCAACTTGCACCTTCTATAATTAGGATTCATATTATGAATAGGCATTCAAGAAGTATTTCTGGCCGATGGATAAGGATAATAAGGTAAAAAATCGTTAAAATTGCTAACCGGGAGGAATATGGATCATGGATTTAGGAAAGAAACTTAGGCTTTGGAGTGTTCTTTTAGTAGTTCTGGGGGTGGGTGTAAGTTGTGGATTACCTCAACGTACCCCTCAGCAGGTTACTGCAGATGAGTTAATTACGAAGAGGGTTCGAGCAAAACTGGCAGAAGTTCCTCTGAGACCTCCTCCTCAAGATTATTTAATCGTAACAACTCATCTGGGTGTTGTACACCTGAGGGGAGTGGTTGAAGATCAATTCACACGGAACAAGGTCATTGAACTGGCCAAGAGTGTCGAAGGCGTCAAAGAGGTGGCCGAGAATATACGAATTGAGCCGGAAAGGGGTGGTGGAGGGGGAGCCGCTACCCAGCAAGCTGCTAAGGTTCGATAGGGAATTTATGGAACGGTTGCCTCTGGATTTAAGCTTCCAGAGTTGACTTGAACGGAAGGAGATCTCCACTCCTTAGGTAGAAATTTTCCTATAGGGGCAGGTCTTAAACCTGCCCTTATCTATCATGGCGAGTTTCAAAATAAATAAAATGATACCACCTCTAGGAATGAAACAAAAGGTAAGGGACTTACTGCGACCGTTCCCATGCATCCCAAGGGAAGTCTTTTATTCATAGCCTTTAATGCTCTCCTCTCGAAGGAAGAGGTCTAATCCCTTATCACTGGAGGAAGATCCTGTCTGATCGATGAGGGCCTTGTCGATGAAGTGCTAGATAAGGATGGACGGGCTGAAGAATAGAGAGAAAAGGGGTGGGAGCAAGGGATGCCGAAAAAATCTTTACAAGAGTATTTTACCACCAGTTCTCGGATTGTGGATTGCATGATTTCGCTGCTTCAGCTTCCGCCTGGAAGTTTAATCCTCGAGCCGTGTGCAGGTGCCGGTCACTTTATCCAGGCTCTTTTAAAAAAAGCTTATCAGGTTTTTGCCGTAGAACTCTCCCAGGCTAATTACCTTTCCCTCCACCGCACGTGGGGAGATCGTCTCTTGCTTCTTCAAGGTGATTTTCTTGAGATGGCTCTTCCTTCGACTTCCCATCCTATGATTTTTCAAAACGTAGCCTTTGATGGAATCATCGCCAATCCGCCTTACGGTATGTATCTGGAACCGGTACGAAGAAAGCAGCTCAAGAAGGTTTTGGGCCCTTTTTATACTCGGGAAACCTATGGACTCTTCCTCAAACTTTCTGCACCTTTGCTTCGTGAAGGCGGGAGGCTGGTTTATATCATTCCGGATACTTTTCTTACCGTTCGTATGCATCTCCCTTTAAGAAGGTACTTATTTCAAGAAATGAAAATAACCCATCTGATTACCTTTCCCTCCCATTTCTTCCCGGGAGTAGATTTTGGATATGCCCGACTTTGTATTCTGGGGGCCACCCGCGTGAAACCAAAGCCGGAAGATGGTATTGAGTGGATCCAGCTCCATTCCTCAGATGGCCCGGAATCCCTCGTTTCACTGGATTTTCTTCCATCTAAGAAACGCCATACCATTTTTTATAAAGACCTATGGCTTTCGGAGGATTTGAATATAAATTATGTCCGGAGTTACCTTATGGCTACGTATATGCGTTCCTATTTCAGTGTTCTGTTAAAGGATAAGGGAAATCCAAGAGAAAATAAATCCTCTCCGGACTTCCCTTTCTTAAAGGAGGAACCGGAAATCTCCCCCTTTCTGCCGGGGGGATTTGTTAGGAACCTGTCTTCATATTGGGAATTGAGAGGGATTGACAGGCTGTACCGATGGGTCCCTCTGGGTGAGTTAGCTACCTGCAAGACAGGGATTTACACGGGGGATAACTCGAGATTTCACTACTGGAATCGGGATCATCCTCCAAGAAAAAAATCGGGTCAACCCCTTGATTGGAAGCTGGTTCAGGATCCCTGGACTTTATCTACCGAAGAAAAAACCTTTGGAATCGAAGGGGATCGGCATTTCGTCCCCTTAATTAAGGGTGGACATCGTCCCCTGATAGGAGAAACCTGCTGGGCTATCGATTGGTCCCGAGAAGCCCTTCGATTCTATCAAACAGATAGAAAAGCCCGGTTTCAAAATAGTTCCTGGTACTTTAAAAAAGGATTGGCCGTTCCTATGGTCACGTCGGGCCGATTATCTGCTTCCCTGATGGAACATAGCGTATTCGATCAGGGTGTGGTGGGAGTTTTTCCTTATGAGGTGGATCTTATTCCGTTTTTATTACTTTATCTCAATACTTCTTTAGCTACTCAATGGATGAAGGAAGCCATTAACCCCTCGGCCAATAATTCCGCCAATTATATTAAGAAACTTCCCGTGCCCGTTCTGAAAGATCACCAGGTTGAAGCCTGCCAGATCAAGCTGGCCGAATTAACTACTCAAATCCTGCATACTCCCGAAAAGGTTATTCGGGGTTGGATAGACAAATTCTTTCAAGAAATGCTTCAACAGATCTGAGCTTAAAAGATCTGTTTTAATAAAAATCCCAATTTTCCGACTAAACCGAAAGGTCTCAGTACGATAAGGTTATAGTGGGTTTCCTGGATATATCGGGTTGCAACCCGGTGGACTTCTTCAAGGGTAACAGAATCTATTTTCGAAAAATAGGTTGCCTCGCTCTCCAGGCTGTTGAACAAGGCCCTTTCACCCAGATAAGAGGCCAGATCCCGATTCGTTTCCAACGCTCTGGCCAACCGCCCTTTTAAATAATCTTTGGCTTCCTCTACTTCCTCTTCTAAAGAAGGACCCTTATCGACCATTCGGATTTCTTTTAGTTCCTCAAAGAGAACCTGTCTGGTTCGATTCTCTTCTTTCCCTTGAACCTCGATATAAATCTTCCAGATTCCGGTATCGGAGAGAGGTACGTAATCTGAGTTGACCACATAAGCAAGTCCGTGGGTCTCCCGAATAGAGTCAAAAAGCCGAAGTTGAGTCATACCGGTCAGAACTTCCATGGCCGGACGATCGGCATCCTGTAGACCCATAACCCTGATAGCCAGGAGGATCTTGGCCTGTTGAAGGAGGATACTTCCTAAAGAAATCTCGCGAAGTCGAGATTGTTCGGGATACTCAAAGAAGGAGGAGAAAATAGAAGAGTGCGGTTCATTCTGCCGTTCCTGCATTCTTCCGTTTCCCCATTCTCCTATTTCTTCCCCTAATATTCCTGTTACTTCTTCCGTTTTTACCTTTCCTACAGCTACAACAACCATATGGGTTGGAAGGTAATGGGATTGGTAATGGGCGATAAGGGCATCCCGGGTAATTTTTTTCAGGTCATCTTCTTTGCCTCTGATGGGATTCCCCATGGGATGACCCTTGAACACTTCTCGAAGGGCCAGTTCATCGACGTAGGACTCTGGAATATCCTTCAATCGACCTATTTCGGTCAGAACTACCTGCCGTTCTTTGGCAAGGTCTTCTTCCCGTAACGCCGGACGGGTTACCATTCTTACCAATAACTTTAACATTTCCCGATAGTTTGTAGCGGGTACCTCGGCATAGTACTGACTATATTCCTGGGATGTACCTCCCCCTATTTGTCCTCCTAAAGAGGCTACTTTCTGGGCTAATTCCGTGGCCGAAAGGTCTTCTGTTCCTTTGAGGATCAGATGGGCTAAAAGGTGGGAAATCCCGAGTTGACCCTCCCGTTCATCTCGGGAGCCAACCCTGACCCAAACTTGTAAAGCCGCGGTTCGGGTCTCCGGGCGCTCCCTCACGACCAGCCGAAGCCCATTTTTTAAGGTAATTAAAGAGGTCGTCTGAAGGTCGTTAATTCCCGCCGGTGGTTTGTTACCCATAGCTGATTGTTCGACGTCCACCGTCAATTGTCTCTGAGGGCTAACCGCCTCTGACTGCATATTAACGAAACCGATCAAAATAAGAACACCTAGAATACTCAAAGGGATCTTCATTTCTCTACTCCTTTGACAACTAAAACAAATATCCCAAACCGGCTAAAACTTTCTTGATTCCACTTACCGGTTTTACAATAAATAGATTATATTTGTTTTGCTGGAAGTACCGGCGGGCGACTCGTTGTACATCTTCTTGAGAGATGTGATGAATTTTCTCCAAATACTCTTCCATGCTTTCTGCATGGTGGATCGTTTCGAACCATCCGTAAGAATCCGCCTGGCTGAGATTATCCTCCCGTTCGATCAGAAAATTACCTGCCAGAGTTTGCCTGGCAATTTCCAGTTCCTTATCAGATAAAGGTTTGTTTTTAAGGGTTTCAAACTCCTGAAAGATAAGCTCTTTGACCCGTTCGATGTATTTGGGAGAAGTCCCCACATAAATTCCCCAGGCCCCAATATCCGATAAAGGTAGGTAAATCGAATCGATTTCATCGGATAATCCTTCCTCATCTTTGATACGCCGGTAGACCCGGGAGTTTTTTCCCGACCCCAGGATAACATTAATCAGATCCATGACATAGCGATCTGGATCCTTTACTCCCATGGTAGGGATTCCAACGGCTACATAGGCCTGAAACAAAAGTCGCTCAATGGATACACTACGAAAAGCCTGCTGAGGTGGAGGGGGTTGGAGCTGGATTTTTGCGCCAGGATCCGAACGCAACGTGGAAAACTTCCGGCTGACGAGTTGGATAATTTCTTCAGGATGAAGATCTCCTACAATAACCAGGACGATATTAGGAGCGGTATAGTGGGTTTGATAAAAATTGACCAGTTGAGAATGGGTTATTTTCTTAACTGTTTTTTCAGTACCTATCACGGGCCTTCCTAGAGGATGTCCCGGAAAGAGGGTTCGGGTTACAATATTTAAGGCAAACAATCGAGGATCATCCTGGAATCGTCTAATTTCTTCGAGAACGACCTTCCTTTCAGTGGCTACATCTTCCGGTCGAATGAGGGAATTCATCACCATTTCTCCTATTACCTCAACGGCCGTATCCACATGGCTGGCCGGAACAACCGTATAATACTTGGTATATTCCCAAAAGGTTTCTCCATTCAAGTAACCTCCTGCCCTTCGTATTTTTCTACGAATCTCTTCCCCGGTATACTTAGACGAGCCTCTAAATAACATATGTTCCAGGAAATGAGAGATACCGTTCAGGGATTCCGCCTCATATCGAGAGCCTACCCGAATCCAGGCTTCAACGGCTACAGTTCCAGTTCCCGGGCGCTTCTGGGTTATCAAGGTAAAACCATTGGAGAATACCGTTTTTTGTAAGGTAGGTGAGAGGAAAATATCCTTTACGGGAATTAACCCCTCCGTCCCCTTCCCTTGTTGAGGGGAAGGGGAAGTAGAGGTCCCCGGCCGGTCATCCTTCTCGCCATAATTTTGGAGGGAGTCTGGGGAGAGATTTTTCCTGGACGGAGAATCTGAAAGAGGACGGCCACAAGTAATAACGGCAAAGAGAAAAAGGAAGAGGGAAAACCTGAGCTTAAGCTTTTGGGTTGTTAGGGATCGAAACAGGTAGTTTAGGAATGTGTTCGCCACTGTCTGTAAAGAAGGGGATGCGCAAACTGTTCGTATTTTGCTGCCCACACTTTGGCGGTAGCTCGATTAACACCTATCTTTACGAGGAAGCAGTGTACATGTAACGCATTTAGACGATGTTGCAACCTTTGCACTATTTTCATATTATTTTATTCTCCTCCTCAGTAATAATATGCAAACTTCATACCGCTTTACGCAACCCCTCGGAAGGTTGTTCCTTCAGTTAGGGATGTTATTAATCCACCTATCAAAGTCTGGGAGTGTAGGGGTATGGGGGTCTGGGAGTATGGGGGTATGGAAGTGTGGGGGTATGGGAGTGTGGGAGTGTGGGGGGTGTGGGAGTATGGGAGTAT
>JAUQPW010000181.1 GCA_030550175.1 bacterium
TAATATGGCTGGATCTCTTTCGAATCGGCGTTGCACGTCCCATAGCCCTTGGTAAATACCTTCGCTGGGTTGGACCCTCATCTGCAAAAGCCTGACTAATGTAAAGAGCATCCACATCAGCTTCAGAATTTTCTTCTGCGTTAGCTATGGCCGAGCGTAAAATTTTAGCAATGGTACGAGCAATAGCTTTAGGGGAATATTCTAAGATATTCAGGGCTTCTTCTACCGGTTTACCCCGAATGAGATCGATGACAAGTCTGGCTTTTCGAGGTGAAACCCGAATGTATCGTCCTATGGCTTTGGCTACCACATCTGTTTAAGTGTTCTAAAGTGAGCTAAACGGCTTAAAGTTTTTATGGCTTGCAGTTTCAGATCTTCTAGCTCACTTCAGGCACCTTGGCTTATTTTTCTGTCCTTTCCCCGGCTTTCTTTACCGTGGTGGTTTTCTCACTTTTTCCGTGTCCTCGATAGGTCCTTGTGGGTGCAAACTCACCCAGTTTATGTCCGACCATATTTTCGGTTATAAACACCGGAATAAACTTTTTACCATTATGAATAGCGAAATAATGACCTACGAATTCAGGAATAATGGTAGAACGCCGGGACCAGGTTCGAATGGGTTTTCTTTCCCCAGTTTGAGCCATTTTTCTTACTTTTCTCAACAGGCTTTCATCTACGAAAGGACCTTTTTTAACTGAACGGGGCATATGATCAGAAGATAAAAGTTAGAAACCAGGGTTTTCTGACTTCTGACTTTTATCTTCCTTATTTGCGTCGCTTTATAATTAATTTATCAGAAGGTTTTTTCTTTCGAGTTTTATAGCCCTTAGTCGGCATACCCCAAGGACTGACCGGATGTCGGCCTCCAGAAGTTTTTCCTTCTCCTCCTCCCATAGGATGGTCTACGGGATTCATAGCCACTCCCCGAACACGGGGCCGTCTTCCCAACCACCTTGATCTACCGGCTTTTCCAATGCTAATGTTTTCATGTTCTACATTACCTACGGTTCCGATAGTTGCCGAACAATCCAAATGAATAAGTCGAATCTCACCTGAAGGAAGCTTTACCTGGGCATAATCTCCTTCCTTGGCCATAATCTGGGCACTATTTCCGGCACTTCTAACCAGTTGCCCACCTCTGCCTTTTTTGAGTTCGATATTATGGATATCCGTTCCCAAGGGGATATTCCTTAAAGGAAGGCAATTACCCACTTTGATATCCGCCTCTGGTCCGGCTACCACCGTATCCCCTACTTTCAGTCCTAAAGGAGCCAGAATATACCTCTTTTCTCCATCTATATAATGGAGTAAAGCAATTCTGGCAGATCTATTGGGATCATATTCAATAGCCGCTACCTTCGCCGGAATACCAATTTTATTTCGCTTAAAATCGATGATTCTATAAAAACGTTTATGACCTCCGCCTCGATGGCGACTGGTAATTCTTCCGGCGTTGTTTCTACCTCCTGTTTTTTTTAGCGGTGTAATTAATTTCTTTTCAGGCTCTTTCTTAGTAATCTCCTCAAATGTATAACCGGTCCGAAATCTTATCCCCGGTGAGGTCGGTTTATATGTTTTAATACCCATCGCAAGAAGTCAGAAGTCAGAAGTTAAGATAATTTTCTCCAGACTTCTGACTTCTGATCTTTGAATCCTCGTCCTATTCTAAGATCGGGATTTTATCTCCTTCCCTTAAGGTCACAATCGCTTTCTTCCAATCCGGTCGTTTACCAGAAGTTCGACCTCGCCTTCTCACTTTGCCAAGAACATTGATGGTATTAACTTTCAATACCTTGATTCCAAAAATCTCTTCGAGGGCGTTCTTTATTTCAATTTTATTGGCGTTTCGATCTACCTCAAAGACATATTTATTGTATTTGGCTTTCAGGCGAGAATTTTTTTCCGAAAAAAGTGGTCGTTTGATGATACTATACACGTCTTTTTTCATGGCACCAATGCCCCTTCCAAATAATCTACGCCTGATCTATCTAAAATAAGATAATCATGTCGTAAGGCCGTATAAACGTCTAAATGCTCCACACGTACAACTCCTACACCCGGGATATTCCGTGCAGACCTCCATACCGACTCAGTCCAATCTCCAAGGGCCAACAGAGCAGATGGTTCTTCGCTTCCTGTTAAACCCTTTAAAATCTTATACATTTCTTTGGTCTTGGGCTTCTCCAGGTTAAACCTATCTACCACGAGGAGTTTAGATTCCCTCAATTTGGCAGTTAGAACGGATCTTAGGGCAGACCTTCGGACTTTTTTAGGAACGGAATAAGAATAATCCCTGGGTTTGGGACCAAAAACGATTCCCCCACCTCGCCATAGGGGAGAACGGATAGTCCCGGCCCTGGCACGACCGGTTCCCTTCTGTCTCCAGGGCTTCCGTCCACCACCACTTACTTCCGATCTACCCTTTGTAGAAGCGGTTCCTTGTCGTTTATTTGCCAATAGGGCACGAACGACCTCATGAACCACATGTTCTTTGATCTCCCCATCAAATACTTCCGGGTTGAGGTTCCTCTCCTCTACTTTTGAATTGTTCATATCTACAATATTTATTGTAGGCACCGGTACTCCTGCACAAGAGTGTGGGCATATGATAACAGGATGGTCCTGTTGCCATATGCCCACACTCTTTTATAACTTGATTTTCACATCGACCCCTGCTGGTAAATCCAACCGCATCAAAGCATCCACCGTTTGGGGAGTTGGTTCAAGGATATCTAGAATTCTTTTATGGGTTCTGATCTCAAATTGCTCCCGAGATTTTTTATCCACATGGGGAGATCGAAGGACTGTAAATCTACTTATTTTTGTAGGCAGAGGAATAGGACCGATCACCCGTGAGCCAGTACTTTGAGCCGTGTTAACAATCTCGATTACCGATTGGTCCAATAGTTGATGATCATAGGCTTTTAAACAGATTCTAATATTCTGGTTCGGCATAATCCCGGAATCAGGAGTTAGTTTTCAGGAGTGAGTATAAATTTTCTTTCTCCTGAACCTTTTCTCCTGACTACCTCTACTCAAGAATATCACTGACCACTCCTGCCCCTACCGTCTTCCCACCTTCCCGTATC